>JAAXZZ010000179.1 GCA_012719655.1 Gammaproteobacteria bacterium | reverse complement strand
CTTCAGACACTTCAAATTTCTTGAAGTTCTCGACAAACTTACCCGCTAACTCTTTCGCAGCTGCATCGTAAGCCGCTTTATCAGCCCAAGTATTACGTGGGTTGAGTAAGTTGCTGTCAACGCCTGGTACAGACTTTGGTACATCCAAGTTAATCACTGGCAAGTGCTCAGTTTCTGCACCCACTAGCGTTCCACCTTGAATCGCCGCAATCACAGCACGGGTGGTTGGGATATTGAAACGCTGGCCGACACCATAGCCACCGCCAGTCCAACCGGTATTGACCAAGTACACTTTAGAGCCGAAACCCTGAATGCGCTTGATCAGCAGATCAGCGTACTCACCGGCTGGGCGCGGGAAGAATGGTGCGCCAAAGCACGTTGAGAAGGTTGATTTAATACCTGAGCCTGAACCCATTTCGGTCGAACCCACTAAAGCGGTGTAACCGGACAAGAAGTGGTAAGCCGCTTGTTCGTTATTCAAAATTGACACTGGCGGTAATACGCCAGTCAGATCGCAAGTCAGGAAGATCACTGCATTTGGTTCGCCAGCACGGTTAGCAAGCACACGTTTTTCAACGTTTTCTAGCGGATAAGCGGCGCGGCTGTTTTGCGTTAAGCTGTCATCGGTGTAATCCGGTACACGCTGCTCATCAAGCACCACGTTCTCTAATACGGCACCAAACTTAATGGCTTTCCAGATCACTGGCTCATTTTTCTCAGACAAGTCGATGCACTTTGCATAGCAACCGCCTTCGATGTTGAACACAGTGCCCACACCCCAACCATGCTCGTCGTCACCAATCAAGTAACGGCTTTCATCGGCTGATAAAGTGGTTTTACCGGTACCAGACAAGCCAAAGAATAGCGTGGTGTTACCGTCTTCACCGACGTTGGCGGCGCAGTGCATTGGTAATACATCGTATTCAGGCAAGAGGAAGTTCTGTACCGAGAACATGGCTTTTTTCATTTCGCCAGCGTACTGCATACCTGCCAATAACACTTTTTTCGCGGCGAAGTTAATCATTACACAACCGTCAGAGTTGGTACCATCACGCTCAGGCACACACTCAAAGAAAGGCGCGTTGATGATTTGCCATTGCTCTTTACCCGCGGCGTTGAACGTCTCTGGGGTAATAAACAAGCAGCGGCCAAACAGGTTGTGCCAAGCCGTAGTGGTGGTCATTTTGACTGGCAAGTAATGCGCTGGATCAGAACCCACATGCACATGTGAAACAAAGCTTTCACGCTCTGCCACGTACGCTTCAACACGAGCCCACAATGCATCAAAAATCGCTGGTGCAATCGGGCGATTAATCGGACCCCAAGCGATGTGAGCATCAGTGCTCGGCTCTTGTACGATAAAACGGTCAGCCGGCGAACGGCCGGTACGGTGGCCTGTTTCAACAACCAATGAACCATTTACAGCCAATTTGCCTTCGCCACGGCGAACCGCTTCTTCAATTAATTGAGCGGCACTAATATCGGTATACACAGTGGTGTTTGCTTGCGTCATGAGATCCCCAACGGCCCGAGCCGAGTCCTCTAAAAAGTTTGTAGCGTCTAAACAGACGCACTACAACGGAAAAAGTGCCCGCGATTATGCCAGAGTTATGCAATTAATGCACTGTGGTCGATGCATTGCTAGCATCTTGCTCTGCGAACAATTGCGCGATATCGGCTTCATTAAATAAATAACGCTGATTGCAGAACTGACAATCAATCTCAATAGTGCCTGCTTTTTCAGCCAGCAACAACTGTAAGTCAGACAGACCTAAGCTCATCAAGGCCTGCTCTGAGCGCTGACGTGTGCAACTGCAGTGAAACTTCACCGCACTACTAGCAAACAAGCGCACATCATCCTCGTGATACAGACGGTGCAAAATTGTCTCATTGTCTAAGCCCAATAACTCTTCGGCACTGAGCGTTGCTGCTAAAGTAATCACATGCTGCCAGCTGGCTTCACGCTCTTCTGCATCAGGCACGCGATCCGCAGGTAACTGCTGCAAAAGCATGCCGCGCGCACGCTGACCATCGGCGTACAACCAAAAGCGTGTGGGTAACTGCGCCGAATTAACAAAGTAATTACTGAGACATTCAGCTAAAGTCTCGCCGTCTAAAGCGACTAAACCTTGATAGCGCTGCCCCTGGTGCGGATCCACAGTCAGTGCCAACACACCTTCTGGCATCAGCTCTTGCAAGGTTGCGCCACTGTTAATTTGCGCTGCTTCATAGCGGGCAATCGCGCGCAATTCACGGTTACTGGAGCACTCCACCATCAGCAAAGGCACAGCACCACTTGAACGCGCTTGCAACACCAATAACCCATCAAATTTCAACGTATCAACCAACAAGGCCGCGGCCGCCATCAATTCTCCCAGCAAAGCCGCAACCGGTTCTGGATAGTCATGTTTAGCGAGCACGTGAGCATAACTTTCTTCTAAGTTCGCCAGTTCGCCGCGCACATCGGTGTTATCAAAAATAAACCGCTGAGTAAAATCAAAATCCGCCATACAACACTCACCAATAAAATAGCGCCCTAGTATAAACCGCGCTTAAAAAATTAACTGCCTTAGCTGCACCTTACCTAGGTGGCGAAGACATTATTGATCTTTGAAACGATGAATCTGCCGGCGCTGCTTTTTCGTCGGCCGGCCATCGGTTTGAATGCCCAATGCGCCCGCTTTACGCAGTTCAGCCGCTTTTTCACGAGCGCTAATACTCTCGTCTGTCTCACGATATAGAAGCTGCGCTTGGGGTGCGCCACGTCGGACGGCACTGAGTTGCTCGACTACTACGATGCGCTCATCGTAACCCGCGCGGAGCACCAATTCATCGCCCACTTTTACTTCTTTCGATGGTTTACAGCGCTCGCCACGACAATGCACTTTACCGCCTTCAATTGCCTCTTTCGCCAGTGCTCGGGTTTTATAAAAACGTGCCGCCCACAACCACTTATCTAAACGTACTTTTTCTTGCTGATTATCACTCATTGACGGCCATCACCTCTCCACAACAACACTGCCTCAGTGCAGCTCATGTACAGCAATCGGCAAATACACAGAGGCCTCTAAACCACCGCCCGCTCGATTCTGCAGCTCAACCTTACCGCCATGTTGCGCAGCAATACGCTGCACAATCGCTAAACCAAGACCTGCACCCTGCCCGCCACGGGCCTGATCGCCACGATAGAAGGGATTAAAAATGCGTTGCAAATCTTCAGGAGCAAGCCCAGGGCCGCGATCTAACACGCTGATCACCACATGCGCCGCGTGCTCATCACTCACCACCGAAGCAGCCACTTCAATCCCTTGCGCACCATAACGCAGAGCGTTTTCTAGCAAATTAACTAACATGCGTTTGATTGAGACACGGCGTAACTCTAATGAGGGCATTTCCTCTAAACACAAGCGAATCGAGCGACCTTGCTGGAGATAAGGGGCAACCACTGCACTGATTAATTCATTGAGATCACAGGCTTCCATTGGCTCATCACGGCCATCACGAATAAAGGCTAAGAATTGATCCAAAATGGCATTCATATCTTCAATGTCACGCACCATATCGCTGGTCAACTCATTATCACTGTCGAGCAACTCCAGGGATAAGCGCAAACGTGTCAACGGTGTGCGCAAGTCATGGGAAACCCCTGCCAGCATCAGCTCGCGCTCACGACCGGCCTGCTCAACATCATCGGTCATTTGGTTAAAAGCGCGATACACCTCGGCCATTTCACTGGCGGTATCCACATCAACCGGTAAGCGCACACTGCGCCCTTGACCAAACAGACGCGCGGCGATCACTAGACGTTTCAGTGGCGCGCTGAGTTGGCGCACAAAAATCCACGCTGCCGCAGTTGATAATAAACCGATGCCTAAAAACCAAGCCACTAAGTTCCACACCCGTTGTCCACGCAGCGGATGCGGATATAAAGGTACGCGAATCCAGTCTGGCCCTAGACTCGGTGCATTAACCCACAATGATGGTGGCGTTTGTGCCCGAATACGCACCTGGGTATCTGCGCCTAACTCCGCGCGCATCTGTTCACTGAATATATCGCTATAGGGCCAGTGCTGCTCACCTACCGGCACGTCATCTTCTGCGACCAGCTGTAGCCCAGCGGCTTTCGCGATGGCCGCACGCTCACTAGCCGGTGAGGCCCAGTAAGCGCGCAAAGTGAGAGCGGCGCCATGGCTGTATTGACGATCCACCAACACATCTTCATTAAGCATCAAGTAAATCAGCGTCAATGCTTTCGAGAATAAGACGGCCAACAGCACCATCCACAAGGTGCGAGCAAAAAAGCTCTGTGGGTACAAGAGCGATGTCTTCATTTATTACCGTCGGGCACAAACACGTAACCCACACCCCAAACAGTTTGAATGTAGCGCGGCTTAGAAGGGTCAGGTTCGATCATGCGGCGCAGACGTGACACCTGCACATCAATCGAGCGCTCTAAAGCATCCCATTCACGCCCGCGGGCAAGATTCATCAGTTTGTCACGGGTTAACGGCTCGCGGGCATGCTCAACCAGCGCTTTTAATACCGCAAACTCTCCGGTGGTCAGCATGTGCACCTGATCGCCTTTGCTCAACTCGCGCGTAGCTAACGATAAACTGTAATCACCAAAGCTGACGCTTGCTTCTTCACTGCCGGGCGCACCGGGCACGCTGGTGTTTTGCCGACGCAAAACGGCTTTGATTCGAGCTAACAATTCACGCGGATTAAACGGCTTGGCGAGATAATCATCAGCACCCAATTCTAAGCCGTGTATGCGACTGGCCTCATCACCCTTGGCGGTGAGCATAATAATCGGTACTTGATTGTTGCTGGCACGCAAACGACTGCACACCGACAAACCGTCTTCACCGGGCATCATTAAGTCGAGCACCACTAAATTAAACAGTTCGCGAGCGAGTACACGATCCATCTGCTCAGCATTTTCGACACCCCGTACACGGTAGCCTTGCTCGCCCAGAAAGCGCTCAAGTAAGCGGCGTAAGCGTTCATCGTCATCGACAATGAGGATTTTTTCACCTTCAGTGACGCTCATGCGGTATCCACCTATTTAGTTAAGATTCATAGACCTAGTATGCCGTAATCATCGAGCACTGGGGGTTAGGCATTGTTAGCAAATTTTTCTTGCTGGGAGGCAATGCTGGTTTGCTGGCTGATTTGCCCTATAATTAGCCTTTTGATGCAGGTCTATCCTGCTTTTTTTGACTGACTTAGGTAGCCTGATGGATAGCATAAGTACTCGCATTGCCACAGAATTAGCTGTTGCCCCACAACAAGTGATTGCCACCATTGCTTTGCTTGATGAAGGTGCAACTGTGCCCTTTATCGCACGCTACCGTAAAGAAGTCACCGGCAGTTTAGATGATACGCAACTGCGTCATTTAGAGGAGCGCCTACGTTATTTGCGCGAGTTGGATGACCGCCGTGCCTCAATTTTGGCCTCAATTGCAGAGCAAGGAAAACTCACTGCAGAGTTGCAGCACGCCATTGAACAGGCTGACACCAAAACGCGTTTAGAAGACCTGTATCTACCCTATAAACAAAAACGTCGCAGCAAAGGTCAGATTGCTTTAGAAGCTGGCCTCGGTGAGTTGGCTGATTTACTGTTTAACCAACCCAGTCACGACCCACAACTTGAAGCTGCACGCTTTATTGATGCAGAAAAAGGCTTTAGTGACGAAAAAGCCGTACTCGAAGGCGCTAAATATATTTTAATGGAGCGCTTTGCTGAAGATGCGGCCTTACTCGAACGTCTGCGCACGATGCTGCAACAGCATGCTGTATTGCGTACGCGTGTCATCGCCGGTAAAGAACAGGAAGGGGCGAAGTTCAGCGATTACTTTGAGCACGATGAACCTTTTAAAAGCGTGCCGTCACATCGTGCACTGGCTATCTTCCGCGGTCGTAACGAAGGTTTTTTAACGGCTAACTTGAGCATGGGTGATGACACACCCGGTAGCATGCATCCTTGCGAAGTGGTCATTGCTGAGCATTTTGCCATTAAAAATCAAGAACGTGCCGCCGATAAATGGTTGGCTGAAGTGGTGCGCTGGACTTGGCGGGTAAAACTGTCGAACCATTTAGAAACCGACCTGTTCGGCCAGCTCCGTGAATCGGCAGAAACTGAAGCTATTAATGTATTCGCCCGCAACCTGCATGATTTGTTATTGGCAGCGCCAGCGGGGCCGCGCTGCACTTTAGGTATTGACCCTGGTTTGCGTACCGGCTGCAAAATCGCGGTCGTGGATGCCACCGGTAAAGTGCTAGAAACCACCACTGTCTATCCGCACGTCCCGCATAACAAGTGGAATGAAACCATCACCACATTGGCGGCGTTGTGTAAAAAACACCACGTACAATTAATTGCCATCGGTAATGGCACCGGCAGCCGCGAATCTGATCGCCTTGCCATTGAACTGGTGAAACTATTACCTGAACTACACATGAGCAAAGTCATGGTCAGTGAAGCCGGCGCTTCGGTGTATTCAGCCTCAGAATTAGCTGCCCTCGAATTCCCTGATTTAGACGTATCGCTGCGCGGTGCTGTGTCGATTGCGCGACGCTTGCAAGATCCGCTCGCCGAACTGGTTAAAATCGACCCCAAGGCCATTGGTGTGGGTCAATACCAACATGACGTCTCGCAAACTCAACTCGCACGCTCACTGGATGCTGTGGTGGAAGACTGTGTGAACGCGGTGGGTGTTGATGTAAACACAGCGTCTGCTGCGCTGCTGGCACGCATTTCTGGTTTAAACGCTACACTGGCGAAAAATATCGTTGCCTACCGTGACGAGCATGGCGCTTTTATCAGCCGTACTGCATTGAAAAAAGTACCGCGTCTGGGTGAAAAAACTTTTGAGCAGGCCGCTGGCTTCTTACGAGTGATGAATGGTAAAAATCCGCTCGACGCCTCTGCAGTGCACCCAGAGACCTATCCACTGGTAACTCGCATTGCCCAAGATACCGGACGCGACATTCGCTCGCTGATCGGTGATTCGGCATTTTTAAAACAGCTTGATCCAAAGCAATTCACCGATGAAACCTATGGCTTACCCACCGTCACCGATATTTTGCAAGAGCTGGATAAGCCTGCACGTGACCCACGCCCTGAGTTTAAAACCGCCAGTTTCCAAGACGGCGTCGAAAGTTTAAAAGATTTAAGCCTCGGCATGGTCTTAGAAGGCGTCATCACCAACGTCACCAACTTTGGTGCCTTTGTTGATATTGGCGTGCATCAAGATGGCTTAGTGCATATTTCTGCACTGTCAGAGAACTTTGTTAAAGACCCTTACCAAGTGGTGAAAGCCGGTGACATTGTTAAAGTAAAAGTTATGGAAGTCGATATTGCGCGCGCGCGCATTGCTTTATCCATGCGCATGAGTGACACCCCAGGCGAAAAACCAGCGCCGATAGCACGCTCACAACCCGCACGTAATCAGCCGCGTAGTGAACGCCATACACCACAAGACAAGCCTGCTCCAAGTAACAGCGCGATGGCTGCGCTGTTTGCCAATGCCGGCAAAATTAAGAAAAAGTAAGCAATGACTATCCGTCATTTTAATCCGCCTAGGGTACATAACGACTAAAAGTCGTCCCGTACCCTTGCACTCGGCAATCAGCACCCCCATATTGCCACGATGCCCTATTGAGGATTTCCCCTTGAGCGATACATATTCTCGTCGCCTGGCGCTACTTAGCCAGCCCGAAGCTTTAGCGCAGCTCAAGCACTGCCTACATGGTATTGAGCGCGAAAGCCTACGTGTTGAGCGTAATGGCCGCTTAGCATTGACGCCACACCCAAAGGCTTTAGGCTCTGCCTTAACCCACAGCAGCATCACCACAGACTACTCGGAAGCGCTGCTTGAGTTTATTACTGACGCGTTACCTGATTCAGCGCAAACCTTAGCGCAGCTGGAAGAAATCCATCGTTTTACCGTCACCCATTTGGACCAAGAGGTGCTGTGGAGCCCTTCAATGCCAGGGCACCTGCCTAAAGAAGAGCTGATCCCCATCGCGCAATACGGTAGTTCCAACATTGGGCAATTGAAACATGTATACCGCAAAGGTTTAGCCGTACGTTATGGCAAGACCATGCAGTGCATTGCGGGTATTCACTATAACTTTTCCTTGCCGGATTCAATTTGGGCCTTGTTGCGTAGAGCAGAAGGCGACACAAGCTCGCAACAAGACTATCAGTCAGCGCGTTACATTGGTTTAATTCGCAACTTCCGTCGTTATAGCTGGTTGCTGATGTACTTATTTGGTGCATCACCAGCGCTGGATATCAGTTTCTTACGTGGCCGCAGCCATCAACTCGAAACCTTTGATGAAGACACGCTGTATCTACCCTACGCCACCAGCTTGCGCATGAGCGACCTCGGCTACCAAAGCAGCGCGCAAGCCGGTTTAACACCTTGCTACAACGATCTGAGCAGTTACACAGACAGTTTACGACGCGCCGTCAGTACGCCTTATCCTGATTACGAAAAAATTGGTATTAAGAAAGATGGCCAGTGGCTGCAAATGAATTGCAATATTTTGCAGATCGAAAACGAATACTACTCCACCATGCGCCCTAAACGCATTACTCAAGACGGCGAACGTCCGGTTGATGCGTTAATTGCGCGCGGCATCCAGTATGTTGAAGCCCGCTGCATTGATATCAACCCCTTCTTACCGCTAGGCATTGATTTACCGCAAGCACGCTTTTTAGATACATTCTTACTGTTCTGCGCACTGCAAGACAGCCCCTTATTGAGTGAATCGGAGTGTCCAGCGGCCACTGATAACTTTTTAGCCGTGGTCAAGCAAGGCCGTAAACCCAATTTACAGCTGCAGCGTGGCCGTGAGTTGGTATCCATGAAAGCTTGGGGCGAAGAACTGCTTACGCAGATGCAGGCTTGCGCCAAGTTACTCGATGATAGCTACGCAAGCACAGAGCATGCTGAAGCATTAAACCGACAGTTTGAGAAACTCAACAACCCTGATTTAACACCTTCAGCTCAAGTTTTAGCCAGCATGCGCGAGCAACAGTGCAGCTTCAGTCAGTTTGCCTTAAAGCAAAGCCTGCAACATGCACAAACCTTGAGCACGCCACCGTTAGATGCTGAGCAGATTGCTCATTATCAAACACTCGCTGAGCAATCACACCAGGCGCAGCAAGCAATAGAGCAACAAGACAACTGCAGCTTTGATGAGTACATGGCAGATTATTTAGCCAGCGCGGAATAACATCATTGCAGCGGTGGGTGCCGTCAATATCAGGCGTCACCCAGTGTTGCAATCAAGACACTTGTTCGGATTACACCACTAGATCGATCTGCTGCATACTGCCGACTCGGCCATCCTCAAATAAAAACATACCGGTGCTGCGCACTTGCCCTTGCAGCTCGCCATCAGCAACTAAATCAAATCCGCCCGCTACGTTTTTCAAACTCAGCGCACCAATCCCTGCCTCGGCTAAACTCAACAACTGGCCCTGGCCTTGGCCATCCGGCACCCACAGCTTTAATTGAGCGAAGACTGCATCACCAGCGTCGATAAAACCATTAGCGTCATCATCATAAGCGCCTAAATCGGCAAAACCATCACCAGAAAGCGCACCAAATAACTCACGACCATCATCAATCTGGCCGTTGCCATTACGATCCAAAGCTAGAAAAGCACTGCCTTGCGCCAAGCGCGCCATGCTATCGAGCTGCCCATCCGCATCCAAATCAAAAGAGATTTTCTGCCCTCCTTGCAACTGCACTGGCGCACCCTGCAAGTTAACGACTAAAGGATCTTTCAAAGCAGCACCAGCGCGAAGACTGATCGATTCACTGCTGTACTCAGTGCGACTCATCTGCAGGCTCATATCAAAATCAATTTGGCGACCATCAGCCGTGGTCACACGTCCGCTGTTGTTTACTTGCAACTGTTGAGTGTGCCACTGAGTGACGTGGTAATCGTAACTCAATTGAAATGCATCACTGCTAGGTGCTTCTGCGACTGGTACAACGGCTTGCGCGGTGCTGATAGCAGAGGGCTCCATAGGCTTTGGTCTAGCGAATTTAAAAAAACTGTCTAACTCGCCATTTAAACGCGCCAAGGCTTCAAGCAATACACGAAGTTTTTCCAGATCTGCTTCTTTGGGCGCAAAATCTGCAAGAGCCTTGTCGGCTGCACTAACACTGGGTATTGCTGCAGCCTGTCGTGGCTCATTCTCAGCAACCAAGCGTTTTAATGCTTGTGGTGAAATCGCAGGCTGCGCGGAACGACTCAATAACGCCGCTGAACCTTGCTCAGCAACCAATACGCGCTCATGACGCTGCATTTGCAAGCGCTGACCATTAACTTGCAAGTCGAGTGATTCATTGATTTCACGACCAAACAGCTTTTGATAATCACTGCTCAGTGCATGTTGCTCAGTTGATACAATTCGCATTAACCGACCCTCATAGTGTTCGCTATGAGAAGTTATCGACCGTTAGCCCCTAAGCTAAAGCAGCGAATGATTAACGGCTTTATGTCGTTCAAGTTTGTAAAACTACATTTTTATAAAACATTTTGTTGCCGACGTCGCCAGTTCTGCAAACTTATATCCAGATCTTTTAGAGTTTTGAGTCCTTGGCGCTCAGCACGTTTCAGCAAAATCAGCATCAACTCGGCGGTCACCAAAGCATCAGCACTGGCATTATGGCGCTGTAACACCTGCAAACCAAAATAACTGACCCAATCATCTAAGCCTGGATTACGCATCGTATGCTCAGGACATAGCAGCTGAGCAATTTCGGCCACATCATAAAATGGGTGGCGCAAGTGATAGGCGAACGCATCGTTCATTTCACGTGCCAGCATGCGCTGATCGAATGCGGCATGAAAAGCTAAGAGCGGACTACTGCCGACATACTCCATAAAATTTAGCAGCGCTTTTTCTGCGCGCACCCCAGCAGCCACTTCACTTGGTGGAATTTGGTGGATCAACACACTTTCACTGACCGCATGATTGACCCGGCGCAACGTGCAGCTAAACTGCTGACCAAGAGCAATCGCTGAATGCTCAATAGTCACAGCGCCGATCGATAAAATCTTATCTTTAAGGGTGTTTAGGCCGCTGGTTTCTAAATCCACTACGACAAAGCGCTGCTCATGCAAAGGTTGCTCACTCAGTGCTGCTGGCGGCGCTAAAGCAGCTAAACGTAAAGCATCAGAGGCTTTTAGCTCTGGGCTTTTACGAAAGACGTTAAGAAACCTCACAGCTGATACCTAAAAGTCAAGCTGGCTTGCAAACGCTGCGCTTGGCGAAATGATTCGCGCAAAATACGGCGATCTAAATGATTGAGCTCATCAGGGTAAATCCGATTACTGTAAGCCAATTCATTTTTTGCTTGCTGCTGATGCTGCTGCATACGGATCAACTGAATAAAGTGATACGCCTCAGCATAAGCATCACCATCTAAGCGCTCAATCACACCTTTACTGACCAGTTGACGGATACGTTCTGAGGTGTTGCTGCTCTCAACACCATGGGCCAGCGCCAACACACGTACACCATCAACAAAAGGCGTTAAACCTTTAGTTTTTAGATCAAGAGTGTCTTTTTCTAAGCCTTTTTTGTCCAAAGCAAAGTTGCGAAACAACCCACCCAGAGGCGGTTTATACTGCAGAGCATTTTGTGCCATCATGCGCTGGAACATGTCATTACCACGAATCATCGACAGCATTTCACGACGCAAAGCCTGGCAACCCTCTAACGGCCCCCAAATGGCTCGCAAGTCAAAAAATATTGTCGAATAAAGAAGATTGGTTGGCGTTGCTTCGCGGACAATTTGACTAAAGCGTCGCGACCACTCTTGCCGTGATAAACACAACTCGGCATTGCCGGCCATGATATTGCCTTTACACAACATGAAGCCGCAGTCATCCAACGCCAAGTTAATTTCGCGTGCCAGCGGCAGCAGTTTTTGCCGTATCGCGTTGGCTTCTTCTTGGCTATCAGCCTCAAATAAAATACCGTTATCTTGATCCGTATACAGCGTTTGTTCTTTACGCCCTTCACTGCCAAATACCAACCAAGTGAAATCAACACCCGGATGACCATGCTGTTCAATGCATAACTCAATCACGCGTGAGACCATATGATCGTTGAGCAAAGTAATTAAGCGTGTCACCTGCTCAGAGTTAGCGCCATGGGCAATCATGCGATCCACTAACGAGCGAACTTCATCGCGCAGCTGCACTAATTTATCGATCGATACCGCATGTCGCACAGCGCGCGCTAAATGCACCAAATCAACACGCTGTAAGGAAAACAGATCGCGCTCAGAGATCACACCTACCAAGCGCCCATCCTGCACCAAGCAGACATGGGCAATATGACGCTCAGTCATTGCTATGGCTGCATCAAAAGCAGAGGCCTGCGGTGACAAATGAAAGGGATTTAGCGTCATCAGCTCACTGATGGGCTGGCGTAAATCAGCATTGGCATCGGCAATCACGCGACGTAAATCACGTAAGGTAAAAATACCCTGTGGACGCTGCATATCATCAGTAATCACCAAACTGCCAATTTGTTGCTCATGCATCAGTTGTACAGCTTTATGCAAAGGCAAATGCCCTTCACAGGTAATGGGCTGGCGCATGGCCAACTCAGACAAGCGCGTTTCCATCGAATACTGCGAGCCCAGTGTTTCTGCTGCGCGGCTTTGCACTTGCTGATTGGCGTGCTCAAGCAGACTGCTAATACCACGCACAGAGAAATCACGAAACGCTTCACTCTTGCCAAATAGCTTCACAAAAGAGGCTTTATCCAGCAGCAGACAAAAGGTATCTGTCTCGGCAATATGCGAGGTACGTGTCGCTCTTTCGCCTAACAAGGCCGCAATCGGAAAACACTCACCAGTGCTAATTTCAAAGGTGGTTTCTTGGCTGGCATCTTGGCCTTTGCGGCGCTCACCATGAACACTGCCTTGCTTAACGATATAAAAAAACTCCACCGGTCCATCTTCTGGACTGATGATTTTTTCACCTTTAGCATAAAAACGCAGCTGACAGTTTTCTACCAGAAAACTGAGATGAGCAATATCCATCTGGTTAAAAGGTGGATATTTTTGCAAGAATTCCAGCGTGCCTTGTATGTTTTGTTGCACTGCAGTTTTGCCTGTTTTTGCAAAGGCATCATTCCTGCTCATAGAGCACTCCCCTATTAGATCACTGGTATCCTAAAGTTTTAGATTAACGCATCCTATTGGACGTAAGTGTGACAGCGGCAAAATCCAAACTTTATTGAGCCTTAGCTGGATTTATAGCAACAGGCTACTGAGTAGTGATTTACATCTATAGGCTTTACCCTGGCATAGCAACTCTAGAAAACAAAAAACCGCCTTGCGGCGGTTTTTTGTTAACACTGTAGGGCGTGCTACAAATTATAAGCCGTTTTTAGCTTTAAATTCGCGACGACGACGGTGCAATACAGGCTCGGTATAGCCGTTAGGCTGCTCGCGGCCTTGCAGCACCAGCTCCAGTGAAGCTTGGAACGCGACGTTGTCGTCAAAGTTCGGCGCCATTGGGCGGTAAGCTGGGTCATCCGCATTCTGACGGTCAACCACTACAGCCATACGCTGCATCGTCTCAATAATTTGCGCTTCGGTAACAATACCGTGACGCAACCAGTTGGCCATATGCTGGCTTGAGATACGCAGCGTCGCACGGTCTTCCATCAAACCGACATCGTTGATGTCTGGTACTTTAGAACAGCCAACACTGTGGTCAATCCAACGCACAACATAGCCCAAGATACCTTGCGCGTTGTTGTCGAGCTCGTGCTGAATTTCTTCAGCAGTCCAGTCCGTGCTTGGCGCCAATGGAATGGTCAGAATATCGTCAATTGAAGCAAACTGACGTTTCTTCAACTCTTCTTGACGAGCAAATACATCCACTTCGTGGTAATGCAGGGCATGCAGCGTTGCCGCTGTCGGTGATGGAACCCACGCCGTATTAGCGCCCGCTTTCGGGTGCGCAATTTTTTGCTCAACCATGGCGGCCATCATATCAGGCATTGCCCACATACCTTTACCAATTTGCGCAACGCCAGATAGGCCGGTAGCCAATCCGGTATCAACGTTCCAATCTTCGTAAGCGGCAATCCATTTCTCACCGCGCATGGCTGGTTTACGAACCATTGGGCCAGCTTCCATAGAGGTATGGATTTCATCTCCAGTGCGGTCTAAGAAACCTGTGTTAATGAACACGACGCGCTCTTTTGCTTGCGCAATACAGGCTTTCAGGTTAACCGTAGTGCGACGCTCTTCATCCATGATGCCCATTTTTAGAGTATTACGCGGTAGACCTAACACATCTTCGGTGCGGGCAAACAACTCGTTAGCAAAAGCCACTTCTTCTGGACCATGCATTTTCGGTTTAACGATATACATGCTGCCAGTGCGGCTGTTTTGACGAGTGGTGTTACCGTTCAAGTTATGCATCGCAATTAAGCTAGTGAATAGAGCATCCATGATGCCTTCTGGCATCTCGTTGCCTTGCTCATCCAAGATTGCTGGGTTGGTCATTAAATGGCCAACGTTGCGAACAAACAACAGTGAACGGCCATGCAACTTAACCTCACCGCCATTGATGGCAGTATATACGCGGTCTGGGTTCATTACGCGGGTAAAGGTTTTGTCGCCTTTAGTCACGCTTTCAGCAAAATCACCCTTCATCAGGCCTAACCAGTTGCTGTACACCAAAGTTTTATCATCGGCATCAACTGCAGCAATTGAGTCTTCACAGTCCATAATGGTGGTTAAAGCGGACTCAAGCAAAATATCTTTGATACCGGCCGCATCGGTTTTACCGACAACGCTATCTGGATCAATTTGGATCTCAAAGTGCAAGCCATTGTTCTTCAGCAGAACAACAGTGGGTGCTGCTGCATCACCTTGAAAACCAATCAGTTGCGCATCATCACGCAGCCCAGTGTTGCTGCCGCCTTTTAAGCTAACCAGCAGCTTGCCTGCTTCAATGCGGTAGCCGGTTGCATCAACGTGCGAGCCTGCAGCTAAAGGTGCCGCTTTGTCTAAAAAAGCACGTGCGTAAGCGATAACTTTATCGCCACGTACTTTATTGTAACCCTTGCCTTTCTCTGCACCGCCTTCTTCACTGATCACATCAGTGCCGTATAAAGCGTCGTACAAAGAACCCCAACGCGCATTGGCGGCGTTAAGAGCAAAACGTGCGTTAGTTACAGGTACCACTAATTGTGGACCTGCCATACGAGCAATTTCGTCGTCAACATTTTGTGTGCTGGCTTGAAAGTCTGCGGCTTCTGGCAGCAAGTATCCAATCTCTTGCAGAAATGCTTTATAGGCTACTGCGTCATGAGCTTGGCCCTTACGTGCAAGGTGCCACTCATCAATTTGTGCTTGTAAGGCATCACGTTTTTCTAGCAGGGCACGATTTTTCGGTGCAAGGTCTTTTAACACCTTCGTTGCGCCGTCCCAGAATTGCTCTGCAGTCACACCAGTGCCTGGAATAGCTTGATTATTAACGAAGTCATATAAAACTTTGGCGACCTGCAAGCCACCGACTTGAACGCGATCAGTCATTTTTGCCTCACTCTGCTTGGAAAAGCCTCAAATAGAACGGCCATTAGGCCATGTAGTGCACAGCTATAAATACTACATGAATATTTCTAAAAAAGCAGAGGGAAATGAGCAGAGCAACTTTTGTCGCAGATGACCGGAAAAAAGGCAAAAAAAACTCCGAATCTCACTGGGGGGGGGAGAGAGATTCGGAGTATAAGTCCGGACGGCTAGGGGTAGTCCGGATATCTGCCAACATAAAACACATCAAGGAGTTTCAACAACGGTATTCCTTAACCATTCATATACTCTGAGTGTGCTTATGTAAAATAGTTCCTAAATTATTTAAAAATCTTAATGTGCTTCATCCCAATTATTGCCTACGCCGGTTTCAACCAATAATGGCACATCCAAAGTCGCACCAGCACTCATCAAGGGTAATAAGCCTGCGCGTAGTGCATCTACTTGATCCTCTCGCACCTCAAGCACCAATTCATCATGCACTTGTAAGATGACGCGCGCATCCAGACCTGATTCAACTAACCAGTTGTCCACAGTAATCATTGCGCGTTTAATAATATCAGCGGCGCTGCCTTGCATCGGCGCATTAATCGCTGTGCGCTCAGCCCCTTTACGGATCGCCGCGTTTTTCGCGTTAATATCTGGTAAGTACAACCGGCGACCAAATAAGGTTTCAACATAGCCTTGCTCACTGGCCTGTTTGCGGGTGCGCTCCATATAATCAAGTACACCTGGGTAGCGGGCAAAGTAACGGTCCATATAGATTTGCGCTTGGCTACGGTCACAGCCAATTTGTTTCGCCAAACCATGCGCACTCATGCCATAAATCAGACCAAAGTTAATCGCTTTAGCGCTGCGACGCTGATCAGTAGTGACATCCTTTAACTCAACGCCAAACACTTCTGAAGCGGTGGCTTTGTGCACATCACGATCATTACGGAAAGCATCAAGCAAACCGGGGTCTTGCGCCAAATGCGCCATAATACGTAACTCAATTTGCGAGTAGTCTGCTGCCAGTAATTTATAGCCTGCCGGCGCAATAAAGGCTTGGCGAATGCGGCGACCTTCAGCGGTACGGATCGGAATATTTTGTAAGTTAGGATCACTCGATGATAAGCGTCCCGTTGCGGTGACAGCTTGATGGTAACTGGTATGAATACGTCCAGTTAGCGGATTGATTTGCTCGGGCAGGCGATCTGTGTACGTGCTTTTGAGTTTACTTAAGCTGCGATATTCCATCAGTAGTACGGGTAACTCATGGCCTTGTTCAGCCAATTCTGACAATACCGCTTCAGCGGTACTGGGCTGACCTTTGGCCGTTTTGGCCAAAACGGGCAAACCAAGCTTTTCATACAACACCACACCCAACTGTTTTGGCGAGGCTAAATTAAACGCTTCACCAGCAATCTCAAAGGTCTTGCGCTCCAACTCAGTGAGTTTCTCCGCCAGCTCTAAACTTTGCAGTCCAAGCAAATGCGCATCGACTAACGCACCGCACCGCTCAATCCGGGCCAGCACCGGCAACAAAGGCATTTCAATATTAGCCAACACATCAAGCAGTGCTGGAATCTCTTCAAGTTCTTTGATTAAACGATTATGCAAACACAGGGTAATTTCAGCATCTTCAGCGGCATAAGGCCCAGCAACACTCAGGTCAACTTGATCAAAAGTCAGTTGCTTAGCGCCTTTACCGGCCACCTCTTCAAAAAGAATCGTACTGCGATTTAAATAGCGCTGTGCCAAGCTGTCCATATTATGCCGCGTAGCAGTGGAATTGAGCACATAGGACTCAAGCATGGTATCGAAGCGTAGGCCTTGTACCGCAATGCCATAACGGGCTAACACGTTAATATCGTATTTACCGTTTTGGCAGACTTTGCTAATGGTTGGATTTTCCAGCAACGGGCGCAACGCATCCAGCACGTTTTTCTCATTCAACTGCTCTGGTACGCCCATGTAACTATGCGCCAAGGGCACATAAGCGGCCTCACCTTCAGCCACTGCAAAAGAAATACCCACTAAGCGTGCTTGCTGCGCATCGACGCTCGTGGTTTCAGTATCAAAAGCAAACAGCTTGGCTTGGCTTAAGCGCTGCAGCCAATCGGCAAAGGCATCCTCAGTCAAAATAGTATGAAATTTCACCTGATGCTCAACTGCTGCAGTGTCGACGGCTGCGCTGTCAGCTGAACTTTCAGCCTCAACCAGCGCCTCAGCAAACATATCATCGGCAGCACTGCTAACAGCTTGCTTTGGCTTGGGACTGCTCGGTGCAGCCGCACTGCGACGACGAATCTCATCTTGCCAGCTTTTAAATTCTAAACGTTGATACAGCTCCATCAGAATCTCGTCTTGCGGATCCTGCATGTGCATGTCGTCAATATTCAGTTCTAATTCAACATCGGTTTTAATTGTCGCCAACTGACGTGATAAATAAGCCATATCACGATTGTCTAATAATTTAGCGCCTAGCGTTTTCGCACCGCGAATGGGTAAAGTCGCCACTTTATCGAGATTGGCATAAATCACATCCATATCACCAAGGCCAACCAATAAGCCCAGTGCGGTTTTTTCACCAACACCCGGCACACCGGGAATGTTATCGGATTTATCACCCATCAAAGCCAGATAGTCGATGATCAGCTCTGGGCCAATGCCGAATTTTTCCACCACGCCATCACTGTCTAACGTGGTGTTGTACATCGTATTGACTAAGGTGACATGGCCGTTCACCAGCTGCGCCATATCTTTATCGCCAGTGGAGATCACCACCGGACGCTCGGCTAGCGTGCTGCTGCGGGCTAAGGTACCAATCACATCATCCGCTTCAACGCCTTCTACGCATAAAAAAGGGAAACCCATGGCTTTCACACATTCATGCAAGGGCTCAATTTGTACACGCAAATCATCCGGCATCGACGGTCTTTGCGCCTTGTACTCAGTGAATAATGCATCACGAAAAGTTGGCCCCTTAGCATCAAAAATCACCGTAATCACGCTTTCAGGGTATTGCTTGCGCAAACTGCGCAGCATATTCAACACCCCTTTCACCGCGCCAGTTGGCAGCCCTGCGGATGTCATTAACGGTGGCAGCGCATGAAACGCGCGGTACAAATACGATGAACCATCAACTAAAACTAACGGGGCTTGAGACATGCGGGTATTCAACCTTTACAAAAACAACCAAATAAGTAATGCATTACTAAGTGAACAAGCATACAGGCAATCGCTGCTGGCTCCCACTGTGCGTCATCGTCTCAGAACATCGCAAGGCTAGACATGCTCCTTAATAACAGCATTGCTTGCGCCGGAACAAAACAAACAAAGACCTGATCGGTGTAGATTAAAACGATGGGAGATTGTTACCGCATAAACCCGTATGGGCTTTAACTCGCTGCGACACAGAATGACGCACTCATAGTGGATAATGAGCTCTAGCTTGGCAAACTTACAGGGTTTTTTATGCTGTTATTGGATCAAATACAGGCCTTTGACTTGATTGCTGACACTCGTAACGCCAACCCCATGCGGGTCATCAGTCTGCAGCCAATCGGCAATAACAATGGGCAGATTACCGTATCGGGGGCGCACGGTTTACTGCGTCAAATCACCCTAGAAAATGGCCAGAAAAGTTATCTATGCCATGTTCCGCAGCAGCGCTTAGTTCGCGATCCTCATGCTGTACTTGGCTGTTTACTGGGCGGTGCCTTAGGTGATGCCTGCGGTGCGCCGGTAGAATTTCTTGAGTGGTTTGAAATCCAAAAGCACTTTGGCAGCAACGGTATTCAAGACTTACAGCCAGCCTATGGCAAGCTTGGCTCAGTGACCGATGACACGCAAATGATGCTGTTTACCGCTGAAGGTTTACTGCGCGCGTCTGTCCGCGAGCATCTACGCTGCACCACCCATCTACCTAGCATTATTCATAACGCTTATATGCGCTGGTTACTCACACAAAATGTATCCGCCAACCCCTACCTCGCCGAGACTGTCAGTGATGGCTGGTTAATTACTGACCAACGCCTCTGGGCACGGCGTGCACCCAGCAGCACGTGCTTAAACTCATTACAATCAGCTCAGCAACTTGGCGCTATGGCCAAAAACAGCAGTAAAGGTTGCAGCAGCATGGTGCGCGTTGCTCCTTGCGCCTTTATGCCCCATCCCTTTACCGCTGCTGCGCAAGCCGCACACCTCACCCACGGGCATCCATCCGCTTATTTATCGGCTGGGATCTTTGCTGATATCCTTGCGCGCTTATGGCAAACACCAGCCCTGTCACTGGCAGCAGCCACACACAGCAGCCTGCATGAACATCGAGATAAAGCAGGCATGCATGAAACCTATGCTGCTTTGCAAAAAGTACTGCAATTGCATCATGCCAACATCGAGCCCAACCCTGAGCTGATTGAAGCGCATTTGGGCGGTGGCTGGGTTGCTGAAGAGGCACTAGCAATAGGTTTGTGGTGTGCATTATCAGCCAAAGACTTCACCGATGGTGTGTGCAAAGCCGTTAACCACAGCGGTGACAGTAATAGTACGGGTTTGATCGCTGGACACTTTCTTGGACTCTTACTGGGCGCCCACGCGTTACCAAGCGAATGGCTGATGCATTTAGAACTGCGCGACAGCATTCAATTCATTGCCACAGACTTATGTTTAGTGCCGCATCAAGTCAGTCTCAATAACCGTAGCGAGGATGCTGCGCTCTGGCAGCGCTATCCAGGCTGGTGAGCTAAGATCATTAGTCCGCCTGCGGTTTTGCAGCGTTTTTGTTAGCATGAGCGACACACAGAACTGCAACAACAAACAGCTGCATTAGCCAATGAGGATTCTTAAATGAGCGATAAACTGCCACCCGATGCCCTACAAGCGTTAAAGATCGCATTCAACTACATGCCTAAAGCGATTGAAGTGACCAAATACGAATATGGCGAGCATTATAAAGTCGTGCTGGAGCACATTGAGACGGTCAAGGAAATCCTTTTACTCAATGACATTGACCCGGAAGAAGTTTACGGCGAAATCAATCCAGAGCACACACCAAACTCATCGTACTAAGGCTCAGTTCTTGAGCTCGGTTAAGTTTTCCTGAAATTTCTTTGTGCTGTTAGCAAGGGCTCTGGCAGAGTGTTTTTATCGCTGCATTTGCAGCGTAGCAAGCAACTTTGTCGGCCCATGCAATGCTTAGCAAGCAACCAATAAGAAGGATAGAACAATGACCGATACTTGGCTTCCCTCCCTGATTACCGCCACACCACAAGAAGGTTTTGAGCTGGCCATTACCCTGAGCCGTCGTGGTGTAAAATATACACAACCTGATATGGAAACCCTGAAGGCGCTACGCTCTGCTTATGCCGAGTCGGCTGACGGTTTAACGGCAGCATCGCAAGTCATCGCCATTAACTTTCAAACGGTCTCTGCAGCCAATAACTACTGGCGCAGTTAAGCCGTGGCCTACTCATGACAGGAGCAAAATAGCCATGGATGGTGCAGCGCCAGAGTTGCAACCTGCATCGGTTCAATAACAGAAAACAACCACCGCATAGTACAACTCAGGCCACTATCAACAGTTAACACTGCGCTTTAGCGGCTGCGGACGAGCCGCCCGCGCTCCTAGAGTTGGCACGTCGTGTTGCATAATAGAAAACTGTGCAACCCTATAGGCCAGTTCGCTGCGCGTTCAGCGCGTGCTGGCTGTTGCGACTTTACTGGGCGGCCTGCTCTTGTATCTCAGCGAAAGCCTCAGCATCTAAAACGCCCAAGTCAAGCTGGGCTTGGGCAACCCACTGAAAAGCACGCTGATTTAACTCTGCAATGGCGCGCGCGCCCTCACCTTCGGCGTACATGGGCGGACCAATGACCACATCAATGGTGCCAGGTTTTTTCGCCCAGCCAAGTTTTGGCCAAAACACTCCGGCATTGTGTGCAATGGGCAGCACTGGCAAGCCAGCATTCACCGCTAAGGCTGCGCCACCACGGGAAAACTTACCCATCTGCCCCACTGGCATGCGCGTGCCTTCTGGGAAAATCAATACCCAACAGTTTTGCTCGAGGCGCTCAGCACCTTGGCTCGCCAGTTGTTTTAACGCTTGCTTAGGATTGCCACGATCAATCGCAATAGGTTTGAGCAGCGCCATTGCCCAACCAAAAAACGGCACGCGTAACAGTTCTTTCTTAAGCACTTGACTCAATGGTTGAAAATACGCGGATAAGAAAAAGGTTTCCCAAGTGCTTTGGTGTTTCGCCAGAATCACACAACGCTCACTGGGAATGTTTTCGGCACCGGTCACACGGTAATTTAAACCAATAATGTACTTGCCTAAACCGACAGCGAAACGACACCAATACACATTGATAAAGCGGTAGCGTGCAGGAAAAGATAAAAAAGGCGCGATCAGCAAGCTGACTAAACACCACACTAGCGCACTTAAGCTCAGTAAGACATAGAAAATTACCGTTCTTAATCCGTAGATAACGCCCATATCTCTAACCTTTAGCCTAATAAGTGATCTGCCACTGCTGATAAGTCAGCAAATATTAGCGTGTTGTCTGGCAGCGGTTTTTCGCGGGTTTGCTCGCCTTTTCCGCTACAGACCAACACGGGTTGGGCATTGACGGCAACCGCTGCTTGCAAGTCACGCAAGCTGTCACCGACAAACCATACGCCCTCTAGCGAAGTGTGATAGTGCTCAGCAATCTGTTGCAGTAAACCTGGCAGAGGTTTACGACACGTGCAGCCTTCATCGGGACCGTGCGGGCAATAACTAATCAATCCCAGCGCACCGCCGCGCTGCTGCACTTCATCACGTAAAACTTGGTGCATCGACTCCAGGGTTGCCACGCTATAATAACCACGCGCTAAACCAGACTGATTGGTTGCTACAGCCACCGTCCAACCGGCGCGACTGAGACGCGCAATAGCATCTAAAGCACCGGGCAAAGGAATCCATTCAGCCACTGTTTTAATATAAGCATCTGAATCGTAATTAATCACGCCATCACGATCGAGAATTAATAATTTCATACTTGATCCCTACTCAAGATGAGCTCAACAGAGACTCATTAAGCTCATCGTCTTTCTTGTCGAGCATTAATCCAGTACAGAAATATCTGCCACACCTAAGAACAAGCCACGCAACTGCGCCAACAAGGCATGACGATTGGCACGTACTTCAGGGTTTTCAGCGTTAACCATCACTGCGGTAAAGAACGCATCCACCGGCTCATGCAAGCTGGCTAAACGGGTTAATGCTTCAGTGTACTGACGCTCAGCGGCCAATGGTTGTACCGCCTGTAACGCTTGCTGTAAGGCTGCGTACAAAGCAAATTCGGCCGGACTATCGAAGTAATGTGCTTGCACCGCCGTGCTCTGCTCGGTGATACTTTTCCCCAGCAAGTTTGATACACGCTTATTGGCTGCAGCCAAAGCTTGCGCTTCTGGCAAGGCGCGGAAGTTTTGCACCGCCTGCACACGCTGATCAAAGTCCAGTGGTGACATGGGGTGCACTGCACGCACAGCTTGATAGACCGCGACATCAACACCAGCATCCTCATAACGAGCACGCAGACGATCAAAAATGAAGTCAAGAATCTTTTCTGCCAAGCCTGTGCTCTCGATCTTATCGCCATACTGGGTAATCGCGATAGCCACCAACTCGGCCAGATCAAGGTCTAAATCTTTTTCAATCAATACACGCAAAATACCTAAAGCAGCGCGACGCAAGGCATAAGGATCTTTACTGCCGGTTGGCAACATACCAATTCCAAAAATACCCACCAAGGTATCCAGCTTATCCGCCACTGCTAACGCCGCACCGGTTAAACTTGTCGGTAATGGCGCGCCCGCACCACGCGGCATATATTGCTCATTAAGCGCTACAGCAATATCACCCGGCTCGCCATCATTTTGTGCATAGTAAAAGCCCGCGATGCCCTGCATTTCCGGGAACTCACCGACCATCTCTGTGGCTAAATCGCATTTCGACAATAAACCTGCACGCGCCGCATGCTCAGGGTTACTGCCGATTTTCTGCGCAATCACTTCGGCCAGCTTGGCAACACGTAGCGCTTTATCGTAGACACTGCCCAACTGTGCTTGGAACACCACATTCTGTAAGCGCTCATTAAACGCCTCTAAAGGCTGTTTTTGATCTTGTAGATAGAAGAACTCGGCGTCGGTGAGACGCGGACGCACTACTTTCTCGTTACCAGAAATCACTTGTTGCGGATCGCGGCTTTCAATATTGGCGACGGTGATAAAACGTGGCAGCAACGCACCTTGGCTGTCCAACAAGCAGAAGTATTTCTGATTATCTTGCATGGTAATAATCAAGGCTTCTTGTGGCACATCCAAGAAATGCTCTTCAAATGAGCACACCAGCGGCACTGGCCATTCAACCAATGCGGTCACTTCATCCAGTAAAGCCGGTGGCACAATCGCAGTACCTTGCTGCTCTGCAGCCAACTCATTAATACGTTTTTGAATTAAGCTGCGACGCTCAGCAAAGTCAACCAGCACATAGGCTTTGCGCAATGCTTCCACATAGTCGCTGGGCTGCTTGAGCACGACATCGCTGTTGTGATGAAAGCGATGACCACGTGAAGCACGACCAGCGGTTTGCGCTAAAATTGTGCAATCGACGACATCACTACCAAACAGCATCACCAACCATTGGGTCGGACGCACGAACTCTTCTTTACGAGCGCCCCAACGCATGCGCTTAGGAATTGGCAAAGCACTGAGCGACTCTTCGATAATCGCCGGCAGCAAATCTACGGTGGCTTGCCCTGGGATATGCTGCTGAAAACGTAATTTAGCGCCGCTGCGATCAATTTCGCTAATATCAACACCGCATTTACGGGCAAAACCTAATGCCGCTTGAGTTGGCTCACCTTGCTCATCAAACGCAGCTTGTACTGGCGGGCCATCAATGGCTTGGCTGCGGTCATCTTGGCGCTCAGCGAGCTGGTCAACCCGTACCGCTAAGCGTCGTGGCGCGGCAAAAACCTGCACAGCTGCATGACTTAAACCGGCGCTTTTAAGACCTTTAATAATGCCATCACGAAAAGCTTTGGCTAAGCTGTTAAGGGCTTTGGGTGGCAGCTCTTCGGTGCCCAGTTCAACCAGGAAATCTTGAGCACTCATTGTGCAGCCT
>JAAXZZ010000178.1 GCA_012719655.1 Gammaproteobacteria bacterium | reverse complement strand
GCCTGATACCGATCAACAAGGTGCAGTGAATATTGCTGAGCGTATTAGAAGTGAAATTGAACGCTTAGATATTATATTTGCAAATCAAACAATCAGCATTACAGCAAGTCTTGGTGTGGCAAGCTTTATACCCGATAGCGATAAGACGGTAGAGCTATTGATTGAACTAGCTGACAAAGCCTTGTATCGAGCTAAAAATGAAGGTAGGAACTGTACGCGTAGCATTAACTTAGTCTGATACATAAATTTCTCATAGGCTATTAGTTTGTCGCGATTAATTAAATATGTAAGTGCTAAAGATAAATCAAGAAGGTGTGTTTGATCTTGGTTTTGCTTGAGTAACTTAAGCGGTTAGCACAAGCCTTGCTAGAGAGCACCATGAAGAAATGTCAGCGTTTCAGTCGCTTGTTGAAGCTTTCTATAGTCGTTGCCATCTTCATTGCACTGGGTGTTCCAGCGCTGCATTTAGTGGCGACGGCCGTGCAAGACCAGAACTCGACTACAGCTGTCGCCACTGAACATGTTGATGATGCTATTCGCTTGAATAGCGCACGGGTGCAAGAAGTGTGGTAAGTGTCTGCAGCGTCACAGGCGGCAGAACAGCAATTGATCAAATTACTCGCTAGAGCCCAGCGCGAGCAGCTTTCGGTATCCAACGCTGGCGCTAAGCATTCCATGGGTGGCCACACCATTGCGGCGGATGGGAGTGTGATTGATATGCTGCCCTTTAAGGCGATGAGGTTGAGCGCCGATGGCCGAGTGCTGACGGTGCAGGCGACCTGCGTAGACACTTTGGCTAGCAGACTGGCTGACCTGCTCGCGCCAGTGTCACGATCGTTTGGCGTCTTAAACGCTAAGCAAGGCGCATTTTCATGGTCTTAATTGCTCTATACTCCAGCGCTTTGTCATTCGGCCAGCAGCCCATGCGGAGATTGGCTGTGCAGTGGTTGAGTGATCTGCATATTAAAGTCTGCATGCCACGTTAAGGGATAGATTGAGGCGCTATGAAATCATCAAATGAACAGTCTTCAGATGCAGAAGTGAGTCAGTTTGGACTATTGAAACAAAAGCGCTTTGCACCTTTTTTCTGGGTGCAGTTTGCTGGCGCTGCCAACGATAATCTCTTTAAATTTGCTTTTACCGTCATGGTGACTTACCAGCTCAGTGTCAGCTGGATGCCGCCGAGTATGGCTGGTTTGGTGATTGCTGCGTTATTTATCTTGCCGTATGTAGTGTTCTCTGCCACTTCTGGGCAAATCAGCGATAAATTCGCGAAAACTAAGTTGATTCGCTACGTCAAAGATTTAGAAATCGTCATTATGCTGCTCGGTACGGCAGGCTTTCTGTGGCAAAGCCCGGTTATCTTGCTGATTTGCACTTTTTTAATGGGACTGCAATCCACTATTTTTGGTCCGTTAAAATACGCTTACTTACCGCAAGTGCTGAAGCCCAATGAGCTAACCGGTGGTAACGGCTTGATTGAAATGGGCACCTTCGTGGCGATTTTATTGGGTAACGTCGCCGGTGGCTTGATGATTGCAGTGCCGGAAATTGGTCATTATCAGGTGGCTGCTGCCTGTATGATCTTAGCAGTATTAGGTCGTTTGACTGCGCAAGCGGTACCGGTGCTGCCGGCGACCGATCCAACGCTGAAAATTAACTGGAATCCAGTGAGTGAAACGTTGCGCAATCTGGCCATGGCCCGCCAGCAACCAGCGGTGTTTCGCTCGATGCTGGGCATCAGTTGGATGTGGTTTTTTGGCGCGGTTTTTTTAAGTCAATTTCCAAGCTTTTCTAAAGAAGTACTGCACGGTAACGAGCAGGTTGCCTCGCTGTTGCTGGTGGTGTTCTCCATAGGTATTGCCATCGGTTCGCTGCTGTGTGAAACCCTCAGCCGCCGTCAGGTGGAAATAGGTTTAGTGCCGCTTGGTGCGATCGGTATGAGTGTTTTTTCGATTGATTTGTATTTTGCTACGCGGGGTTTACCTGACAGTGTAGAAATGGGCATTACCGCCTTTGTGCAGCACACTGCGCATTGGCGCGTGCTGATCGATTTGTTGGCTTTGAGTATGTTTGCTGGCTTATACAGCGTACCGATGTATGCGTTGATTCAGATGCGCACGGAGAAAACCCATACCGCTCGGATCATCGCCGCCAATAACATCCTTAACGCGCTATTTATGATTGCCAGTTCTGTACTAGCGGCAGCGCTCTTAGCTTATGGCTTAAGCATTGCGCAAGTGTTCTTGGTGGTCGGTGTGCTCAATGCGCTGGTGACCTTCTATATTTTTATGTTGGTGCCAGAGTACTTTTTACGTTTCCTATCGTGGCTGCTCTCGCATTTAATTTACCGTTTTAAAGTGACCAATAAGCAGGTGATTCCTAGCGAGGGCGCGGTGATTTTGACCTGTAATCATGTCAGCTTTATTGATGCGGTATTATTGATGGCGGCGAGTCCACGACCTATTTACTACATCATGGATCACCGTATTTTCAAGATTCCAGTGCTCGGCTGGATTTTTAAATTGGCCAAAGCCATCCCGATTGCTGCGCAAAAAGAAGATCCAGTAGCCTATGAGAAAGCTTTTCAGCAAGCCGCTCAAGTGCTTAGAAATGGTGATGTGTTGGCTATTTTCCCAGAGGGCGCGATCACTCGAAACGGCGAACTGGGCGAGTTTAAAGCCGGCTTATTGAAGATTTTGCAGAGCGCACACGCCGATGGTTTGTCTGTGCCGGTCATTCCGATGGGCTTAACCAACCTCTGGGGTTCCTATTTCAGTCGTGGCGATGGCGCGGCGATGTCGAAACCCTTTCGCCGAGGCTTGTGGAGTCGCGTGGGGTTAAATATCGGCGAGCCCATTCCTGGCGAGCAGGTCACCATGGATGGACTTAAGCAGCAGGTGCAAGCGCTGATTAATCAAGAGTAGTGGCGTCTTGAGTAAAACAGACGCTCAATTTGTCCTTGGGCGTCTGTTTTAATTGTGCTGTGCAGGCTTTGCTTTGATGCGGTGTTCAATAATGGTGTGTTTTTATCAGTCTAAACGCATCTTTTTAGCGGTTTGAAAGCTGAATGACAGCTTGGCATTGTTAATATATCGCGGTTAATTTTATCACCTGAATGATCGCTACTGATGATGACTTGCCTTTCGAGCCCGCAGGCGCATTGGCGCCCAAAACACTTTTTCTTCTTACAGTTGGCCAGTATGTTGCTGCTGGGCAGTTGGTTGCTGCCCTCGACGCGAGCATTTTGGACGGCGTTGGATATCCCTGTTTATCGTGCCCTCAATGGCAGCTTAGGGCATTGGTACGGCTGGGACTTACTCTGGGCTTTTCTGAGCACGCGTATCGCTGATCTGTGCGCCGCTGCGGTGATGCTGTGTGCGTTGATCTATCGTGACCTGATCTTTGCGCAAGCACAGTTGCGCCGGGCTTTAGTGACTTTCTTTGTGTTACTACTGGTGATGCTCGTGGTGCGTGTTCTTTTTACTAAGCTCATCACTGCGCAAGGGCTGCAGCATGCGAGTCCTTCGGTGCATTTAGGTGGTGGCTTTCAGTTGAGCGCAGCCTTCCCTTGGATGGAGCAGTTTTTTGAGATTAAAGACCGCTCCAGTCGCAGCTTTCCAGGCGATCACGCCTCGGTGCTGTTGCTCTGGGTGGTTTTTTTAAGTGTCTTTAGTAAAGGTAAACAACGCGTGTTGGTGTGTCTGACAGGGTTGTTTTTTATCTTGCCACGTTTGATTGCTGGCGCGCATTGGCTCAGTGACAACCTTGTGGGCGGCGGTTTTGTCGTACTGCAAACCTTAGCTTGGGGTTATTGCAGTATTTTCGGTGACAAGCTGTATCAACTGCTAGAAAAACTGAGCAACCCAGTATTCAGGGCGCTGCAGTATCTGCCGCTGATCAATAGGTTTGCTATTGTGCGGCAAATTAAGGGCTGAGCATGACCGGCCGCTGCCCCTTGTTTTGCTCAGCGACGCTGCATAAGTGGTTTTCCTGTTTCAGTACGCTTGGGCAATTAAATCGACCATGGCTTGCGTCGCACCAATGTGTGGTAGCAGCGTAATGGTCTTGTCTGGCCATTTACTTTGCGCGGCGGCAATTTCTTCAGGGACGTCACTGATCACATGCACACCAGGGGATAAGAAGTACGGCAGCACGGTAATCTCGTCGCAGCCGCGCTGAAAACACGCATCAATGGCTTCACCAATAGAAGGTGAAGCCAATTCTAAAAAAGCGGCTTGGACAGCATCGTCCGGTAGATTTAGGCGCATGGCGACTTTGCTGGCCAAAATTTGCACGTCTTCGTTAGAGCCTTTACGCCGGCTGCCATGGGCAATGATTAACAGTTGTTTCATAGTCATCCTTTGTCTGTCACTGATGGGTTGTGCTGTGCAGGACATCGCTAAGTGCAGCCGCTAAGTGTGGGTAGTCAAACTTAAAACCACTGTTGAGCAGTTTCTGTGGTCGCACGTTTTGACTGTCGAGGAGCAGGCAGGCCGATTCTCCTAGCAATAGCTGCATCACCTGCTTGGGTACGGGGAAAATGGCGATACGGCCTAAGGCTTTTGCTAAGGCTTGAGTGAATTGGCTGTTGGTTTGCGGGTTGGGTGCAACTAAATTGACTGGGCCCGACAGACTGCTGTCGCTTAATAAGTAGCGCATGGCATGAATATGGTCTTGGTAGTGAATCCACGACATATATTGCTCGCCAGAACCGATGCGGCCGCCAAGGCATAATTTAAACGGCAGTAGCATTTTTGCCAGCGCGCCACCTTGAGGTGCTAGCACAATACCGGTGCGCAATAGCACCACACGGGTATAAGGCTCAGCGCGGCGGGCAATCTCTTCCCAGCGCAGGCACAGTTTGGTTGGGAAGTCGGATTCTTGCACGCTACTGTCTTCAGTCAATTCGTCATTGCCATGATGACCATACACGCCAATCGCCGAGCCACTTAAAAATACCGCTGGCGGCTTTGTGCTACGGGCAAATAACGCCACCAGCTGCTCGGTCAGTTGCCAACGGCTATTGCAGATTTCTTGTTTGCGCTGTTCGCTCCAGCGCTTATCAATAATCGCCGCACCGGCGAGATTGATCACTGCATCAAAGTCATCGAGATGATCTAAACGCTCTAACGAATCAATCAGTTGTACATAAGCTGGGAGACGGTGCTTGGCTTGCGCCGGTGAGCGGCTGAGGACAGTGTATTGGTGATCGTCAAATTGACGAATAAAGGCTGAACCTATTAAGCCAGTGCCGCCGGTGATGAGTATGTTCATGATGCACCTTTCGTTGAGCGGATCAGCGCTCGTGCTGTTGGAGTAAGCCGGCAATGCAATCTTTGACCTCAGTAAACACCCGCCCCGGGCTGTTTAAAGGCGTGAGCATGGCCGCTGTGCCACACATAAATAAACGTGGATTGTCGAGCAGTGCTGCGCTGACTCGCTCCTGTTCTTTATCTTTCCAAATGCCATCTTGATACAACACGGTAAAGCTTTCGTTGCGCTGCGCCGCCAAATGAATGGCGGCCGCTAGGCTAAGTGGCCGACTGAGTAAATTCACTGACACCTGTAAATCGGTCAGTTCTAAGGCCATCAAGGCCAAGCGCCAGATCGGTGCCGGTTGTCCGGCAACCAAGGTGACTGACAGTGCTGGTTTTTTTTGCGCAACTTTGGCGTTTAAGCGCAGTAGGGTGTAACGCAGGAGTTCACTTTCAGTAAAGCTAAACGCCGCCTGCTGATCATCGCGCTGCGTCAGTACAGCAAACAACGGCTCGAATAAATGCTCACGGCAAATTGGTGTGGGGTAACTGGCCAAGGTTTCTTGGATCAGCCGTTCGACTTTGCTAAAAGAAAACTGATCAATGGCATTAAGTAGTTCACTTTGCAGGGCTTGCCAGCTTTGCAGGGCATCCTCTTGCGGCAGGGCAGGTAGTTCCTCTTGCAGTAGCGGTTTGACTTTGCCGAGCGGTACACCGCGTGCGACCAAGGCTAAAATCCGTTCGATGGTAGCGACATCATCTTCAGAGTACAGGCGGTGACCTTTAGCGGTACGCTGCGGTTTCAATAGTCCATAACGACGCTCCCATGCTCTAAGAGTCACGGTGTTGACCTGAGTACGGGCACTTAATTCACGAATCGGAAACTGTGTTTGGGTGCTGGGACTGTGATCGCTCATTGGTATTTTTACTCTGATAATGCTGTGTTCATGCAAGACGTAAATAGTTATACATAAAACAGAGCTGTACAACAATACGCATATTCACTATTGTTTTGCCGAACAGATCGTTGTCAGAGGGTTTTATGACGCCAGTGAGTGTCGAGGTGGCCATTATTGGTGCAGGTACAGCCGGTTGTTTTATCGCCAGTTTATTGGATGAGGCTGGCGTCAGTTGCCGTTTGCTGGAGAAAAGTCGCGGTCTTTGTGGTCGCTGTAGCCGTCGCCGGATTGATGATAATTATGCGGTGGATTTGGGCGCGCCGGAGTTTGTTATGGATGTAGGCCTTGATCCTGTTTTACTGGCCAAGCAGCAGGCATGGATTCGTGCCGGCTTCGTCTCGGCTTGGCAGCGTCCGAGTGCACGTTTTGATAGCGTCAGCCAAGCACAGTTGTTGACTACCTTTTGCGCGACACCTTCGATGAATAGCTGGCATAAACAAATTGCAGGGCACATTGATACACTGACCGGTAGTTGTGTGCAGCGTTTACACAAAAGTGCTGGGCGCTGGCAGTTACTCGACGCCGCTGGGCAAGTGTTAACCGAAGCCGACAAAGTGATTGTTACCTGTCCAGCTGAGCAAGCCTATGCTTTGCTGCAAGACTTCGAGGGTTTTCAAGCCTGTAAAACAGTCGCCGATGCGAGCCTTGCACAGTCTGTTTGCGCCATCGGTTTCGCGCAGCCACTCAATCTTAGCGCCGATGTATACCGTGGCGGTCATCCGCTATTAGCTGCAGCAATTTTAGAAAGTAGCAAGCCCGCGCGAGGTACGCTGCGTGGTGTTGCTGAAGTGTGGATGCTACACAGTACCTATGCTGCTGCGCAGCGTGATATGTCTGAAGCCTTAATTGAGGCGTTTTGCCAAAATTTTGCGATTACGCAGGTGCCGCAGCTGCTCACTGCACATTATTGGCGCTTGTCACGCCATAACACGACTGTACGCCAAGGCCAGCCGTTTATTTGGAACGATGAATTGCAGCTGGGTTGCTGCGCAGATTGGCTCGACAGTGGCGATATACAAGGCGCACTCAATAGCAGCTTGCAGTTATTCCGTGCGATCTATCCAACCTAATGTATTTACCTTATCCACTGGCTCACCGATGATCTATGGAGTGCCAGTGGCGCACGCAAGAAGAAAGTTATTCTACAGCCTTTAGCCACTGCCCATAGCCTTGCTCGGCCATCTGCGCGACAGGGATAAACTTTAAGCTGGCGCCGTTGATGCAATAGCGCAGCCCGCCTCGATCAGGCGGACCATCAGGAAACACATGACCGAGGTGCGAATCAGCCAATTTACTGCGCACTTCGATGCGGCGCATATTGTAGCTGGTGTCGAGATGCTCGGTGATGGCGTCCGCACTGATCGGTTTGACAAAGCTCGGCCAGCCACAGCCAGACTGATATTTATCTTGCGAGCTGAACAATGGCTCACCGCTGACAATATCCACATACAAACCCGGCTCGAATAAATCATCATAGGCGTGACTGAAAGCGCGCTCAGTGCCGCTGTTTTGCGTGACTTGGTACTGCTCGCGAGTCAGTTGTTGCTTGAGTGTGCTGGCGTCAGGTTTTTGATACTGACTGGGATCAAAAGCTTTGACTTGTTTATCTTTGGCCGGCGCTTTATTCGGTAAGGGCTGCTCGGCCTTATTTAGATCAACATGGCAATAACCATTGGGGTTTTTCAGCAAATAGTCTTGATGGTATTCCTCAGCTTCAAAGAACTGCCGTAGCGGTTGATTTTCCACCACAATCGGCTTGTTAAAGCGCTCTTGCAACGTGCTTAACGCAGCAGCAACGATGGCTTGTTCTTCAGCCTGCGTGCTGTAAATACCGGTGCGGTATTGGCTGCCACGGTCGTTACCTTGTTGATTGAGCAAGGTTGGATCAATGATGCGAAAGTAATACTGCAAAATATCATCAAGGCTCAGTATGTCGGGGTTGTAGGTGACTTTGACCGTTTCTGCATGGCCGCTATTGCGGTAAATCACATCTTCGTAGCTGGGGTTGTCAGTACGGCCATTGGCATAACCTGAAACCGCATCGATCACACCATCAATGCGTTGGAAATAGGCTTCCACACCCCAGAAACAACCACCGGCCAAGTAAATGGTTTTGGCATTGATGGGCGTCGCCGTTTGGTTGCTTTTGGGCTGATAAAAAGTACCTTGATGCGCGGCTAAATCGGCTGCAGGGTTATCCAGTAAAGCTAAGGCTTGTGACTTATTAATGCTGCCTTTAATGACTCGCGCCAGTTGGCCTTGCGCGTCGAGTACGGCCCAGCTTGGATAGACTTTTACTCCGAGCGCTTTAATCAGTTGACCACTTGGGTCTAAACGCAGTGGCAACTGTGGATAATTAAGCCCTGCATACCACGCTTTAAAAGCTGCAGTGTTTTGCTCACCTAAAATACCAGGTGAGGCAATGGTGATGAGCTGAGCATCGGCAAAGTCAGGGTCGCTGCTCCAGTCTTGGGTTTCTTGTAACTCGGATAAACACAGTGGACACCAACTGGCCCAGAGTTTAATTAGAGTCGGTTTGCTGTCAGTAAACAGCGGACTGGGTGTTGTCTGGTTAACATCGGCCAGTTGTTCAATGTGCTGTTGCAGAATCGACTGACCGGCGTTGGCATTGGCCAGAGGGTTCGAACCTAACAACAGCCATGCAGCGAGTACGCTGACAAAGATTAGAGTACATATGGTTTTCCATTTTCTGGACTGCAACATGGGCGTTTTCTCTTTGAAAAGGCGACTTGTAGTATGACATACATCATTTTGCTGAAAGCCCGACAGAAATACTCTGATAAACAAAAATGGCAATATCAGCGTTTTCATGAAACTGTCATTTAAGCGCTTTAGGATGCAGTCATCGGATGGCGCAGGCTTCCGTGCTGATGCAAAGGTATCAGTTCAGCTTGATGAATTAATCGGAGATTTCTATGACCGCGAAACTCAAAGCACTTGCTACAGCGTTAACGCTTTGCACGGCATTTTCCACGTTTTCAGCTACGGCTGCCGTGGATGCAAAGCTGCCCGACTATCAACGCGCCAGTGGTATTTCAGGCAATCTGACCAGTATTGGTTCAGATACCTTAGCTAACCTGATGACCTTATGGGCGCAAGAGTTTAAAAAGAATTATCCCAACGTCAATGTGCAGATCCAAGCCGCTGGTTCTTCAACAGCGCCGCCAGCCTTGGCAGAAGGTACAGCCAATATGGGGCCGATGTCACGGATGATGAAAGACAGCGAGATTCAAGCGTTTGAAGAGCGTCATGGCTACCGCCCGACGGCTGTTCCGGTGGCGATTGATGCTTTGGCTGTGTATGTGCACAAAGATAACCCTATTAAAGGGTTGACCATCGAGCAAGTGGATGCGGTTTTCTCTTCAACACGACGCTGCGGTACTGGCAAAGATATTACGCGCTGGGGAGAGTTGGGCTT
>JAAXZZ010000177.1 GCA_012719655.1 Gammaproteobacteria bacterium | reverse complement strand
CTTTACAGGTGGTTGCATGAGTACTGATTTAAGTAAGTTTATTCGTAACAAGGCATTTTTGGACAAAGTCGTTACAGCAGACGAAGCAGCTACATGGATTGACGATGGCATGACTTTAGGAATGAGCGGCTTTACGCTATTCGGTGAGCCAAAACTATTCCCTAAAGCACTGGCTGAGCGCGGCCATAAAGAAAAGTTTAAAGTTAATCTCTTTACTGGCGCATCAATGGGGCCAGCAGCCGATCAGTCAATGGCTGAAGCGGATATCATTAATCTGCGCGTGCCATACCAAGGTAATCCGGTACAACGTAAAAAAATCAACGCTGGTGAAATTTTCTATATTGATCAGCATTTATCGCACACAGCTGAGTCCATTCGTCAGGGTACTTACCCAGCAATTGATTACGCGATTATTGAAGCAGCAGCGATCACTGAAGAGGGTGACATCATTCCTACCGGTTCGGTGGGGAACTCGCCAATTTTCTTGCAAACGGCTAAACATGTCATTATCGAGTTAAATATCGCTGCGCCACGTGAATACGAAGGCATGCACGATATTTACATCCCAGAGCCAGCGGGTGAAAACACTCGTGAAGCCATTCCAGTATTTGAAGTGAGCAAGCGTATTGGTACGCCTGGCATGAAAGTCGATCCTGCGAAAATTCGCGGTATCATTATTTCTAGCGAGCCAGATATCCCATCACCTCTGTTTGAGCCTAATGAAGAAACTCAGCAAATTGCTAACAACTTGCTGCAATTCCTCGGTGAAGAAGTTAAAGCAGGCCGCTTAACTGAAAGCTTAGCGCCATTACAATCTGGCGTAGGCTCAGTGGCTAACGCCGTATTGAACGGCATGAAAACTTCAGGCTTTAAAGACATCGTGGTTGCTTCTGAAGTATTGCAAGACGGTGTATTTGATCTGATCGACGCTGGTGTAGTGAAGTTTGCCGCTGGTACTGCACTATCTCTGTCGAAAAAGCGTGTTGAAACCTTAGGTAAGGATCTCGCTAAATACAAAGATAAAATTATTTTCCGCCCACAAGAAATCTCTAACCATCCAGAAGTGATTCGCCGTTTAGGTATCATTTCTTTCAATACAGCGTTAGAAGCGGATATTTACGGTAACGTAAACTCCACGCACGTTGGCGGTACGCACATGATGAACGGCATTGGCGGCTCAGGCGACTTTGCTCGTAATGCGCGCATCACTATTTTCGTCACCCAGTCGACGGCAAAAGATGGCAAAATTTCAGCCATTGTTCCGTTTGTAACGCACGCGGATCATACTAATCATGATGTTGATGTGATCATCACCGAGCAAGGTTATGCTGATATTCGTGGCTTAGCTCCAACCCAAGCAGCTGAGCGTATTATCGAAAACTGTATGCACCCTGATTACAAGCAACAAGCGCGTGATTATTTAGCTGAAGCGAAGACACGCGGTGGCCAAACACCACACAATTTAGAAAAAGCGTTTTCGTGGCACACTAATTTTGCAAAAAATGGCACCATGTTGTTGAAGTAAGTAAGCAATAACGCAGGAACTGCATGCAGGTTCTGCGTTATTTAAAACTGACTTAAACTCCAAAAGGCAGATGCTTAAAGCATCTGCCTTTTGCTTATGTGCGTTGTATTGTTAAATTAGAGTCAAGCCAAGCAGTTCCAACAAAGTCTGGTTGGGTGCTATTGATAACATGAAAGACTAACGCGAAATCACGCCATTCATAATTGGTATCAATATGCGAGTCTAAGCGTGATAACGATAAAGCAATTGAGTAGTGCCCCTTACCAATATTGGCTGGAAATGCATAACGATAAATAATTTTTTCGCCTGCTTTTAGATTGACCAGTTCGCGGTTAAGTCGGTGCGTGTTGATCCCATAAATGGCTTGCCCCATGCGGTCTTTGATCATAAAGCCTAGGACTAGACGGGGAATATCGTGATTTATATCGACATGCACTTCTAAGGTAACGGGGCTACCAACTTCAATAACCTCTGTTGCTTTATTACGCTCATCAAGCAAAGAAACTGAATGAATAGAGGCTTCACCAGTACCTGAGATCGTGCGCACTTTTCCATTATCGAGCCGCTCTTGTCGAATGGTATGCTGCTCTCGTTCAGCCATCATTGCGCCATAATAGTCCATGACTTCTTCAGGTAAGCCTTCTGTTATGAGCTTGCCTTTATCAAGTAAGATTGCACGATCACAGACAGACTGAATGGATTGTCGGTCATGGGACACAATCAGTAAGGTGGTGCCTTCTTTGCGAAATTGGCGAATACGATCGAAGCTTTTATGCTGAAAATAGGAGTCGCCAACCGATAAAGCTTCATCGACAATTAAAATATCAGGGCGTTGAGCAGTGGCAACGCTAAATGCTAAGCGCATTTGCATACCGCTTGAGTACGTACGCAGTGGCTGATCCATGTATTCGCCAATTTCAGCAAAAGCTTCGATTGAAGGCATTAACCTATTAATTTCCTCCATGCTGAGCCCTAGCAGTTGTCCGGCCATATATACGTTTTGCCGCCCACTAAAATCAGGGTGGAATCCCATCCCCAGCTCCAACAAGGCGGCAACTCGCCCCGTTGTCGAAAGCTCTCCAGTTGTTGCTTTTGTGGTGCCGGTCAGGATTTTTAATAAGGTGCTTTTACCCGCGCCATTCATACCGACGATGCCGAGGGCCTCTCCAGGGCGTAGACTGAAGTTAATATCCTTGAGCACCCACTTTAAAGAGTGGCGTGGCTTGCTGTAAGGAATAAGCCATTCGGCTAAGCGAGCCCATTGTGAAGGATATGTTTTATAAGCTTTACCTAGATCAATAACTTGAATATCGCTCATTATAGTTCATCCACAATTTCGCCTGCGCGCTTACGAAATAAGCGTAAAGCCAGAACAAATAAGATTAGAGCGATTACAGCAGTGGGCCATAAACTGTACCAATCAGGCCATTTACCGTAAACAAAAATCCCTTGATAAGCTTGTGCCACTGGAGTCATTGGATTTAACGCAATCCATTCTTGAGCTTGTTTCGGTGCGACATTTAGAGGGTAGATAATAGGTGTAAACCAAAACCAAAATTGCAGTAGCACACCCATAAATTGTGCAATATCACGGAAGAAAACGTTCAGCACACCAAGAATGATCCCCAGACTCATTGCAAAAAATATCTGTAAAAGTATCAGCGGAATAACCGCTAGTATAGTTATGTTGGGATAGTTTCCGGTGACTAGCAAAAAGCCAATGAACAAGCTAAAAACAATTAAAAAGTTCATCAAGCTACTGAGTATTGAAATGATCGGTAGAGTGATTCTAGGAAAACTAAGCTTTTTCAGCATGTTGCTATTGTCCAAGAAGACACTCTGGCCGCGTGCAATTATCTCTTGAAAGAAACTCCAAGTGAGGAGCCCGGAGCAGAGATATATGCCATATGCAAGGTTGTTTTCGACTCCTGCTAAACGTGCTTGCATGAGCTGCGAAAAGATCACGGTATAGACAATAATCATTGCTAGCGGATTGATGATGTTCCAGAGCGCACCGAGTAACGAGTTGCGGTAGCGCGATTGGAATTCGCGCTTAACGCTGCCATAAATAAAACCTCGATAACTCCAAGCTGCACGTAAATGATCAGGAATCATTGTTGTACCCGGCCATACTGGTCTGCAAAACGGACGATATCATCCTCGCCCAAGTACTCACCGCTCTGCACTTCAATCAGCACTAAGTCAATTACGCCAGGATTCTCTAAGCGGTGTTGATGTCCAGCAGGGATAAAGGTTGATTCATTGGTGTTAATCAGACGTTCAGATACACCGTTTATAACCTTAGCCATGCCTTGCACTACGATCCAGTGCTCACTGCGGTGGTGATGCATTTGTAATGACAGTGCAGCTCCAGGCTTAACCTCTAAACGCTTAATTTTAAAGCGTTGGCCTTCTTCTAAAACGGTATAACTGCCCCAAGGACGAAATACAGTTTTATGTAAGCGATAGGCTTCATGGTTGGTTTTTTTAAGTTGCTTAACGACTTCTCGAACTTGCTGTGCTTGATCGGCATGTGCCACTAATAAAGCATCGGGTGTATCAATAATAATGAGGTTCTCTACGCCAACGGTTGCGATCAAACGCTCTGAGCTTTGTATATAAGTGTTACTTGTATTTATAAATAAACTGTCGCCTTGGGCGCGGTTGTCATTGCTGTCTGGGTTCGTTAATTTACTGAGTGCTAGCCAGTTACCAATGTCATTCCAATCAAATTGAGCGGGAATCACGGCAACCTGTGCTGATGCTTCGATTAATGCATAATCAATAGAAATATCTTGAATTTTTTGAAACTCAACGCAGTCAAGTTCGATTTGTGTGATTTTATTGTGCGCATTACAGCGGCTTACTTCGATGCATTTTGTCGTTTGAATTAGCAGTTCATCAGCGTGTTTTTGGGCTTCAGAGAGTAAGGTGCCAATGGAAAAGCAGAAAATGCCAGAGTTCCATAAGAAACTACCAGAGGCTAGATATTGCTCGGCTGTTGCTAGGCTAGGCTTCTCCACGAAGCGTGCGACTGTGTGAGCTTGTTGGTCGGCCAGTAGTTGCCCACATTCTATGTAACCGAAGCCTGTTTCAGGAGTGGTTGGTTGAATACCAAAGGTAACTAGATAACCTTGCTTGGCTAATTGAGCGGCGTGTTGGGTGGCTTTGATAAAGCCTGTTTGATCTTCAATGAGATGATCAGCAGGCATGACCATCATAATTGCTTCATCGCCGTATTGTTCGCGCAAGGAGAGTGCTGCCGCGATAATTGCAGGAGCAGTATTACGTCCAACGGGTTCTAAGATGTAACGTGCAGAGCGTTCATGTAAGCCTGCCGCATTAAAGTGATCGCGGCTCTCAAAATAATGCTCCCGATTGGTGACGGTTACAATTTCTGCGCCGCCCTCACTGATAGATGCTGCACGAATATATGTCTTACTGAGTAACGATTCACCATCAGGCATACTCATGAAAGGTTTTGGATGGCCTTCTCGAGAGACAGGCCAAAGACGTGTGCCAGAACCGCCAGAGATAATAACTGGAATAATCATATTCTGTTTACTCCTTGTTTACACGACGTAGATCGGCATCAACCATCATTGTGATGAGTTCATTAAGACTGGTGCGAGGTTGCCAATTTAGAACACGCTGAGCTTTAGCGGGATTTCCTAAGAGGATGTCGACTTCTGCTGGGCGGAAAAATTTAGGGTCAATGATGACGTGATCTTCGTGATTGAGACCTACATGCTCGAAAGCGAGCTTGCACATATCACGAACGGTGGTTGTCACTCCAGTGGCTATAACATAGTCGTCAGCTTGTTCTTGTTGCAACATCAGCCACATGGCTTCAACGTAGTCACCAGCAAAACCCCAGTCGCGTTTTGCATCAATATTGCCTAAGTGTAGTTTTTGTTGTTTGCCAAGTTTAATACGTGCCACAGCATCAGTGACTTTGCGAGTTACAAATTCAATACCGCGCAGAGGTGATTCATGATTAAATAAAATTCCGCTGGATGCATGCATGGCAAAGCTCTCGCGGTAGTTGACAGTAATCCAGTGACCATACACTTTGGCTACGCCGTAAGGACTGCGAGGATGAAAGGGTGTGTTTTCATCTTGGTGGGAGGCTTGAATTAAGCCAAACATCTCACTCGTAGAGGCTTGATAAAATCGAGTGTGTGGAGAGAACTGTCGAATTGCTTCGAGCAAGTGAGTGACGGCAATACCATCGACAATACCAGTGGTAACGGGTTGATCCCATGATGAACCAACAAAGCTTTGTGCACCCAAGTTGTAGAGTTCATCGGGTTTGCTGGTGATAACTGCCCGTTGTACTGAGCAAGCATCAGCGAGATCACCATCAAGGTAATTAATCTCGCTCTCAATACCTAGTTCACGTAAACGCCAACGCGTATCGCTGCTGCGTCGTGCGACGAAACCATGAACGTTGTAGCCTTTCTCAAGTAGAAATTTTGCCAAATAGGCGCCGTCCTGACCCGTAACGCCAGTGATTAATGCACTTTTCGTCATGTGTTGTCTCCTGCAATATATGAAAGAGCTACAGATTATTATTTGAGATTTTCTGTAGCACTTCTAT
>JAAXZZ010000176.1 GCA_012719655.1 Gammaproteobacteria bacterium | reverse complement strand
ATCAACAACCAGTTGGGCTGCTTCGAGTCGAAACTCAGGGCTGAAATTACGTTTTGGTCTTGTTTTCATACTGTCACCTAATTGCTTCCTGGTGCATAGTAGCACCTCTAATTAGGTGGCCAAATTCACTATGCCACTACACCTTCACTTATTGACTACGCATGAGCCGGGAAATGAGTTGCATATTGTCCCGGAAGTATCAATTCCAGGCGGTAGCGTTGATTACTTCTTGGTTTCCGCAAAAAATGGAAAGGTGAAGGATTTCGTCGGAATTGAACTACAAACACTTGATACAACTGGCACAGTTTGGCCTGAACGGCAGCGCCTTCTGAAAGAGTTGGATATAGACCAAGAAGGTAACGGTGAGGATTCCAAAAAGTCTTTTGGCATGAACTGGAAAATGACGGCAAAGACTATTTTGGTTCAGATGCACCATAAAATTCACACATTCGAGCATGTGAATAAAAAACTTGTTTTGATCGTCCAAGATAAGTTATTGGATTATATGACAAAGGAGTTCAACTTTGCTCATTTAAGCAATCCAGCAAAGATTGGCGACCCTATGCATTTTCATGCATACAGCATTTCTGAGCAAGAATCATCAGAATATGCAATATCAATGGAAAGCCGGCTGAGTACAGATGCAGATGGGATTGGCCAATGCTTGGGGTTGCAGGCCGAAGCAAAAGTTGAACTACAGCAAATCCTAAATGCGCTTGAGTCGAAAATTTCACCTCGAACACTATTTGCACCTGTGTAGCGTAGTCAAGAGGGTTAGCATAACAATCGGCTGTTGTCGGACGTGCCTACGCTGCGCTCCGGCACGCCGCAAAGCCGGGCGTTAGGCATCAGGGGAAGTTTCATGGAACTCACACAAGCTGAAGCGCTACGCGCTTATGCAAAGATGATGAACACATTGGACGTTAGTGCGCTAGAGCCGTTGCTTGCGGACAATTTCACGTATGAGTCCCAGGCAGTGTTCACACCGCTTGATTCAAAGCAATCATTCCTGGACTACATTCGCCCCAAGCTCGTCACAATCAAAAATGCCGGTGCCACTGTATTCGCAGAGATGGGCATGGTCGCCGCGTATGGTCAATATCAGCCATGCGTTGTGCTCGCCCAAAACAGCAGAGACAACCTCGTTGGTCTCGTCCTTGCTCGCATTGCAGGTGGCAAGTTGAGCCGCTTAGATCTATGCATCGTGCCACAACCGCAATCCGCTGAGCGCAGCGGGCAGTATCCGGCGTGATGCCTAACAATTCGTTCAAGCCGACGCCGCTTCGCGGCCTCGGCTTGTGTGCTAAACGCTAGCACACCGCCTCGCCGCTTGCGGGTCGGCTTAACTCAGGTGTTAGGTCTGTCATGAAATTATCTTGGCTATTGCTTGCAATCACTCCCACACTTTGCGCAGAGGCTGGCGATTTGTGCGAAGACCCGATTACCACAGTTGAAATCAACCAATGTGGGCAATCCGCTTTTCTGGCCGCAGATAAAAAAATGAATGTCGCCTTTCAAGCCGCACTTCACCGCGTTTCGTCTGATCTACAAAATAAGCAGCAGCAAGATGAAATACGGCGTGAGCTGATAGATGCACAGAGACTCTGGGTCGAGTTTCGCGATAAAGACTGCGGCGCTGTCTACGATCTTTGGCGTTACGGCGCAAAAGCAGAAATCCGCGACTCCATGTATCAGAGTTGCTTGTTTGAACGTACGGAACAGAGAACTCAAGAGCTTGAAAATTTCGGGCTTCAAGGGTGACAGACCTAACAATTCGTTCGAGCCGAGCCCGCTTCGTGGCTCCACGCAAAACCGGTTCGCCTTGGGCGGGCCGGCTTAACTCAAGCGTTATATGCCAGAGAGTACAAAATCGACTGCGGCGATTATTTCTGATTGATAGGCGGATAGATCATGGACCTTGGCGCCGAGTTGTTTGCGATCCACGCCTGCAATGTCTTGCGTTATTGCAGTGAAACTCTCGCCGTCGAGAACGAAAGTAGGGTTAAGCTTTGATAGGCTTATCGATGCGGCAATTTTGTAAGGCATGAGCGGAATAACGATGGTTGTTCTCAGCTCGCTTAATAAATTACTTGTATATCCAGCAAATAAGGATATTGGGTGCGGGTGCCAGGACTGGGATTCTTATATACACAAAACTGTCCCATCAGAACTTCCTTACACTGTCGCTGAATGTGCCGTTGGTTTCGACAAACTGGTTGTATGCCTGAATAGCATCAGCGTTTTCGCGCAGCCATTGGGCGCGCTGTTCGGCTCGTAGCTGTTCAGCCAAGGCATGTTCCAGTGTTGCGGATAAATTGATATTGAAGCCTTTGGCTTTTGCAAGTAAGTCACTGTTTATACTGACATTGGTGGGTCTTTTGGGGGCTTGGGTATCGTATGCGTAACTCATGGGGTTGCTCCACATTAACTATGTGCATAGTTTGTGTGTATATTTGTTGTTGGGCAAGGCATATAACAATCCGCAGCAATCGCTCCCGCTGGTCGCTGGGACAGCCATAACGCTGCGCTTATTTGGCCGCCTGTGTGCTTAATCGTTAGCAGCTACAGCTTCCCTTCCATATCTTGCAGTATGAGTAAAAAAGGAATAATTTGTACTCATGGATGAATTTGAGTTCGACGAAGCCAAAAGCAAGGCCAACCAGGATAAGCATGGTATCGATTTCGTTACTGCCCAGAAGCTCTGGCAAGATCCGTACCTGCTAGAGGTCCGTGCAAAATCAGAGGATGAGCCGAGGTTTTTGCTGATAGGCAGGATTGGTGTAAAGCACTGGTCGGCTGTCGTCACATACAGGGATGCCCGTATTCGTCTGATTTCGGTCAGGCGTTCCCGCAAGAAGGAGGTTGAGCTCTATGAAAGCTAAAGACTTTGATAAAAAATTTGAGGAAGGACAGGAAGATATTATTGATGACGTAGATCTGTCCTCTGCTCGCCGTGTTAATCAGGAGCAAAAGCGAATCAACGTCGATTTCCCAGCTTGGGTTGTAGAGTCGTTGGATCGTGAAGCTGCACGCATTGGTGTGACCCGCCAATCCATCATCAAGGTGTGGCTGGTGGAGCGTCTTCAGGCAGAAGCTGCTAACAAACCACTCAATGGTGACGCCGCAGGCGACGCACATTAGCGGAGCGTTAGGAATCACTATGCACCATATACTTCTTTTTTCTGGCTCCGCATTGCTGATTTTCTCGTTTATATGGGCTTACGTATGGCTTGAGGTTTTTCGTGATCCAACAGGCGAGCTTCAATGTTTTTATGTGCACAACCCAGTGGCTTATAAGGCTATAACTGCGCTGAACAAAATTTGGTTGCCCGTTTTGCTCCTTGGAGTCACTTTTGTCACACTCACATTGTTTATCTCTTAGAACATTCTGAATAGTATGAGGGATGAGCGGCAACTTCGTGCTTACATTTTGGAAAAGAGCCAACAAGCGCTTAATAGGACGGGTTTTGTTGGCGCTTAAAGTCCATCACTGTTAAGAATTAACTAAGTGCTTTCGGCATGCTCGAGAGTGCTTCACATGGTCTGCGGACGATGCTCCGCCTGAGGTCTTATGTCAAAAAAAGTAGTCAGATTCGAGTACGAAAAAGAAACAAAAAACAGTGTCCGTTACAAGGAAGTTCCTGAGGACGGCACGGCACCTATCGTCGGCTCTTTGTATGTACAGAAGTGGTTTGCGGGTGATAGCAAAACACTTGAAATCACCATCGACAAGAAAGACTAACCAGTCGCATCAAAACACAGTTGCCGTCAATGCTGGCTTGCGCGAGCAGGTTGTGTTGACTTTGTGGTTTTATCAGTGCTGCTTTATATCGGCTTGAGGGGTATTTTGCTCTTAAAGCTGTGCTGTAATGGCTGTTGTTTGTGCGCCGTGGTTTTTGCTGGGGTTTATTGATTCAGCTGAACGGTACGAGCGACGTTATTCCCCCCAGAACATCTTAAGGAATGCTCAATGCTAAAGTTTTTAGAATCGCCAGTGTGTTAGAAGGCGTTTCTTATCTAGTTATTTTGTGTATCACGCTTGGCCTTATTGACCGGGCCTATGTCTTCAATATTGGCATGACCCACGGAGTGTTGTTTGTTGTGTATTGTGTTTTGTCATTGCTGGTATCACACAAACAAGGCTGGTCGGTGCTGGTCTGGTTGCTGGTGCTGTTGGCCGCGTTTGTTCCTTTTGCTTTTATACCTGTAGAAATGTTTCTACAAAAAGAACGGCGTAGAAGTAAAGTGCTGGCGAGCTAAGCGCTTTTAGAGACGAGGAGCATTGCTCAATGGATTTGTTTTTAGAGCCTGATAAGCCGTTATTACCCTTTGTAATCCCGACGGGTAGTCAATACAGCTATCGCTGGGATGCGGTGATGCAGGCTTTCATTATCAAAATCCCTCAGGGTGAGTTGATCTTTGCGCAGTCATTCTTGAGTGAAAAAGTCAGTGCCCGCAGTGTCGAGTATTTTCAAGAAAATGATAGCTACGATTGGCGTACGACGCCCTTGCCACAGATCAGCGGCGAAGCGTTCGAGGTTATACGTTTTAAGCATATTCCATGGCGGCGCGAATACATCAAAATGTATGGTAAGCATCTTGCCTTGCCGCGTCTGACCTCTTGGCATGGTGATCCCGGCAAGTCTTACAGTTACTCTGGCATACATTCTACGCCTCAGCCTTGGAATAAAGGTCTGCTCTATATCAAGGAGAAAATTGAGCAAACAACCGGCTTTAGCTTTAACAGTGTGTTATTATATTGGTACCGATCAGGTGAGGATCACATGAGTTGGCATGCCGATGACGAGCCTGAATTGGGTAATAATCCTGTGATTGCTTCGGTCAACTTTGGTGTGACGCGAGATTTTGTTTTGCGCCGATCAGATGATCACACGCAGAAAATTGTTATCCCTTTAGCACATGGCAGTTTGTTGGTGATGGCGGGTCAGCTACAGCATTATTGGCAGCACAGTGTGCCCAAGCGCAAGACAGTGCAAGGCTCGCGCTTTAATCTAACCTTTAGAGCTGTTGTCTAACTGCCTTGCAAGGCTATCAGTGCATCTGGCTGTTACTGGCGGGGCAGCTGTTGCTTGACCGTGACCAACGTCCCCTGTGCATCAATTTCTAAGCGTAATTGTCGACCAGCGAGCATGGCCATCGCTGCGGCAAAGGCGAGAATCGTCAGCAATAACCAGGTAATGGCTTGAATACTCATCTGCGCGTCAATCATCAAGCCGACAATTAACGGGCCCATTGCGGCCAAGGTATAACCGCCGCCTTGCACCAGCGCAGAGAGTTCACCGGCAATTTTGGCATTGCCGCTGCGCAGTACGATCAGTGTGAGTGCGAGACTGAATGAGCCGCCTTGACCAAGACCCAGCAGAATCGATCCCGGCCAGCGCAGTGCTGCGGGGCCCAGTAATAAGATCAACAGGCCGATACCAACCAGTACCAGAGTGGCGATTAATGCAGGGCGTTGATCTTTACTCATGCGCGCGAGCCAAGGCGCGGCAATCGCCGAGAACAGTTGAATAAAAATAGAGGCGCTCATCAGCCAGCCGGCTTCATGATCGCTGTAACCTTGCTTAACCAGCAGTGTTGGTAGCCAGCCAAAGACGATATAGGCCAGTGAGGATTGGCTGCCCATCAATAACATCACTTGCCAAGCCAGCGGGTTGCGCAACAGCGCGCGAGCGTGGCCGTTGGCGGTTTTAAACTGCGGATCGGCGGCTGGTTGCGGCATGATTAACCACCAAGCCAGCAGTGCACTCAGGGCTAAACTGGTCCAAGTCATCAGGCTCAGCGACCAACTGCTCAGCGCTTCGGCCAATGGAATGCTCAGACCTGCACCTAATGCGCCGCCTAAACAAAGGGCCATGGTATAAACGCCAGTCATTAAATCAGCACTGTTGGCCAGTTCGCGTTTCACCAGTGCCGGCAATAATGTTCCAACAACGCCAATGGCCGCACCAATCAGTAGTGTACCCAAATACAACATGGGTGCATTGGCAAATCCGCGTAGCGCCAGTCCTGTACTGAGCACGATTAAGCCCAATGCAAGGCTGCGCTCCATCCCCAAATGCCGCGTTAACCAGGGCGACACAGGGGCAAAAAGGCCAAGGCAGAGCACAGGCAGAGTGGTCAGCAATGACAGGGTCAGCACCGACAGCTCGCCTTCGCTTTCGATGCGAGGCAAGAGCGGTGCCAGCGATGAGAGCGCAGGGCGCAAATTGAGGCCGACCAGAATCATTAAGAGAATAAATTGGCGGCTGCTTGGGCTTTGTCGATGGCGAGTGATGGGTAGCATGCGAATGTATAGGCCCCTGATGATTTTGAGCTGTTGCAAAATGTCTGCTCGAAAGAAAGGCTGACAGGCCTGGCCTCAATTGTGCTGTGCCTTATGATAGAGCCTTTGCAGGCGCTGCCTAACCCTATTACGCTTTAGTGGGCAGAGCAATTATCAGCGTCTAATCTGTTTAAAAATTGACCTTGCCGCGCAGTGACTTGGTGATGCCGCGCTGTGTTTTTTGATCCGTACGTTTGCGCCGTGCGTTTTTGCTGGGCTTAGTCGGCCTTCTGGTTTTACTGATGAAAGTGGCTGCTATTATGAAGTGCTGCAGGCGTTCGAATGCGTCTATTTTGTTTTTTTCTTGGGTGCGATACTGCTGCGCTTTGATGATCAGTACGCCTTCTTTATTGATGCGGCTGTCTTTGCTGTCTAGCAACAGTTGCTTGTGCCTGTCACTCAAGCTTGAATCATTGATAGCAAAGCGCAGATGAATCGCCGAAGACACTTTATTAACGTTTTGCCCGCCCGCACCTTGCGAGCGTATGGCGTTAATCTCGACTTCACTGTCTTCAAGGCGAATGCTATCGCTGATAAAAATCATGGCAGGTCTGGGTCTAAAGGAATCAAGAGTGGCTGCTTATCATAAGCCATTACCATGCAGGCTGTTAGCTTGGATAAACTGAGTTAAAGTAGGTCCATAATTTAGATGTGCTGTGCAAATGCTGTTCGCCGTGATTAGAGTGCTCGGTCAATACGTTCTCAGCACATTTGTTAGCCAACAGAAATGCTTCCCTAAGTGTGATGTTATGAATGACCCAAGGTTGATAAAAAGTTTGACCTATCTTGGTGTTACCCCCCCCCTTTTTTTATAGCCCTCTGGCTTAGCTGGGCCGATCAGCCGTTCTTAGGTGTGATGGGTGCGCATTGGTTTGTCAGCTATGCCTTAATTATTTTAAGTTTTATGGTTGGTACTTTGTGGGGGCAAATGGTGACGGCCAGCCGGCACATTAAAGCCATTGCATTAGCAACAAACTGTATTGTGCTTGCCGCTTGGTTTGCCTACCTGTAATGCGCAGTCGCTGTTGGCACGATGCTCGTGATTGATATTGATCAAGCGCTTTGCTTACGCGCTCGGCAAGCAACCGACCTTTGCTTGAGTTTTATTGGTATCTGCAGTACTTCTAGTCTTGAGTGCAGAATACAACTTGCAGCAAGATGGCTATGGCAGTCACAGCTTTAGCACATCTGTGCAGGTCAGTATTTAGCATGGCTTGCAAGGCGTTTAGACCGGTTCTGCCGGTTGTTTGGTTGCAATGTTCGCTCGCTCGCAGGCCATACCTTTCGCTCGAACAATGAGGGTTTCAGCATGCCGGTCTATAACGTCAAACTCCTGCGTAAAGAAGACATCGCCGATGGCACCATGGCGTTTTATTTTGAGAAGCCAGAAGGCTTTAGCCATAAAGCAGGTCAGTACGCTGACCTTACTTTGATCGATCCGCAGCAAACCGATGCCGAAGGTAACGTGCGCACCTTTACCTTGGCCAATGCGCCCTATGAAGATGCACTAATGTTTGCCACGCGCATGCGTGATAGCGCTTTTAAACGTGAATTAAAAGCCCTGCCGATAGGCGCAGAGGTCAGTCTCGATGGGCCGCATGGCACCTTTACGCTGCACAATAAAGTCGATGTGCCTGCGGTTTTTCTCACTGGCGGTATTGGTCTAACGCCGGCTCGAAGCATTATTCTCCAGGCGGCGCACGACAAACTTGCGCATAAAATTTATCTGTTTGACTCCAATAAAAGACCAGAAGATGCAGTCTTTCTCGATGAGTTGATGGCGGTGCAACACGACAATCCCAATTACACTTTTATTGGCACAATGACGCAGATGGAAAAATCTAAGCGCAGCTGGGATGGCGAAACCGGTGTCATTGATGAAAAGATGCTGAGTAAATATATCGACGATCTGAGCGCACCGATTTATTACATCGTCGGACCGCAAGGCATGGTCTACGCCATGGTTGAAATGCTCCTCACTGCTGGCGTGGATGATGACAATATCCGCACTGAAGAGTTTTTCGGCTATTAAACTTGGACGCGGCGCTGTCATAAAGCGCCTAGAACACAGAAGGCTACGGGGATGAACACTTTATCCCCGTAACCTGCTGCACAGACCAGAGGTGGATATGATCGAGAAACTGAGTCAACAAGGGTTAGAGTCTGCACTGCAAGAATTGAACGAAACAGTCGATAAAGCTTGGCAACTTAAAGAAGGCAAATTGCATAAAGAGTTTAAGTTCGCTGATTTTGTGGCGGCATTTGGTTTTATGAGTCAAGTCGCGCTGCTGGCCGAAAAGGCCGATCATCACCCTGAATGGTTCAATGTCTACAACAAAGTAGCCATCAGCTTGACCACACATGAGGCTGGCGGTATTTCCACAAGGGATTTTGCTTTGGCGGCAGCAATAGAAAAACTAGGCTAAGCCTCGCTTGGTTTTGTCTGTGACAGTAACGCAGAGAAGGGGTATGTTGGACGTACAGAGCCCCAGACGCTGCTGCCCTCCATGCCTTGCATGCGTCGTGCGAGTTAAGAGCTGCTGAGTCTTCCTTAAATCTTCACACAGGTGAAAAGCGCGTTGCCAGAAACGCTGTCCCAAGGAATGATTTTTTCATAGTCATGTTCAAAGACATGGACTTCAAAGTAAGGCTGCAAGATTTCTGTGAGCTCGGCAAAGCTCAAAGCAACCATGGGGTGCTCGTCATGCCAAACCTGCGTGCCTGTGGCGTTGGCTTTTTCAATGCTGACTTTGAGTGATTGCTTTTCACCATGGCCAGAGTAATGCCAGCCCGAATTAAAAGTGAAACGTTCGCCGGCATGATCCACATTGTGTTTGGCAAATAAAGCGTTATCGATTTTGTTCTTATCCACGACATTAAAACAGAACACACCACCGGTTTTTAACCCACGATGAACGCTAGCAATACAGGCTTTGAGCTTGGCCAGATCGGCGTTGTAATGGATCGAGTACAAAAAACAGGTGATTAAATCAACGGGCTCAGCCATGCAGAAAGCGCTCATGTCTTGCAAAGAAAACTGCGCTTCAGGGCAGCGCACTGCAGCAATATCGAGCATTGGCTGATTAATGTCTAAGCCACTGCTTTGGTAGCCCAAATCAATAAAGTAACGAACGTGCGGACCGGTGCCACAGGCTAAATCAAGATGTGTCGTACCGGCATTACCGAAAATCTGCTGCAGTCGGTGCACTGCGTGACTTTGCGCTTGGTAGTCGATACCTGCGCACATTAAATCGTAATAGCCTGAAAGGTCGGTATACAGTGCGTTGGCGGACATGGGAGCCTGCAATTGAGCTGAAGTATTTGGGGTGGCGCATAGTAAGCTAATTGCCACACTTTGCGAAGCATATCGGCGCGTAAGGCGCTATAACAGATGTTGTATCAAGCTTTGTAGCAGTGCATTGCTAGTTTCTGAGCGATCGACCTAGGATGAACGCAGGGGTTAACACAGAGAATCTGCAGCCACCCCGTATGCTTGCGCTGTATTTGTGTCTATAGTTGACTGAAACACTGCGTTATTGGAGGCGTTATGATTAAAGAAGACGACACGGGCAGAAAGTACTCGGCTATTTTGGTCGATGGCATTCAAAAAGCCCCAGCCCGTTCGATGTTGCGCGCGGTTGGTTTTGCTGACGCAGACTTTAAACGCCCGCAAGTCGGTATTGCGTCCACTGGCAGTCAAGTCCCGCCGTGCAATATGCATATCAATGGTTTAGCTGAAGAAGTCGCCAAAGGCGTGTCTTTGGCCGAGGCCAAACCCATCGTCTTTAACACCATTACCATTTCTGATGGCATTGCCAATGGTTACCAAGGCATGAAATATTCCTTGGTGTCGCGCGAGGTGATCGCTGATTCCATTGAAACGGTTGCCGGTTGCCAAGGCCATGATGCGGTGATTGCCATTGGTGGTTGCGATAAAAATATGCCGGGCTGTTTAATCTCCATGGCACGCCTCAACCGTCCAGCGCTGTTTATTTATGGTGGCACCATCCAGCCGGGTAAAAACCACACTGATATTGTTTCGGTGTTTGAAGCAGTGGGTGCTCATGCACGTGGTGACTTAAGCGAAGCCGAAGTGATTGCCATTGAAAAAACGGCCATTCCAGGCCCTGGTTCTTGCGGTGGGATGTACACCGCTAACACCATGGCCACGGCGATTGAAGCCTTAGGCATGAGCTTGCCTGGCAGTTCTGCACAAGAAGCGATCTCGCCAGAAAAGCGTGAAGATTGCCGGCTTGCAGGGCAGGCGATTCGTTGGCTGCTGGATAATGATATAAAACCCAGCGATATCATGACCCGTAAAGCCTTTGAAAATGCCATTACTCTAGTGATTGCCTGCGGTGGATCGACCAATGCTGTTCTGCATTTATTGGCCATGGCTGATGCGGTCAATGTGGCGTTGAATATTGATGACTTTACCGAGATTGGTAAGCGTGTGCCGGTCTTAGCTGACTTGCGCCCCTCCGGTCGTTACCTGATGTCTGATCTGATTAAGATTGGCGGTATTGCCCCGCTGATGAAGCGCTTATTGGCTAAAGGCTTGTTGCACGGTGATTGTTTAACAGTTAACGGCAAAACCATCGCCGAAAACCTTGCCGATGTGGTCGATTATCCAGACGGCCAAGACATCATTATGCCATTCGATAAGCCACTGAAAGCGGACAGTCATTTACGCATCTTGCGCGGCAATATTGCCCCGGACGGTGCTGTAGCGAAAATCAGTGGTCAGGAAGGTACCAGATTCAGCGGCACAGCGCGTGTCTTTGACTCAGAAGAAACCTGCATGGCGGCCATCTTAGACGGCACTGTGGTGGCGGGCGATGTCATCGTGATTCGTTATGAAGGGCCCAAAGGCGGCCCCGGCATGCGCGAAATGCTGTCACCAACGTCTGCCATTATGGGGCGCGGCTTGGGCAATGAAGTAGCGCTCATTACTGACGGGCGTTTCTCTGGCGGCAGTCATGGTTTTGTCGTCGGCCATATCACTCCAGAAGCCATGGTAGGCGGGCCGATAGCGATCATCAAAGACGGCGATATGATTACCATTGATGCTGAAAATAATGAAATAAATCTTGGCGTCTCGGCTGCAGAAATTGAACAGCGTTTGCGCGCATGGACTGCCCCTAAACCCAATGTGCAGCGCGGGGTGTTGGCGAAATACGCGAAAACTGTTGGCTCAGCCTCTGCCGGTGCAATCACTGATAGGTTTTAATCGACTGCTGAGCAAGGGGCAGAACGCCTCTGCCCGTTGCTCTCGCGTCAGCTCAAAAACGCAGCAGCGGTAAGCGCGGCGTTTTTATTGAAAGGCCGAGGTGTCGACGGTTATGCCTTGCTCTTGGAAGATGTCTTTAGCCACAGTTAACGCATTTAGCACGCTAGGGAACCCGGTGTAAGGGATCAAGTGCATTATGCAGCCGATAATCTCTTCAGGGGTTAAACCGACCGTTAGCCCCGTTTTAATATGCATACCGATTTGCGGTTTGCCTTGGGCTACCAGTGCGGTAATGGTGGTTAATACCTTTTGCTTGTTATCCAATCCCGGGCGCGAGTAAATTTCACCAAAAGCGAACTCAACCACATATTTGCTGAGGGCTGGGGCAATATCTTTAAAGGCTGCACCAATATCCATTGCGCCTGTTGGGTTATCATCCGGCGAGGCGGTCAACTCTTGGATTTTCTTAATGCCTTTTTGATACAAATCGTCAGCCATGTTTTAAACCTCCGTTAATGCTCGGTTGCGGTGAATCAACCTATTGTAAGACTGTTGTTAAACAGCGTTTAGCGAGAGACTACCTAAGACAGCTGTGATTTTATAGGGCAGACTCTTTTCTCAGTCGATGCTTTAAGGGTTGCATCGCGCTGTGCTGTAGATCGCATGCGCAGTTGCATGCAGAGTGTTGTGGACTTTAGGCGTCCCCACGCTTGGCTATATAACCTGCTGTCGAGGCGAGCGAGAAAAGTATGGGATTTTTAATCGAAGAAACAGTGTATTGCCCTTATTGTGGCGAGGCGCTTGAAGTGCTGATTGATCCGCAAGAAGCAGGGCAGCAATACACTGAAGATTGTCAGGTGTGCTGTAAGCCAGTCCTGTTCAATGTCGGCGTTGATGCCATGGGTAATTTATCGGTATCAGTACAGGATGAAAATGAAACCTATTAGTTGCCGATGGGTTCGGCATTATTTGGAAAAAACATGACAGACCTAGAGAAGTTAGCCCGCCTGGAAAATGATGAAGAGATTATCCATGCGGTGCGTCAGTGGGTGGAAACCTTTGTTGTCGGCATGAATCTTTGCCCCTTTGCTAAGCGCGAGTTGGTTAAAAAGCGCGTACGTTTTGTCACGACTGCAGCGACAACAGCAGAGCAGCTATTGCAGGTCTTGCAAACAGAGCTGGAATTACTTAACGCTGACCCGTCAGTGGAAACAACCTTGCTGATTCATCCTGCCGTATTGCAGGACTTTTACGACTTTAACGATTTTCTTGGTTTTGCCGACAGCTTGTTGGTGGATATGGAGTTGGAAGGCATCTATCAGGTGGCCAGTTTTCATCCAGATTATCAGTTTGGCGGCACGCAGCCAGGTGATGCGGAAAACTACACCAATCGTGCGCCATATCCAGTATTGCACCTGTTACGTGAAGAGAGTCTGGAGCGTGTGATTGCTGATTATCCTGATGTTGATGATATCCCTGAGCGCAATATCGCGCTTATGAATCGCTTAGGGCAAGACAAGCTAGAGGCTTTGTTAAAGTTGTGTTTAAAGCCCTAAAGCGTTGCGGCACTTATTCAGTATGAGCTGAAGCCTATTTTTCCATGTGAAAACGCGATTTTGACCTGGGTTTCCTCGCTGTAAAAAAGCACTGATGGCTATAAGGGCAAGATCAATCCCGCATAAAGGCCAGGATTGGCGCATAATAGTGGCTTTTTATGCGTTTAACTGAGTTACAGCAAGCTAACCAGTCAGCGCTCAAACTGGGTGAGTGTGTGAAAAACAGAGCCTTTGGAAGTACCTTTATTGTCGCTGGCACAGCCTTAGGGGCTGGTATGCTGGCAATGCCACTTGCCACAGCGGGTATTGGTTTTGCTACGGCAATGCTGCTGCTGTTTGGTTTGTGGATCATCATGAGCTATACCGCATTATTATTGGTCGAAGCCTACCAGCACAACGATGCGGATATGGGATTGGGCTCTTTGGCCTATAAATATTTAGGCAATCCAGGGCGCTGGATTATCAGCTTTGCGCTGCCGTTTTTACTTTATTCGTTGATTGCTGCCTACTTAGCCGGTGGCGGTGAAATTATTAGCGACTCTTTAAATAGGTTACTGGGTTTGCATCTGCCGTCTTACGTTGGGGTGCTGCTGTTTACCCTGGTTGGCGGCAGTGTCGTATGTTTTGGTACGCACTCGGTGGATCTGATCAATCGTTTTTTATTTGCGACCAAAATCTTCTTTTTAGCCGCCATGCTGATGCTGCTATTGCCCCATGTGCACAGCGTTAACTTGCTGAGTATGCCGGTGCAGCAAGCGTTGTTTTTGTCAGCGCTTCCGATTGTCTTTACCTCCTTTGGTTTTCACGGCAGTGTGCCAAGCATTGTCAGTTATATGAAGGGCGATACCGCCAAGTTGCGTAAGATTTTTATTATTGGTAGCGCGATCCCATTGCTGGTGTATGTGTGTTGGCAGGTTGCTACGTTAGGCACCATCGAGTCTGGGACCTTTATGGGTATTTTGGCCGATGAAAGTGGCTTAAATGGTTTGTTAGCGGCGGTTAAAGCGGTGGTTGGCACGGCGCGAGTAGAAATGGCTGTACGCCTATTCGCCGCACTGGCGTTGGCCACCTCGTTTTTAGGGGTGGCGCTGGGTTTGTTTGACTTCTTGACTGACTTTTTCAAGCGGCCGCGCACTGGGCTGGGGCGTTTGCACACAGGTGTGATGACTTTTGTACCGCCGTTGCTGTTTGCGCTTTTTTATCCTAAGGGCTTTATCGTTGCGCTTGGTTTTGCAGCCATTGCGTTATCAATTCTGTCGTTGTTATTGCCAGCTTTATTGGTGCGGCAAACGCGTAAGCAGCATGTTGGCGGTTACCGTGTTTTCGGTGGGCAATTGGCACTGCTGTTGGTGTTTGCTTTTGGCGTTGCCATCATTGCGATTCAGCTGGCGATTGTCACGGGCAGCTTGCCGAATATGAGTTGAACGCTAGAGTGCAGACAACAAGTAGTAAATGAGCCTTTTCAGCGGATTTTTAACCATGTCCTGACAACCTAGGTAATTTTTCAGTGCTTCCTTAAGAGCCGTGGCGCGGCCACACGCAGCTGATATTGGCATGACGCAGCCATCGGTAAAAATCCACCCAGGCTGAGGCTGAATCGAGCTTGGCTTAGGTCGCCAGAGGGCTAACTGCAGAATGCCCATTGGATTGTTTTATTCTGTATATTCAATCACATATCAATCATTTGGAGCGCAATGATGCAGCGTATTGAAGTAGGGCTGGAATGGTTTCTTAATCCTGACCATTTACCTTTTATCACGGGCCTTGAGAAAGGCTGGTTTCGCGAGCTTGGCTTAGATGTGCATTTGCTTGAGCCAAAGGATCATTACGATGGTTTAGCCGCTGTCGCGCGTGGCGACTTGGCTTTCGCCTGTAATGAGCCACTGCATATGATTGATGAAGCGCGTAGCGGCTTGCGCGCTTTGGGTTGTTTTTTTGCAACCGATGGTGGTGTGATGCTGACGCCTGCTGGTGAGAAGGCTTTAAGCGAAGGTAAAACGATTCGCATAGCTTCTCCAGTCGCAGGCGAGGTGACCGATGACTTGGCCAAACTGATTATTGGCCGTTGGTGTGAAAGTAAAGGGATTGCTTTTACTCCCGCGCAAGTGCACATCGAATCAGCTGGGTTTGAGCACTTAAAAAACATCCAAGCCGGTTTTGACGGCGCTTGGTTATGTTTTGCTAACTTTGAAGGCGTAGAAGCGCAGCAGCTGGGTGTTGCCGCTACCTTTATCAGCAGTGCACAAGTGGGGTTACCTAATTTTTCAGCGCTGGAATTGTTTACTGGAGAGGCCACTTTACGGGAGTCGCCTGAAATGGTTGTAGCGTTTTCATCTGTGGTTTCTAGAGGCGCAGCATGGTGTCGTGAACATCCAGAAGATGCCGCGCTGCTGTGGTACAGCTATAGTGGCGAGCAACCCAATAAGCTGACGGATGCGATTATTGCCGACACCTGTCAGCGCTTAGTGACTCCACTTGTGCGCGACGGCAAACGTTGGTTAGCAATGTGGCGCGCATTTGATCGTATGGGGCTGTCGCAAGTGGATGAGGCCGGTTATCAAGCACTGTATAGTTGATTTTAAAGCGCGTTTGCCGGTGCTGATCTTTAGCGCTCCGGCATTTTTAGTCGATGGCTGTCACTTTGGCTGTCACTTTGCTGATAGGGCAATGCCGTGGTGAGCTGGTTTAACCCTTGATCACTGCCAACGGCTGCAGTTCAATCTGCACATCGACCAAGTCGTGTTGGTTGCTCATCACCTCATCAATATCTTTGTAAGAGCCCGGCGCTTCATCGAGGTCCTTGCGGCTGCGGATGGCGTGCAAGATGCCTTGTTCTTTAAGCGCTTTGACTTCGGTTTTTACATCCAAGGTTTTACGCGCTTGCGCACGGCTCATAATACGTCCGGCACCATGGGCGCAGGAGTTAAAAGATTGTGCTTCACCTTTGCCAGTCACCAGAAATGAGCGCGTGCCTTGCGAGCCTGGAATCATTCCCCATTCACCTTTGCGCGCACGTGTTGCCCCTTTGCGGTGGACGATAACTGTCTCACCAAAGTGTTCTTCTTCGGCGGCGAAGTTATGCGGTTTGTTAATAAAGTCGGCAAACTCAACTTCGGGCAGTACCTGCTTGAAAGCGGTTTTCACGCGTTCCATTATCAAGGTGCGATTGGCGAGCGCAAACGCTAGGCAGTAGTTCATTTCGTTGCTGTACAGCTCGAAATATTCCGAAGACTGAGGAATATAGGCCAAGTCAGTGGTAAGGGTTTGGCCGTCGGTCGCATTCAGCTGACTGGCGATCTGGTGATAATGATTGGCTACTGTGAAGCCAAGATTGCGCGAACCTGAGTGCACCATAATCCAAATGTAGCCATCTGCACCCTGCTGAATCTCGATAAAGTGGTTGCCGCTGCCCAGTGTGCCAATTTGATACAGAGCATTGTTATATTCTTGCTCCACGATGGGTAAATGGCCCTTGCGCTCTGGCATTAATCGTTCATCTTGCGCTGTGGCGTGGTGCGCAAAACCGACTGGAACAGTGGCACGAATGCGCTGAACAATCTCTTTTAGAGCGTCCGTGTCGATTGCCGTCAGGGTGGTGCGCAATGAACACATGCCACAGCCAATATCCACACCCACGGCATTTGGAATAATCACACCTTTAGTGGCCAGTACCGCGCCGATAGGCATGCCGTAGCCTTGATGGGTGTCGGGCATAATGGCAATGTGCTTAAAAGCAAAAGGCAGGTTGGCCAGATTGCGTGCTTGCTGCAGCGCTCCCTCATCCATTTGCTCTTTTTTGAGCCACAGTTTGATCGGTATGTTTTCGCTGTCAATGACTGTATGTGTGTTGCTGCACATGGCATCTCCATCTTGATCAGGGTATATCAATTGCAGAGTTCATAATCTGTAGCGTGCTGCAGCAGACTGAGTTGTTAGCAATCTAATGATGATAATAGCGCTTAAATTCATAGGGCTTGAGTGAGTTGAGCTGGCCACCTAGGCCAGCTTTTTTATCTATGCCACTCCTAGCGCTATTCCTCAATTAAACGCTAAGAAACTTTAGTCTAAAAGCCCGCTGTCGTGCTGCATAAATCGCTCTAGTTTTGCTAGGGTGGATCACTAAAAGTGTGCAGATAGGAGTTCGCTATGACAACCTTTCAAACTAGCCCAGAGCTCGCAAGCTGGCTGATTGAACAGTCACCTGATGCAATGATTTACTCCGATATTCAAGGTCGCGTGCGTGTGTGGAATGCAGCCGCTAGCAAAATGTTTGGTTTTTCTGCTGAGCAGGCAATAGGGCAAAGCTTAGATATCATTATTCCTGAAAAACTACGCAAAGCGCATTGGCGGGGTTTTGATGCCGCCATTGCGGCAGGTGTGACTAAGCACAGCGGCAAGCCAATGCCGACCAAAGCGCTGCGTGCTGACGGCAGTGAGTTCTATACCGAAATGGGTTTTGCCTTGATTTTCAATAACCAAGGAGTGGTTGTTGGTACGGTGGCGCAGGCGCGTGATATCACTGAGCGCTTTGAAAAAGGCCGTGCCGAGCGTCAGCGCTTGCAGGAGCTAGAGAAGCGCCTTGCGGGTGAGCGTTAAAATCCTTGCCTGTTTGCAAAACACTCAACCCTTAGGTGCGATGCGTGATCCAAGTCTGCGCGTAACCCAGCGATGGTAGAGCCAAGCCAGAGCAGGGCGAATCACCGGCAAGCCAATCAACCAAGCAATGGGTTTGAGTAATGGCACGCGGGCCATGAGCAAAATATAAGCCGCCATTTCTCGATGCACTTGTCCTTGGCTATCTTTAACGTGCAGTTCGCGCAGTGCTTGGTTGGGATCGATACCTTGCTCGCGCAATTGCTCATCACGTCCAGTAATGTCCAGCCACTCAACGCTATCTTCGGTCTGGCCTTCTAGCTTTTCATACCAGCGTCGATCACGCACGCAAACTGGGCAAGCACCATCATAAAAGACCGTAATTTTTTCCGCTAACGTATTCATCTAACACCTCCAGCCTATACAGCGCTGGTTAAGACTCTAGCACAGCCTTGGCTTGTCAGTTGGCTGAGCGCGGCGCATAGATGTGTCGTTGTGTTTTCTCATAACTGTCAATGCTATCGAATTGTCTGGTGCTTAAGTTGACCTTGCTCGGGCATCAGCAAAGCTTGTGTTAGGTGCCATTGGCTAAGGTGAAATGCTTATGTTAGCTTGGTTGTATGTTCAGTAAATTGTTTAGGGAGATCGATATGTTTTCACTGAAAGATCAGGTGGCAATTGTCACAGGCGGCGCCAAGGGTATTGGTAAAGGCATTGCTACAGTGCTGGCAAAAGCTGGCGCGCAGGTGGTGATTGCGGATATTGATGTTGAGGCGGGGCAAAGCGCTGCAGAACAGCTCGGAGCAACCTTTGTGACGTTAGATGTGACTGATAAAGCCGCCTGTCAGGCTGTGGTTGATAGCGTTCTTGAGCGTTACGGTCGTTTGGATATTCTGTGCTCCAATACCGGTATTTTCCCTCAGGCTGCTTTGGATGTGATGACCACGGAAAATTGGGATCAGATGATGGACGTTAACCTGCGTAGCACTTTCTTTATGGTGCAAGCCGTGTTGCCGAGTATGCGCCAACGTGGTTATGGACGTATCGTGATTACTTCATCAATCACTGGAGCTGTCACTGGCTATCCAGGTTGGGCGCATTATGCCGCTAGTAAGGCTGGACAGCTGGGCTTTATGCGTTCTGCCGCTCTTGAGTGTGCACGTGAAGGCATTACCATTAACGCGGTGATGCCAGGCAATATCCGCACAGCCGGTTTGGAAGCGCAGGGGGAGGCTTATCTAAAAGAGATGGCCGACTCGATTCCAGTCAAAAAACTAGGTGAACCTGAGGATATTGGCCATGCCGCCTGCTTCCTCGCCTCGCCAGAAGCACGCTTTATTACCGGGCAAACCATTATCGTTGATGGTGGTCAAATTTTGCCGGAGTCTTTTGACGCCATCCTGTAAAGCGCTAGGCGGATCAAGTTGTAGTCGTTCGATAGAGAGGGGAAGCGTGATGGTTTTGCGGCCTCTCTCTTCACGACTAAGGCGGTTAGAACAGTGCGACTTCTTCTGCGGTTAGCACGCGGCACTCGCCAGGCGCAAGATCGGCATCGAGCCTCAACGCGCCCACCTGCTCACGGTGCAGCTTGTCAACGTGGTTGCCAATGGCAGCAAACATGCGCCGAACTTGGTGATAACGGCCTTCATGCACATGCACTAAGGCTTCGTGCTCATTGAGTATTTCCAGCAGGGCTGGTGCAGTGGGTTTGTCTTCGCCGGTCAACTCTAAGCCAGCCGCAAAGGCTTTGATATTCTCTTCGATAAGCGGTTCTGCTACCCAAGCGTGATAAATCTTCAGGCACTGCTGTTTCGGTGAAGTGATGCGATGTGACCATTGGCCATCATCCGTAATCAATAATAATCCTGTCGTGTCCAGATCCAGTCGTCCAACGGTGTGCAGCTTTTTAATATTCGGCACATCTAAATAAGTAAATACGGTTCTGTGCCGTGAATCATGATTGGCGCAGACACAATCAAGTGGCTTGTGCATCATTAAATAGGTTGGACCGATCAGCTGCAGCAGCTCATTGTTCCACATCACTTTGGCGCCATCGGGCACCTGCAGAGCCGCTTTTTTTTGTACCACACCATCGATGGTCACTTCAGCACTCTGCAGTACTTTGGTGGCTTCTTTGCGGCTCATGCCAGTGGTTTCAGCTATAAATCGATCAAGGCGCATGGTTGTTCTAATCTTTTCAAAAATAGGCGACGTATTGTAACCCAGTCATTACAGGCTTATCGGCCTTGCTGTGGTAATTTTTTGGATTTTCTAAATCAGGGTATGCAAAGCTAAAAGACTGATCCTGCTCTGTTGTGCGAGGCATACCCAGAATGGGTGTGTTGTCGATGGTGTGCATGGGTAAACGGTGTATATTAATTCTTAAGTAAAAAATACTGGTTGTGTATTTTCTAGAATCTAACTGCAGGCGCTAATGCACATGCAGGAGGCAGGTTACGGCTCGATTATTAATATGTCGTCGATGAGTTCGCTGAACAAGAGCCCAGCAATCAGTGCCTATGCTGCCTCTAAAGCTGCGATCAATCATATGACCGCTAATTTGGCGCATGACTATGGCCCAATTATTCGCATCAATGCGGTCGGCCCAGGAGCAGTTAGAACTGGCGCGCTGGCTACCGTACTCACGCCTGAAATTGAGCAGCGCATGCTTGCACATACACCGATTAAGCGTTTAGGTGAGCCAGAAGATATTGCTGGCGCGGTGCTCTACTTTGCGGCACCAGTGTCGCAATGGGTTAGTGGCCAAGTGTTGTTTGTGAATGGCGGCGGCGTACAAACCTTGGATTGAGTGTGTGATTACAGGTGATGGCTGTAATAAGCCTTAACGCTATAGCGCGTACATACTGAACTGTTTCTCTAGCTGCTCACCTCGGTGCTTATTGTTAAGTGGCTGAGCTGAGCAGTGTTTTATTATGAGCGTTTAAACTTCAGAATTAAATCGTATTTTACCTGGCAACACCCGTTCAGCCTGCACGTCCTTGCTAATGCGCGCGATACAATGAAAATGCGCCTTAATAGACGCAATTGTGCTACTCTTGCGGCCTTTTAATATTTCATTCAAGGTTGGCAATATGCTGCGCTTACGATGGTTAGGGGTGTTTTGTGGCTTGGTTTTCGCCGGCAGCGTTCAAGCTGATACGGCTGAGCAGATTATTAAGCAAGCATTGTTGTCGATGCAGCCTGATTTGCCGATTGAAAGCATCAGCGCAAGTCCCATGCCCAACCTGTACCAAGTCGAGCTCAAAGGCGGACGTTTACTCTACGCCAGTGCGGACGGTGAGTTTTTATTGCAAGGCAATCTGTTTCAACTGCACAACGGTCAAGCGACCAACTTAACTGAGCAAGTTGAGCAAAAAGCGATTGCCACACAAATGAACACTATTCCAATGGACGAGATGGTGGTGTTTACTGGACCTGAAACTAAAACTCACGTCACCGTTTTTACCGATACGGATTGTGGCTACTGCCAGAAACTTCATAGCGAAGTGGCTGAGTTGAATAAGCTGGGTGTTGAAGTGCGTTACTTGGCCTTCCCGCGTCAAGGCGTTGGCAGTCATGGTTACACTACCTTGACCAGCATCTGGTGTGCGGATGATCGTTTGGATGCGATGAATCAAGCCAAAGCACGCCGTGATGTGCCGAAAAAAACCTGTAAGAATCCGGTGGATAAACAGTATGCCCTTGGTCAAGCCGTTGGCGTACAAGGCACACCAAGCATAATCTTAGCCAATGGCAAAATGATTCCAGGTTATCAGCCGGCCAAGCAGTTGGCGGCTCAAGCTTTAAAAGCACAGCCTTAGGTTGACCGAGGCCAGCAGGCTTCGTACAGTGCAGTATTTTGTCGCTCACCTTTACGTGAGTGCGTTTATTTTATTTAACAATGGGGACGATGCAGCGTGAAGCCAGTTAAAGTAGGGATCTGCGGTTTAGGCACCGTTGGTGGTGGTACTTTTAACGTTCTCAAGCGTAATGCTGAAGAGATTTCACGGCGTGCCGGCCGTTCTATTGACGTGGTGCAAGTGGCCTCGCGTGCAGTCAATCCATTGTGCGATACCAGCACGACTGAGATGACTGATGACGCTTTCGCTGTCGTCAATAATCCTGAAATTGATATCGTGGTTGAGCTGATTGGTGGCGATACCTTAGCTAAAGAGCTGGTGTTGCGTGCGATTGAGAACGGCAAGCACGTGGTTACTGCCAATAAAGCACTGATTGCTGTACACGGTAATGAGATTTTTCAGCGTGCCCGTGAAAAAGGCGTGATGGTCGGTTTTGAAGCGGCTGTTGCCGGCGGTATCCCTGTTATTAAAGCGATTCGTGAAGGCTTAGCGGCCAACCGTATTAACTGGTTGGCGGGCATTATCAACGGTACTGGTAACTTTATTCTCAGCGAAATGCGCGAGAAAGGCCGCACTTTTGAAGACGTGCTGCAAGAAGCTCAAGCCTTGGGTTATGCCGAGGCAGATCCAACTTTCGATGTCGAAGGCATTGATGCTGCGCATAAGCTGACTATCTTGGCTTCGATTGCTTTTGGTATCCCATTGCAGTTCGAGAAAGCCTATACCGAAGGCATTACGCAGCTGACCACGGCTGACGTGAATTATGCTGAAGCCTTAGGCTATCGCATTAAACACCTCGGTGTGGCGCGTCGTACTGATTTAGGTATTGAGTTGCGCGTGCATCCAACTTTGATTCCCGCTGATCGCTTAATTGCCAACGTCAATGGCGTGATGAACGCAGTGATGGTCAATGGTGATGCTGTCGGCAGCACCCTGTATTACGGTGCTGGCGCAGGTATGGAGCCAACAGCCTCGTCGGTGATTGCTGATATCGTTGATGTGGCGCGCGCTATGGCGGCGGCGACTGAAGATCAAGTGCCGGCTCTTGGCTTTCAATCTGGCGCACTGTCTGCACATCCGATTCTGCCGATTGATCAGTGTGAAAGTGCTTACTACTTACGCATTCAAGCGAAAGATCATCCTGGTGTGTTGGCGCAGGTGGCGAGCATTCTCTCGGTGCGTGGTATTAACATTGAATCGATTATGCAAAAAGAAGCGGAAGAACATGATGGTTCTGTGCCTATGATCCTGTTGACCCATCGTGTGCAGGAGCAGCGCATCAATGATGCTATTATTGCCCTAGAAGCCCTTGATTCTGTGCAGACGCCCGTTGTGCGAATCCGTGTTGAGCAGTTGGGTTAATTTCAAGTTAAGCGACTCTGATAAAGGTTGTTACTTATGCGATATATAAGCACGCGCGGCAAAGCCCCTGCGCTGAATTTTGAAGATGTATTGTTGGCCGGTTTGGCCAGCGATGGCGGTTTGTATGTGCCAGAGAATTTACCGCGTTTTACTGTAGAAGAAATTGCCTCTTGGGCTGATCTGCCGTATCACGAATTAGCTTTTCGGGTAATGCGTCCCTTTGTTGCGGGCTGCATTGACGATGCCGATTTTAAAGCCATTGTCAAAGACACCTATAGTGTGTTTGAGCACAGCGCGGTGGCGCCGTTGCGTCAGCTCGACAGTAATGAGTGGGTGCTGGAGTTATTCCACGGCCCAACTTTAGCCTTTAAAGACTTTGCCCTGCAGTTGCTTGGGCGTTTGCTGGATCACTTTCTCAGCAAACGCAATGAACGCGTGGTGATTATGGGGGCAACCTCCGGTGATACCGGTTCTGCTGCAATTGAAGGCTGCCGTCGTTGCGAGAATGTTGATATCTTTATTTTGCACCCGCATCAGCGTGTGTCAGAAGTACAGCGCCGTCAGATGACCAGTGCACTGAGCGATAACATTCACAACATCGCGATTGAAGGCAACTTTGACGATTGCCAGGAAATGGTTAAAGCCAGCTTTGCTGATCAGTCCTTCCTGAAAGGTACACGCTTGGTGGCGGTGAACTCGATCAACTGGGCGCGCATCATGGCGCAGATCGTGTACTACTTCCATGCGGCAATTCAGCTTGGCGGACCGCAGCGTTCCATTGCTTTCTCGGTGCCAACCGGTAACTTTGGTGATATTTTTGCCGGCTACTTGGCGCGCAATATGGGTCTGCCGATCAATCAATTGATTGTCGCCACTAACCGTAACGATATTTTGCACCGCTTTATGAGTGGCAACCGTTATAACAAAGATGCGCTGCACCCAACCTTGTCGCCGTCAATGGATATTATGGTGTCGTCTAACTTTGAGCGCTTGCTGTTTGATATGCATGGTCGCGATGGCGCCAAAGTGACTGAGTTGATGGAGCATTTCCGTGCCACAGGCGAGATGAGTGTTGAGGATGAACGCTGGACAGAGACTCGCAAGCTGTTTGACTCATTAGCAGTGGATGATGAGCAGACTTGTGCAACCATTGCTAAGGTCTATAAAGACACTGGCGAGTTGCTCGATCCACACACGGCAATTGGTGTGCACGCGGCCCGTGAATGTCGTCGTAGCTTGGCTATACCTATGGTGACGCTGGGTACTGCGCATCCGGTGAAGTTCCCTGAGGCGGTGCAGAAGGCAGTGCCAAGCGCCAGTCCGGTGTTGCCGATGCATATGGCTGATCTGTTTGAGCGTGAAGAGCGCTGCACGGTGTTAGCCAATGACTTAGCCGTCGTGCAGGACTTTGTCAGCCAGCATGGTAATCGTGGTAAGCCTTTGTAATGCTTTGAGCGGTTACTCGTTGTCGTAATAAAAGCCCGGGTCTTGCAAAAGATTCGGGCTTTTTTGTTGCCCTTATTATCGTCATTCGCTTTAGGCTAAGCTGTTTCCCGGTTTAAGGGCGCGAGCAGGTTCTGTTTAATCGATTTAGGCTAAATATGCGCTCTACCCAGAGGGTGTGAAAGGTAGGTTAATGTAGTGTGCGCCGCGGGATACGTTGCGTGTGATCGGCTAAGCTTTGGTGTGCGTAAGATTACGTGCTAGCTAGGTAAGAACTTGGGACAATAAAAAAACCGGCCTAAGCCGGTTTTTT
>JAAXZZ010000246.1 GCA_012719655.1 Gammaproteobacteria bacterium | reverse complement strand
GTGAGAGGACGTCAGAGTTATTATCTGATTCAAATGAAAACCTACAGAATAATCAGCTTTCTAACTTGGATTTGCATATTGGGGAGGTTGAGCAAGATGATGAATTGCTTGTGGCTACAGAGGTTTTTAACGAGGTAGTAGGAGGCGAGGATAGTAGCACAGAAAGCAATATAGAATTGAAAATTAATGTTGATGTGGATGCGGATTTATATGCCAATTCGATTTATATAGATAGGTTACATACTGGCGTAAATACTATACCCCTGACTCCCGGTAAATATTTGATCAAATTGGTTAGTGATGATCAGGAAGAAAAAACAACAGAAATTGAGTTGCTAAATGAAAGTGTAGAGGAGTTAAGCTTTCAAATGGCTACTGCTTCAATGATGAAAATACAGCCTGTAGCAGTCAAAAGCACTCAAAAAGAGACAGTAAGAAAAATACATAAAGTAGATGTTGTGCCAGTTGGTGAGGTGAGGATTGCTGTGGTTCCTTGGGGTGAGATTCTGGTTAACGGCAAGAGTTTTGGTGTGTCACCTCCCGTAAAGCTCTTAAAGCTTAATGTAGGGAAACATAAAGTAGAAATAAAAAATCCAGGATTTAAGTCTTTCTCTACGACTATTATAGTCAAGGAGGGAGAGGTTGCGAATATTAGGCATCAGTTTTAGTAATAAAAAACATATTTAAATTACTATGTGTGAGTAAAGAAATGAATAAATTGAAAATTACCCTTTCAATAGTACTGATGGCTATGGTTGGTTGTGCTAATAATCAAACCGTAAGTAGTGAGGAAGATCGCCTTCTTGCAGAGCAAAGAGATAAGCAAATAAAGGAAGTCGCCCATGCGCTGGAAGCTGGGAGAGTAAGCTACGAGGAGGGGCAATATGCTGAAGCAGAAAAGTGGCTATTCTCCGAAAAAATTTGGATGCACGGTACTGCTGAAGATAAATCCAATGCCTTGAAAATTCTTGCATTTGGATTTTGTATAAATAATTTAGAGATTACTTGTGCTCAGGCGTTTGAACGGGCTTTTATCATTAATCCTGACTTTGAGTTAAGCGCGGCTGAAAGAGGGCATCCTTTGTGGGATCCTGCATTTCAGCGCGCTAATTTTACTTATAAGTGTTTGGCTGCCAAACGCCTAGAAAATGGAGCTGAGAAGGCCACGTTATGCCAGTAAGTACTTCGATAGAGAAGTTCCTGACGCCGATACCAGGAGGGAACGGTGCTGGCGAAGAAGTTGACTATGATGAAAGCTATCTTTTACTTGAAAGGGTATTACAGGGGAAGCCTGAGCAGCAGTACGGGGAAACGATAATTGCCGCTGAGGAGCCCGATTGGCGGGATGTATTAAGATTAAGCTCCGAATTGCTTGAGAAAAGTAAGGACTTTCGTGTTGCAATTGCTTATCTGCGGGCTTTATCTAATATTTATGGCTGGGACGGTTGTGTTAATGGATTTGAACTGCTGATTTTCTTGGTAGAGAAGTTTTGGGAGTCTGGATATCCAGCCCTTGAGTATGAAGGTGAGATTGATTTCTTTCCAAGGGCAAATGCTTTAGCTGCTTTGTACGCAACAGATGGATTTCTGAAAGATTTTAAAAAACTCAGCGTTAACTTGCCAAACTATGGAAGTATTAGTATTGCTGACATTGAAAAAATCCGTGTTAATAAGCAAGATGGGGGTGGAAAGGAATATCATATTATTCAGCAGGCTATGATGGCCGCTGCTCGAGAAAGACATGAAAGTTTTGAGAAGTTTTCGACTTTAAGAAATAAGCTGCAAGAGTTCAGCGCTTTACTTAAGAGTAAGGTTTCTGCTGAGTATTTTTCCGATATTGATTTGCTATTAGAAGTTCTAGAGAGTTCATTTAAAGCTATGAGCAGCTTAGAGCTACAACATGTAGTCCAGCTAAATGAATTAGAAGCTAATACTCATGAAGATAAAGCAGATGAGCTCTTAGTGGATGGCTATAACCGTAATGCTATTATTACTAGATTGAATTCAATTTGTGAAGAAATTGAGAGGTATGAGCCTTCAAATCCCGCACCTCTGTTAATT
>JAAXZZ010000175.1 GCA_012719655.1 Gammaproteobacteria bacterium | reverse complement strand
GGTGTGATATTCGCCCACTAATAAGGCTAATTCAGCACAATCGTTGGGTGTTTTAAAACGTTTATTGATTTTCTTTATTAGAGGCAAGCCGCGTGTTTCATGGGCAATATGCCGTGGCCATTGGGCAGGATCAGTGACGCCTTTGCCCACATCATGCAGCAAACAGGCCCAGCGGATATTTAAGCTGTGCTTAAAACGCGCACACTGTTGCAAAACACTGAGTATGTGCACACCCGTATCAATTTCAGGGTGATGCTCAGCGGGTTGGGGTACACCAAATAAGGCATCCACTTCTGGTAGCAAGGCTTTTAAAGCGCCACAGTCGCGCAACACTTGAATAAACACTTCAGGGTTGTCTTCCATCAATGCTCGAGCAAACTCTTGCCAGACACGTTCAGCAGTTAAATACGCCAGCTCTCCAGATTCAGCTAATGTTCGCATTAACGCTAATGTCTCGCTGGCAACGCTAAAACCTAAATAAGCATAACGCGCGGCAAAACGCGCAACCCGCAGGACACGTAACGGATCTTCAGCAAAAGCGGGTGAGACATGGCGTAACACTCGTGCAGCGAGATCAGCTTGGCCGCCGTAAGGGTCAAATAAAGTACCGTCATCGGCTTGCGCCATGGCATTGATGGTCAGATCACGGCGCAGCAAGTCGTCTTCTAAGCTCACCTCAGGACTGGTATGAAAAGTAAAGCCAGCATAACCATGCCCGCTCTTACGTTCAGTGCGTGCCAGCGCATATTCTTCCCCGCTGCTAGGGTGCAAAAACACAGGGAAATCATCGCCCACTGGACGAAAGCCTTGTGCGCGCATTTGCTCAGGTGTTGCACCGACCACCACCCAGTCCACATCCATCACGGGGCGACCTAAAAGTTGATCGCGCACTGCGCCACCGACCTTGAAAATTTGCATACAGAGACATACCTTAAATAACTATTGCAGCAAGAATACCTGTAAATGAGTATTCTGTGCTGATTGCGCTGTTGTCTGGCTGAGCTCAGCCGCTATATTTGCAGCAACGGCTCAGTCAAAGGTTAGGCGCGATCAAGACTGTGATAGAGATAGTTGATTGGAGAAGTCAATACGGTGATTGACAAATGCTATCGAAGCTATGTTATCAATCAATTATGCCTAATCGTCAGAATGACCTATTATTAATCCCGTAAAGTTCTTAACCCACAGAGGAATGATTAAATGTCTTACATTAATAGCGAAGTAAAACCATTCAAAGCAACTGCATTCCACAACGGTAACTTCATCGAAGTGACTGAAGCAGACATGAAAGGTAAATGGTCTATCGTGTTCTTCTACCCAGCCGACTTCACTTTTGTTTGCCCAACAGAGCTGGGTGATTTAGCTGACAACTACGAAACATTCAAAAAGCTTGGTGTGGAAATCTACTCAGTATCAACTGATACCCATTTCACCCACAAAGCATGGCACGACACTTCAGCAGAAATTGGCAAAATCCAATACCCAATGATTGGTGACCCAACGGGCCAAATCACCCGTAACTTTGGTGTGATGATTGAAGAAGCAGGTTTGGCGGATCGCGGTACATTCGTAATCGATCCAGACGGTAAAATTCAAATCGTTGAAATCAATGCCGGTGGTGTTGGTCGTGACGCACAAGAATTACTGCGTAAAGTTAAAGCAGCACAGTACGTGGCCGCTCACCCAGGTGAAGTGTGCCCAGCTAAGTGGAAAGAAGGCGAAGCAACATTGTCTCCTTCATTAGACTTAGTCGGTAAAATCTAAGGATCACTCCTTACTTTTTACCTCTGCTTGCTAGGTTGTGATCCAACTCGGTAAGCCCGACGCCCGGGCGCACACCGCTCGGGCGTTTTACATTCAAAAATCAGGATTTGGAGTACATCAATCATGTTGGACGCTAATTTAACAGCACAACTTAAGGCTTACCTAGAGAAGGTGACGCAGCCGTTTGAAATCGTTGCGTCCCTTGACGGAAGTGCCAAATCAACAGAATTGCAAAACTTACTGGAAGAAATTGCCGGCATGAGCGACAAAATCACCCTGCGTACTGACGGTGATGATGCGCGTAAACCTTCGTTTTCTTTAAACCGTATTAATGGTGAGATCAGCTTGCGCTTTGCGGGTATTCCCATGGGGCACGAGTTCACTTCATTGGTGTTGGCGCTGCTGCAAGTTGGCGGACACCCTTCGAAGCTCGCCCAGGAAGTGATTGAGCAGATTGCCAATTTAGAAGGTGAGTTTAACTTTGAAACTTACTTCTCATTGTCTTGCCAGAACTGCCCCGATGTAGTGCAAGCGCTAAACTTAATGGCGGTGCTTAATCCAAATATTCGTCACGTGGCAATTGATGGCGCACTGTTCCAAGACGAAGTTGAACAGCGTCAAGTGATGTCAGTGCCAATGGTTTTCTTAAATGGCGAGATGTTTGGCCAGGGGCGCATGGGTGTCGAAGAAATTTTGGCTAAAGTCGACACCGGTAGTGTGGCGCGCGATGCAGCCAAGATGAATGAAAAAGAGCCTTTTGAAGTGCTCGTCATCGGTGGCGGTCCTGCTGGTGCTGCGGCTTCAATCTACTCCGCACGTAAAGGCATCCGCACGGGTGTTGCTGCTCAGCGTTTCGGTGGTCAAGTGTTGGACACTATGTCGATTGAGAACTTTATCTCTGTCACAGAAACTGAAGGTCCAAAACTGGTTCGCGCCATGGAACAGCATGTGCATGAATACGATATCGATGTGATGAACCTACAAACGGCGAGCCGTTTAGTCCCAGCAACAGAGCAGGGCGGTTTGCACACCGTTGAGTTTGAGTCCGGTGCCAGCTTAAAAGCTAAAACTGTGATTTTATCCACAGGTGCGCGCTGGCGTGAAATGAACGTTCCTGGCGAGCAAGAATACCGTGGCCGGGGCGTGGCGTACTGCCCACACTGCGATGGTCCTTTGTATAAAGGTAAGCGTGTAGCCGTTATTGGTGGTGGTAACTCAGGTGTTGAAGCTGCCATTGATTTGGCTGGTTTAGTAAAGCATGTGACCTTGCTTGAATTTGCTGACACCTTACGTGCTGATGCAGTGCTGCAGAAAAAACTGCACAGCTTGCCCAACGTGACTGTGATTAAAAGTGCTATGACCACTGAAGTGATTGGTGATGGTAGTAAGGTGACGGGCTTGATCTACCAAGACCGCAGCACAGAAGAGCGAAACACTGTTGAGCTAGAAGGCATCTTTGTGCAGATTGGCTTGCTGCCCAATACTGAGTGGTTGAAAGGCACGGTGGCATTGTCCAAGCATGGTGAGATCGAAATTGATGCGCGCTGTGCAACCAATATCCCAGGCGTGTTTGCTGCAGGTGATGTGACAACAGTGCCGTACAAGCAGATCATTATCGCCATGGGCGAAGGTTCAAAAGCGTCACTGAGTGCGTTTGATCATATCATCCGTTCGTAATAGATAAGACGCTGCAGACACTTCGAGTGTGGCAGCGCTACAATAAAACGCCCGCTGCATTAAGTTGCATCGGGCGTTTTATGTGTGATGGATATTGATCAGCAAACCCTCGCAGCGAATCAGCAGTGGTTAGCGGATGATCTGTAGCGCTTACAGGCGATGCCGCGTGGGCCGCTGAATCAACCTGTAT
>JAAXZZ010000174.1 GCA_012719655.1 Gammaproteobacteria bacterium | reverse complement strand
ATCTGTTGAACGATTACGACAATATATGCCCGACATGCAGCAGTTTCATGGTGTTGGTGCCCCCCACCGTGTGATAGCTATCGCCTTTGGTGAGGATGACCCAGTCACCTGTTGCAACAATGCCACGTTTTACCAGTTCTTCCACCGCTGCTTGGCTGACGCTGCTGTCAGTAATTGCACTGGGGTCAAAAGGTATGGTGTAGACACCACGAAACAGCGCTACCCGTGCTTGGGTTTGTGCTGAAGAGGTAAAGGCGTAAATCGGCATGGGTGAGCGAATGCGCGACATGACTAAGGGCGTGTAACCGCTTTCAGTCAGGGCAATAATGGCCTTAACCCCAGGGAAGTGATTGGCGGTGTACATGGCGGCCAGCGCAATGCTTTCATCCCAACGCTCAAATTGTTGGCCAATGCGGTGACCGGAGCGACGCATAATGGGGTTTTTTTCTGCGCCCAAGCACACCCGCGCCATCGCGGCGACCGCTTGCACGGGGTATTCACCCGCCGCCGTTTCTGCCGAGAGCATCACTGCATCGGTGTAGTCCAAAGCGGCGTTAGCCACATCGGATACTTCAGCGCGAGTCGGCATGGGGCTGTGGATCATGGATTCCATCATTTGCGTTGCAGTAATCACCGCTTTATTTTGCTTGCGTGCGGCGGCGATGATTTTCTTTTGAATGCCGACCAGTTCCGCATCACCAATCTCTACCGCTAAGTCACCGCGCGCGACCATCACCGCGGCGCTGGCGCTGATCAAACCATCGAGGGCCTCATCGTTCATCACCGCTTCAGCGCGTTCAATTTTTGCCACCAGCCAAGCGTTGCACTGCGCTTCTTGGCATAAACGCCGAGCCAGATGCATGTCAGCGGCATCCCGCGGGAAAGAAACGGCTAAATACTCCAGGTCTAACTCAGCCGCTAAACGAATATCTTGCTTGTCTTTTTCAGTCAGTGCTGGCGCGGTTAAGCCACCGCCACGCCGGTTAATGCCTTTGTGATCTGACAATGGTCCGCCGACCAAGACCTGGCAGTGCAAGGCGTCAGCGCAAACACGTTCAACTTGCATAACGATGCGACCGTCATCGAGGAGCAGTTCATCGCCAACCCGGCAGTCAGTGACTAAGTCAGGGTAGTCAATGCACACCACTTGCTGATTACCGGCATCACGAGGATGGGTAATTGAGAAGCAAAATGGGTCGCCAGCTTGCAACTCAATTTTTTTGTCAGTAAAGCGGGCGATGCGGATTTTTGGCCCTTGTAAATCGCCCAATAAAGCAACATGGCAATTGAGACGCGCAGCGATTTCACGAATCAGTACAGCGCGGGCACGGTGCTCATCAGCATTGCCATGAGAAAAGTTTAAACGCGCCACATTCATGCCAGCCAGAATCAGCTGTTCAAGCACTTCTGGTGAGCTGCTGGCTGGGCCTATGGTGGCAACAATTTTAGTACGACGCAAAGACATACTTGGGTTTCCTATGCTGAGAGCTAAATGATGAGGCGAGTCAAACCTGTTGCCTGAGTTGAGTTAGGCAACAGGCTCTTAGAGCTTACTGCGCAGGACGTGGCGGTTTGATGACAAGCAGGTCAGTTTGTACAGCTTCGAGAACGCGCTCAGCGGTGTTACCGATTAAAGCGTTTTCTAAGTTGCCACGGGACACCGCTCCCATCACCAATAAATCGATACCGCGCTCCTGAACAAAAGCAGGAATGCTTTCTTCTGGAAAGCCTTCGAGCAAGTGGCGGTTGGCTTTTTCTACGGGGTAATTGACCATCAGTTTTTCAAACGCATCACGGTGCTGTTTGGCGCTGCGCTCAACGTATTGATCGTAAGCGGCAACCAGCTCCGAGTCGAATACCATGGTGCGTGGCAGTGGTGCATAACTGTGCATGTAGTCCGCTTGCATGCCTAAAGTTTTTGCCAGATGCGCCGTCGACTCAACTAATAAGTGATCAAGTACTGCTTCAGTGTCGGCGCTGTGCACAGGGTCAAGTGCGGCGCACATGCGTTCGGCTTTCCATTCACCTTTGCGTACTAACCATAAGGGTACTGGGCATTGGCGAATCAGCTGCCAAGAGGTGTTGTTGAAAAATAAGCGCTGCAGCAAGCTATGCGTGGTGGCATCACGGAAGACTAAGTCAGGTTTTAGCTCATTGACCCGTTGTAATACCATGCTGTGCAGGGGCTTACCCCAGCGCACTTCAGTGGTGACCGTCAGACCCTCGTCGCGTAGTGGTTGGGCTAACTTATCCAGCCAGATACTGTGATTATTGAGCAGTGAGTCTCGAGCTTTTTGTTGCGCTGGACCATCAAAAAAGAAGCCACCATCTAGGGCTGAATTGTATTCGCAGATCAGCAATTCAACGGCTGATTGAGAACGCTTAGCGACCCATGCCGCACGTTCCAGTGAGGGTTGCGAATCCTTAGAGGTTGGATCAATAACCACTAAAAGCTGATTCAATTGCATGGCGAAGCTCCTTAAACGGTAAGCGCACAACAGGTTTTAAGTGGCCCATTTCAAGGCTACTCGGATTATTTAAGACTAGCCTAATTACAGGTCTAGAGAAACGTCTCAGATCAAGTATAGCGAGTTTTGTTGGCTTTTGTGGGCTACCTTGGATACGGTCTAGCCAGCATGCTAGAGGCATTTAAAGGTTTTTAATGGCTTGCTCATTGGCCCTTTAGTATTGGCCCGCTTTTTTAATCGCTAAATAATGACTGACCAGTTGTGCGCTCAATTGACTGGGGCGCGCATCGAGTAAATGAATGCCTTGACTGGAGAGTTTTTGCTGATGGCGCTGGCGGGCATTGAGGTACTCAATAGCGGCGCAGTAGAGTTGTGCTTGTTGCAGGTTGTCAGCAGGTTGCTGGCGCAGATCATCGAGTACTTCTTCACGTAAACTGACCAACAAAGTGCGGTGTTTCTTTTTCAAACGCTGCATTGCCACCAGTAAGTCGCTGTCGGCTTCATCGGCGATGTTGCTGATGACAATGACCAGTGCACGACGTTTTTGTTTGTGCAGCAATTGCTCAACGGCTGCACTGTAGTCGGCGCTGCTTTGGCTGGGATGAATATCGTAAAGGGTGTTGAGTAAGGCGCTCATCTGCATGCGGCCTTTGCCGGGTTTGAGATATCGTTGCGTCCCAGCAAAGGTTTGTACGCCCACGGCATCGCCTTGGCGCAGCGCAGTATAAGCCAGCAATAAACATGCATTTAAAGCATGGTCGAGGTGGCTCAGCGCGCTGTCTTGACTGCGCATATGCCGTCCGCAATCGAGGAGGAAAATAATCTGCTGATCGCGTTCGTCTTGAAACTCACGGGCAATGGGGATGCGCTGAAGGGCAGTGGCTTTCCAGTCGATGTGTTTGAAATTATCGCCTTCACGAAACTCGCGTAACTGATGAAACTCCATACCCGTACCGCGGCGTTGCAGTTGTTGTACGCCCAGTTGTTTGAGCCAGTGTTCAGTGGCTTGTAATTGGCCGCTTTGAATTCGAGTGAAGTCTGGATAGACCCGCAACAGACTCGGCAGCGCTAAAAAGCGCTGCACTGACCAGAGCCGCATAGGGCTGGGTATTCGGACGCTACAGCCGGGGATTTGAAAGGCGCCGCGGCGCAGTGGCTTGATGGTATAGTCTGTTTGAGTGACGCAGTTGGCTTTGAGTCGCACTGAGTAGGGCAGTGATGTGCAGGAAAAGCTGTCGGGAATATGATCGAAATACTGCACAGTCATTGCCCTTGAGCCTTTATGACTAAAGCGCAAGGTCACCTTATAGCTGTGTTGCAAGGACATTGCATTGGCCACTTCGCGCTGCAGTTGTGGCGACGGTTGTTGCTGCGCACGCCACCCATCAAAGAGGGCGAGCAGCACTAGGCACAGTGAGGCGGCAATCAGCAGGCTATCAAGCAGCGCCGGCACAGACTGATCTAAGGCGTGGGCTATGCCTGATAGGATTGCCAGTAACAACAGGCTGCCGACACTGCGCAGTAGCCAAGCCGAAGGTATCATCTTCATAAGCGTGGCGCAGGCACTTGATCAAGCAGTTGTTGTAAAACCTGCTCAACCTGCAAGCCTTCAATCTCCAATTCAGCAGATAAATGCACACGATGACGCAGCACGTTCAAAGCGCTACGTTTGACATCATCTGGACTGACAAACGCATTGCCCTTCAGTAGCGCTGCAGCGCGGGCGTAACGGATTAAATCAATTGAAGCACGCGGGCCAGCGCCACTGCTTAAGCCCGGCCATTGCCGCGTCATCCGCACTAAGCGCACGGCGTAATTGAGCACACTGTCATCTACAGCAATAGTGCTGGCGATTTTTTGCATCGCCTGCAGGTCACGCGCTTGCAGCAGCGTACGCAGTGGTGTGCTGTCGAGCATATCGGCACGGGCTGAGCGCGTCACTTCGCGCACCAATTGTTGCTCGTGGGATTCTTCGGGATAGCTCATGTGCAACTTGACCATAAAACGGTCCAGTTCGGCTTCAGGCAGAGGGTAAGTGCCTTCTTGTTCAATCGGGTTCTGCGTCGCCAGTACCATAAAAGGTTGTGGCACCTCTAAAGAACGGCCTTCCAGGGTGATGCAGCGTTCTTGCATGACCTCCAGTAAAGCGGCTTGAGTTTTTGCTGGCGCACGGTTGATTTCATCGGCCAGCAGTAGGTTAGTAAACACAGGACCCTTGCGTAATTTAAACTGCTCGCTTTGCAGATCGTAGATGGCGTGTCCGGTGATATCGCTGGGCATCAAATCTGGGGTGAATTGAATGCGGTTAAATTGCCCTGCAAAGCATTGCGCTAAGGCACGCACCAGCAAGGTTTTACCTAAGCCAGGCACACCTTCAATCAGCACATGACCGGAAGCGATTAAGCTGCACAGCACGCCTTCAATCACGGCATTTTGACCAATCAAAGCTTTTTCTAATTCAGCGCGAACGGCTTGTAATAAACGGCTGGCGCGCAGCTGTTGCTGTTCAGCTTTATTGCCGCTTGCTGGCGCAGCGCTGGCAGTCCCTGGGGTGCTGCTAGAATCGTTGGCTGGTGTTGCTGCGCTGTTTTCAGCAGAGCTTGACGCTGCAGCATCGAGCGCCAATTCAAGATCAGTAGGACTTTGGCTCATAGTGAGTTCCTTAGTTGTTGCAGGCGTTTGACGTGTTGGGTAAAGGCCTGGGCAGAGAGTTTTTTAGCTAAGGGCGGACGCATGCTTTGCGCAATCATGGCGATCGGTTGCCGACTCAGTTGTTGCAGAACTTGCCATTGCTCACTGACCGCTAAACGGGAAAAGTTGGCGTAGCGCTGCTGGGCACGCTGTTGAATGTCTTTTTGCAAAGCAATCAGTAAACTGCGCTGGCCGTTATAACGCAGATTAAACAAGGCGGCGGCGTGTAAGTGCTCAGTGAGTTGGCGTCGTGAATGAGTGTACAAGGTTAACGGCGGACCAAAACGTACAGCGCTGGCCCAAGCACCGAGCAGTAGCAGAACCATCAGTAGTGCGCAGGCAATAGCAAAGTATTGCCACAATAGGCTGAATAAACCTTGCTGCTTAGGCGGGTTAAACAGCGCCACTTCACTGTCTTGGCTCAAATACCAGAGCAGCCAAGAATGATCGTAAGCGGTAATGTTTTTTTGCTGCCACAAACGTAAATCTGTCAATACTGTCACGAGGCCTTGGCCGTGGGTCAGTTGCAGTAAGTGGGTGGCTGCTTCGCTGTTGGCCCATGCATGGGCACGATTATCGCTGTCATATAAATGATAACGGTTGTCCAATTCAAAATAAGCCGGTGACTGTTCGTTTTCCAGATACAAACGGGTGAGTGAGCAGGGTGGTTTGCAGGTACGGGTTGTGCTGCTGTTGTGCTCTTGTTTGAGCGTGACCAGACGATCGTTATCTTTGTTAATTAATTCATCATCCATTGCTTGTTGATCAAACTCACTGCTGAGGTGTTTTTCAATACCTAAGGTTCTAAGCAACGACTCAGCATCGTGTTCGACTGGCTCATGTTGAGCGCTGATGACTAAGTGCCCTCCTTGCGCAACCCAGTTCAATAAGGCTGTTTGTTGACTGTCAATTAGGCGGGCATCATTACTTAGAATAATGAGCGTGCGTTGCTCGGCTGGTGCATTGATAACCGTCACTAAACTATCGGCGCTGGAGACAGTAATGCCTTGCTCACGCAAAAAAAACTGCATGGCTAAATAAGGATTGCTGCGTGCTTCTGGGCTTGGACCAAGATCAATACGCTCCTCGTAAAACGTGATTTTTTGACTGAGCCAAATGCCCAGCACAATCAGCACGACAGCGGTGATAATGACCAGTAGATAGCGCTGCACAATAGGTTTAATCATCTACTTTTTCCAAAGTTTGCAACTGCGGCCATTGCTCACATAGAGCAATAAACTGTGCCTGTGCAGGTAAGCGATGACCCCACGCCAAGTCTTGCCAAAGCGTGGTTAGTTGCATGCTGTAAAGCTGTAACGGCTGGGCAAGCTGTTGCGCCATTAGCAAGACCTCACCTTCAGTATGTGCATCCGTTAAAGGTAAGTGATGCACATCTAACAAGTGATTGAGTAAGCCGCGATAGAGTAAACTTAACGCCCCGCGCGGGTCGCTGGCCCAGAGCTTTTCTGCTTGCGTCAACCAATCCTTAGCGAGGCTGTCGCTACTGACCTCAAGGCCAAATAGGGTTTGTGATGGCGCTTGCTGGCGTTGTTTATTGGGCAGCAGTTTCTGACTAAAAGTGCGCAGCCATTCGCGGTAGCGCCAGAGCAGATAAGCGCTGATTAAAATAAAACCGCTCCAGAGCAAAATTTGCACAATAAAAGAGGCGCTTTCCAGTAGGTGTTTTAACCAAGCAGGCAGCTTAAACGCAGGCTCTTTTTTAGCCTGCACTTCGCTCGGCTCACCAAAGCGCCAGCTTTGGACAATCTTGTGATTATGGAAGGGGGGTTGTTCTAAGAGTTGGCTAATACTCTGCTGTGCTTGCTCGCTGTTGAGCAATTGTTTTAGCAGTCGAGGATCTGTTGGCCCTAATTCATCAGTGTTGAGCTCGGTTGGATGGGCTGCAATGGGCTGAGCCCAAGCGGGTTCTGTTATCGGCAGTAGGAAGCAGCCGAGTACGAATAAGATAACCGCGCCGCGCTGCAAACGTTGTGCAAGGTTACGAAAGACCAGTTCAATATCCCAAGCTTCTAATTCAGTGCGACGATTAAGGTACAGGGTAAAACCGCAGGCCACATAAATCGGCTCCCAAATCATCAGTGCGAGCACATACAGTGTATTGCTTAAATGCTCAGCCCAGAGCCAATCATGCTGAGTGCTTTCTAGTAGTTTGTGCCAGCTCCAATCGGTCTGTAATTGTGCAGGGATCAGTAGATAGAGCAGTGCCAGCATACCGAGCCAAAGTGCCATTTCAATGTGCAAACCAATCACCGTAAGCCAAGTGGGCGCACTGGTGTATTGCTTGCCAAGCGTGAGTATGCGCTGTTGGCGGGTACTGCCAGCCAGACCTTCTAACTGCTGTACAGGCATGTTGAAACTGCGAATTAAGCTCAATCGTCGCCATGTCAAACTGGCCAGTAACTGTGGCTTCAGTAGTTTGGGAAAAGCTTTTAAACTTTCTACAACTGTTGGCGTATCCGCAAACAGCGCACGCGATAAAATATGCAAGGGTAAACGTTCAAAGGCAGGCTTTAACCACCACATCATCAGCGCCACTGCGCTTGGGTGTTGCCAGAGCAGCAGGCTGAGCAGGGCAAACACAGGCAGGGTTACCAGTGCCCAAGTGCCCATCAGTAATCCGGCGTGGCGCCGCGCTAAGAGGATGCCAAGATCCATTGCTTCCCAAGTCGTACGCGGGCGCAGCACTGCTTGCACTTTACTGAGGTGCATGGCGACCTCGTCCTGAGTAACCTAAATACAGCAGCACCAGCGCCCAGAGTGCAGCACCGACAGTGACTTTAGTGGTCACTGATAAACTGTTGCTGGATGACCAGTAGGCTTCAATAAAAGCGGCGATCAATAAAAAAATAATAGCGCCGCCGAGCAGGCGAATACTGATACGTGCGGCATGGCGTAAAGCATGCGCGCGCGTTAAGCGCCCAGGCGCAATCAGCGCTGCGCCCAGTTTTAAACCCGCCGCGCCGGCCAGCACAATGGCGGTCAGTTCAAAGGCGCCATGGCCTATGACAAAAGGCCAAAATGTTTCGTGGTAACCAATACGAGTTAAATGCCCAGCTACCGCACCAATATGTAAGCCATTAAATAACAAGAAAAATAAACTGCCCAAGCCAAACAATAGACCACTGGCAAAGGTTTGAAAGGCAATGCCGATATTATTCATAATATAAAAGCCGAACATCATCCAGTCATCTTGATGATCCCGTGTGCTCATTGGGCCAATGATGCGATTGGCTGGGTCATACATGCTTTCCATGCTGGCAACTTGATTGGCACTCATCAGGCTGTAAATTAAATCTGGGAACCACATCGTGAGCAGCGCCATTAAGGCTAAGCTGCCAAAAAATAATGCGCTCGCCACTGCCACGCTGCGCCATTGCGCACGGACTGTTGCGGGAAAACCAACCACCACAAAGCCGATTAATTGTTGTAATGCTGGGCTTTTGTGACGATAAAACTGTTGATGGCCTTGCAGTGCCAGTTGCTGCAGCTCCTCAATCAGCGGGTAACTGTAACCGCGCTGCTTCGCTAGGGCTAAATGCTGACAAATGCCGCGATAGTCTTGGGCGAAATGCTCTATCGCTTGTGGCTGCCGCTGACCCTCACGCAATGCTTGCACGTTCTTAGCAAAGGCTTGCCATTTGCTTTGGTGCAGTTGTTCAAAATCCGTTTGCTTCATATGTGTCCCAAAATTGACCGCGTTATCGCGTGCACACCGGGCACGGCTTGGCTTGGCTCAATATGTAAAGCGGGTGCAATGATTGTGGCCAGTTCTTCTTGACGCTGGCTAGAAAGTTTCTGATGGCGCTCAGTGAAGTCGAGT
>JAAXZZ010000173.1 GCA_012719655.1 Gammaproteobacteria bacterium | reverse complement strand
TATTTAGCTTGGCTTATAGCCACCCCAATGGACAGTTTGGCGGCGACTTAAGCTGGACCTTGGTGGCCAGCAAAAACCGTTTTGATAAAACCCAAACCAATGACCAGTTCGCCACGCCCGGCTACGGCACCTTGGACCTTAATGGCTGGTGGCAAGTCGATGAGCACTTCTCAGTCAACGCCGGTCTATTCAATCTAACCGATAAGCGCTATTGGCATTGGGCCGATGTACAAGGACTCAGCAGTAACGATGCCGGGCTAACACGCGCCAGCCAAGCCGGTCGTCATGCTGCAGTTAATTTGATTTGGGAGCTGTAACTTTAGATGGACGAAACTATAACGTTGTCAGAATCCACTCCTCTCTCTTTTAATATTTGAGGATAAACTTTTGTACCAATAGAGGCATTCATACCGCTATCAGCAACCATCGCTGATAGCGGTAAAATGCAATATTTTGATGAAACAGCCCGTATTAAAAACTGTGCCTAAACAAAACCCCAACCTCAGTTTGTTTAAAAGCAAACGCCCAATCTAAATTACTGTGATTGATACTGTGTCTTATACGTAGTTCAGGTGTCACCCCTGCGATTTGCCAAGCATGAGCGCCAGCACTAAGGATATACACTTGCTGTTTATCATGGCGGCGCGCACCTAAAAACCCATCATATGCGTCGTTGCGGGTTTCGCGGTAAATCCCCACCGCATTCACGAAAGCACCGGCGCGCCCATTAAAGGCATGGTAGACCCCGCCGCGCACGGCCCAATCCTTACTGCTGACTTGATTGATTTCATATTTTTTACGGCCCAAGGTCAGCCCACCATAGATGCTGGTGTTGGCTTGCGGCATATAACTGGTCGTTAGACTCCATTGGTATTGCTTATAGTCGGCACCGGTCAACTGCCCTTGTGTCGTGTACTTATAACGCTTGGCATCTAGGCTGGTACCTATTTGCCACTTACGGGTTAACGTTCGCCGCCACTCCATTAACAAGCCATGCGCCAGATAATCACTGTGGCGGTTGCGGTAGTAATGCTCGACATAGGGCGTGAATGAAAGATTGTCGCGTACGTTAATGTATTGATAACCGGCCTGTAAGATCGCCAAATTAGTGCTGTAATCTTTAATACTGGCGTTACTTGCTGGGTTGGTACTCGAATAATAATTTCCATAACTCATCGGGCGCACTTGCACGTTATGGTTGCCGGTCAGGTTGAAACGCTTTTGCAGTGATAATTCATAATTGTACATTGCCGAATCTATAGGGTCAGGCATCTTGCGCTCAAAGAAACATATCCCCGCGAAGCTGCTTAAACAACTGTAATAACCATTGCCTTGATTAATATTATCGTTGTAGCCAAAACCAACAGCGGCACTGCCTTGCCACTCTGCGCGCCGATCTAATGCTTGATTATATTGTTCAATCAGACCCTGCGCATAAGGCGGCATGCCCGCCTTGAGTGCTGAGGCAAATCCGGCTCGAGCTTTGCTATCTTGATGATCTTCAAACCACAGCCGAGCAATTTCCAAACGAATCCGCGCATCATTGGGCTCATACATGCTGGCATCTTGCATACGACGCAGTGCTGTGCGGTAATCACCATTGAAACGCGCCAGCAAGCTTTCTGCCATAGCCACCAATGCGGGGCGATGCTCAGGAAGTTGCTGATAACGCGCAATAAAATCAGGAAGCTGAGTCCACTGATTGCTATTGATCGCAACATAAATAGCCGGCTCTAAGGATTCAAGTTGACTGGGCACTTGATAGACCTGACCTTCATACAGTAACGTGCCAGGCGGTGTTGCTAATGTCTCTTCTTGTTGCGCTTTTTGTTCAGCAGCACGGCGGGTTTGGTCTAATAAAAACTGGGTATCGTCATCATCAGCGTGGGCGATAGGCACAACTAAGCCAGCCAACAACATTAGCCATGCAGCTTTAGGATAGCGAGACATTAAAAATTTCCGAATGGAATGAAACTATTATAGAATGGAGGCCAGCGAACCGGCCTCCAAAGTGTTGCCTCTATAAACAATACCGCAAGAGAATCCTCCGGCATCGCTCAACTTGACGCTCTGCACTGGTAGCCGCCAGTGGAGAGTGGTCAAGTATTATGGCGTAATGGTACCGCTGATTTTGCTACCGCCGAAGGCAACGTCATCAGTAGCGCCAGCTGCACTGGTATAAATACCGGCTAACTCGTTAGCTCCGTTGTAGAAGTGCCCATTGATAGTGCTGTTATTGCTAAATGCCCCATTGCTGTTGATATTGGTACCAGCAAAGCTGATGCTGTTACTGCCACGATCAATAGTTCCCGTGATGCTGCCTGTCCCTGCGCCGTAATTAGCAGTCAGTTGGCCAGTATAAAGGTTCGGGTTATCTGGCGTACCACCTGCAGCTGTACCCACACCATTGATACCAATTACACCGTAAGTCGCATTAACAGTTGTTGGCATAGCGGTAACGGCGTTATCACCCACATACCAAACAGTACGATCTGCGCTGGCCATATTCAAATCGGTGCTATTCAGTGGTGGTGTGCCTGCTGCGCGTGGTGCCCATTCGCCGAAGTAAACACCACTTTCTACAGCTAAGGGAGTCCCGCTGGCATCAGCAACTTGCCCAACGACCAAGCCGCCAAACTGTGGCGCAAAAGACAGCGTAGTAATTTGACGCACACTATTAATAGCAAAGTTAGCATCATTACTACAATCACTAACTGACGCTGTGTCTTTCCACACTTGAGCGACATTAATGGGCAAGGCAGGCATCCCCATATCGGCAGGCTTCAAAATCGTGCCATTACCACGTGCGGCAATAGCATTATTCGAACCTTTAATTGGGCCACCAGACAAATCGATAAAACCACCATCACTATTATTCAGCTTGACGCCAGAGTTCTCACCGCCAAACATAGAGTGGTTTGATGGCGTGCCCACAGCTACTCTAGAGCTATCAGAAGTACCACCTTTAACATTTGGAGATGCGGCAAGCGCAGCACCACTACCGATCAATACCGAAATAGCCAACGCTAATGTTGATTTTTTCATTTTTACATCCTCATAGAGATTAAC
>JAAXZZ010000172.1 GCA_012719655.1 Gammaproteobacteria bacterium | reverse complement strand
GTATAGAAAATCGCCGCTACGTACCCCCGTACCAGAGTTGACTGTACTGTCTTTTTGTAAGCCAACATCGCGCGAACTCAAAGTATGGATCCAAAACCTACCCAAGGCGAATATCGGCGAAACAGCGCGCCAGCTCTACGAGGCACTGATCGAACTCAATAATTTTAAAACAACGGCAGAAAACCGTATTCAATTGCTTGAGTTAGTGCGACCAGAAGTCTTCTTTGTTACTTCTCAGCTCGAAAAGCACTTTTTAAATAACTCAATCATGCTAAATGAGCGCGCTAAAAAAGTCGCAAACTTATGCCAAGCGCTGCAGAATCACTTAACCGTCGGCTATAAACTGGTCATTGCCGACATCTTCCACCAACGCAGCTCCATACTGGCCTTGGCTTTGCAACGCACAATGCACAGCTTATTTGCCTCGTTGGTTCGTTCATCTCAGCTGTTCTACCCAACCCCGGCTAACTTATGGTTTGAAGTGCACCAAGTGTACCTACTTGCGCGCAGACATAATCTGCACACCATTGCAATCCGCGACCCTTTACTTAATGACATCAGAGAGCAAAGTGTAGAAGCCGCTTACAGTTGTACATTGTTACTCAGCTGTTCACGCATCAATCAAATGCGACAAGGTGATATTGCAATTTTAGCCAATATATTACCCAGCTGGTGCCACTTAGCAGCGATACAAAACGCTGATTTACCCAGCAGCTTGTTTATAGTCAATTTGCACAGTGATGCGCCTCCTCGCTACAAAGCGCTGATAGCAGAAACGAGCGGCCAAGCCTTATTAGGCTTTGATACACAAAATCTCGCAGCCGCGCTGATTGAGTATCAACAGACCGATGAAAACAAGAAACATAAACAGAGCATTAGCGTGCCCGCTAACATGCCCAGCACCCTATTAGCACAACTGTGCAGCGCCTGGGGTAATATTGCTAAGCGCGACTTTCAACGCATCGATAGCAAAGGTGCACTGGATATTTGTTTGGGTATGAGCGCTGTACATTACTACTTGGCCAATCAACAATCCTTTGAGAAAACTATAAAGTCACAGCAGGCGATAGTGGTTGAATACCAAACAGATAACAGTGCGCCTGATATTTGGGCCAGCGCCATTGATGCTGACACAACATTCGGGAGCGACCCGTTACAAACGGATCTTATTGAATACGAGCCCGAGGTAACCACAGAACGTGACAGCCAACATCAAAATATACACTTGAGCACTGACGTTGCACCTGTTCTCTATCCTATATATACAGTTTCGATTATTAACCATAGTTCTGGCGGCTACTGTTTAGCACTCACCAATGAAGCACCTGCACAACTGCAAGCAGGCGAAATTATTGCTTTGCGAGAAACGAAAGAAAAATCTTGGGTTACCGCTGTCATTCGCTGGGTTCGTCAAGCCGCGTCACACACGACACAAATTGGTATTGAGCTGATTGCTCCGAACGCGCAGCCATGTGGTTTACAGCTTCTACGCTCAAGCGGCCAACCAAGCAGTTTCTTGCGTGCTCTTCTGGTTCCGGCAATACCCGCTCTATCACGCCCAACCAGCGTGATTGCACCGCGTGTACCGTTTCAAGAAGGCCATAAAGTTGCCATCAATCAATATGGTAAAGAACTAAAGGCTGTGTTAACTAAGCGTTCCATACACACAGGCAGTATCAGTCAATTTGAATATCGTTTAACAACACCAACTCAGGCTGTGGACGAGCGCACAACATCAACAGGCATCGACCTATCACGCAGCGAAGACTTTGACTCACTCTGGAAGTCGTTGTAGATTCTCTCGCATTCTTTTTTGCTTTAAATATGTGCCCAATGGCACTATGATGGTATTTATGGTTACTGATAGAAACACGATTCGCTTGCTTATTCTTGAAGACTCGCAAAATGAGGCTGAACGTATTGTCAGCCTCTTTCGTAATGCCGGTCATGCCACACGAGTGCACCGCATCACATCTTTAGACGACCTTAGTGATGCCTTAAAAAACACTTGGGACTTATGCATCGCGGCGCACGATAGTAAAAATCTAGCCCCGCTGTCTGCCTTACAGACGATTCAGCGAACCGCGCGAGATATTTCGTTTATTCAGCTCATTGAAGATAATTCAGCCGAGTTACGCATTGAAATGCTTGAGCTCGGCGCACAAGACGCGGTTCCACGCAATGAAGACGAACTACTCGTACTCGTAGCTAAACGCGAACTTGCCAATTTAGAGGAGCGCCGGGAGCGCCGTTCAGCAGAAGTGGCTTTGCGAGAAGCAGAAAAACGCTGCCAGCTACTCTTAGACAGTTCTGTTGATGCCATCGCCTACGTGCATGATGGCATGCATGTGTATGCCAACCGCACTTACTTGCAACTCTTTGGCTATGACGACCACGATGAGCTGGAGGGCATGCCGATGATCGACTTAATCGCTGCCCAAGATCAAGCCAGCTTTAAAGACTTTTTAAAACATTACCGCAGTGAAGAAGGTCATGCTGAACTGACCTGCACTGGCGTGACCGCAAGCAATGACAACTTCAAAGCCAGCATCAGTTTTTCCCCCGCACATTACGACGGTGAACCTTGTGTGCAGGCGGTTATTCGTGTCGCGCATGACAACGCTGAGTTAGAGGAAAAGTTACGGGAAATCAGCAGTCAAGACATTGTCACAGGTTTATACAATCGTCAGCACTTTCTAGAGTTACTCGATAACGCTGCAGAGCGCGCCGTTAAGGCAGGCCAACCTTCTAGTGTTGCCTATATTAAAGTTGATCATTACCCTACTTTACAATCCGATTTAGGTATCGCTGGAATTGATTTACTGCTGGCAGATCTCGCCAATATATTACGCCAGCAGCTCAGCCAAGACTCGCAAATTGCTCGCTTTGCCGATGACGTGTTTACTGTACTGACGCCAAACATTACCCCCGAGCAAAGCCAAGATGAACTGCTGGCATTAATGAAAAAAGTAGAAACACAGTTATTTGATATTAACGGGCGTACCGCACAAACAAGCCTGACCATTGGTGTTGCCGGCTTGAATGAAAAAACCTCAAAAGCTACTGATGTATTAAAACGTGCACATGGCTGCGCAGATGAAGCAACTGCAATTAACACCTTAAAAATCTATAATCCCGCCGATGAGATTGCCGCGGCTGCGAGCCGTGGTGACGTGATTGCAATGCTGCAGCAAGCACTGGAAAATAACAGTTTTAAACTACTGTTCCAGCCTATTATTAGCTTACGCGGTGATAAAGATGAACTCTACGAGGTGCTATTACGCTTAACCAACCCTCAGGGCGAAGAGATCCCTCCGAGCGAATTTATCAATGCGGCAATAGCGTCCGGCTTCGCCGAGAAAATTGATCGTTGGGTATTGCTCAACTCCATCAAACTATTGACCGAACACCGCAACAAAGGTCATCAAACACGTCTTTTTATTCACTTATCGAGCGCCAGCATTCAAGACCAAAGCCTGCTGCCTTGGTTAAGTGTGGCACTCAAAGCATCACGCCTGCCAGCTGACTCTATTATTGTGCAAATACGCGAAACAGATGCTGTAGCCTATTTAAGCCAAGCCAAACAACTGGTTAAAGGCTTACGTGACCTGCACTGCCAAGTCGCTCTAGGGCAGTTTGGTTGCACACTCAACCCATTCAACACGCTCAAGCATCTTGACATTGATTTTGTGAAGATCGATGGCTCTTTCACTAAAGAGCTATCAGTGCCAGAAAATCAGGAAGCTTTAAAAGAAACTTTAGCGACGCTGCATGCTCAAGCCAAACAAAGTATTGTGCCTTTTGTTGAAAGCGCAAGCGTGCTCTCGGTGCTTTGGCAAGCTGGCGTCAACTATATCCAAGGCCATTACTTACAAGGCCCAAGCCAAGCTATGAACTACGACTTCTCTTCTGGGGAAGAGTAATGCACCTGTGTCTAAATCCGCTCTATGCGCAGTTAGACACAACGTACGCCTTGTGAAGCGATTGCTTTAAAGCAACCGCCATTGAGTGCCCTTGCGCAACATATTCATCACAACAAACGGCTTGTGACTTTATCCTGCGCCTCAGAGCAGGTATCATGTGCACACCCCAATTCACACCCCTCTTATTTAAGCTGCGCGCAGGCTGGAAAGTCCATGTCGACGGTTCGTATTGGCTCCTACACATTAGCTAACAACCTGATCCTTGCCCCTATGGCAGGCGTTACGGATCGACCACAACGACAATTATGTGCGCGTTTTGGCGCAGGTCTGACCGTATCTGAAATGCTTACCAGTGATACACGTCTGTGGTCGAGCCGTAAATCCAGCCTACGCTTATTGACAGACACTGATCCAGAGCCGCGCTCGGTACAAATTGCCGGCGCTGATGCACAGATGCTCGCCGAGGCCGCACGCCAATGCGTCGAGTTGGGCGCACAGATTATTGATATCAATATGGGCTGCCCAGCAAAGAAAGTCTGTAATAAAGCAGCCGGCTCTGCACTGCTAAAAGACGAGGCATTGGTGGCTGAAATCTTACACGCTGTGCGTACTGCAGTTACTGTGCCGGTCACCTTAAAAATACGCACTGGCTGGGATCATGAACACAAAAATGGTGTGACGATTGCTCGCATTGCTGAAGATTCTGGTATAGATGCGCTTGCGGTACATGGCCGCACACGTGCAGATCGCTACAACGGCGACGCCGAATACGATACTATTGCACTCATTAAGCAATCTGTATCGATCCCAGTGTTTGCCAATGGTGATATTGATAGTCCATTAAAAGCACAGCAGGTACTCAAGCATACAGCTGCCGATGGCTTATTGATTGGTCGTGCCGCGCAAGGACGCCCTTGGATTTTCAATGAAATCAATCATTTCTTGAAAACTGGCGAGCACTTACCCGCAATTGGGTTAGCAATGCTCGAGCAGGTGCTGCTAGAGCATATTGAGCTCTTACACGAATTTTACGGACAACCAATGGGTGTACGTATCGCTAGAAAACATACGCACTGGTATTTAGCAAAACTGCCTAAGGCACAACAATTTCGTACAACGTTTAATCAGCTTGACTGTGAAAATGGACAAAAAGATCAGATTCAAATGTTCTTTAATCATCTTCGCGCACTCGGCTTAAAAGACGCTGCATAAACCTAAAGATAAAGACGTTCAGCCATGAGATATTTACCGTGACAAAAAATACTATGCCGCTTGCAACTCTACACAGCACAGAGCACTTAACATTACGCGCTTGCGTAGAAAAAACTCTGCATGATTACTTTGCCCACTTAGATGGCGCACAGGTTAATGATGTCTACAATTTAGTGCTAAGCGAAGTTGAAGCGCCTTTATTTGCCTCGGTGATGCAACATGTCCAAGGTAATCAAACTCGCGCTTCTGAAATGCTCGGTTTAAACCGCGGCACACTGCGTAAAAAACTCAAACAGTACAACCTTCTTTAAAATATAACGCTGCCAACCTCAACATCGAGGTCTTTTGCAGCTTGCCGTTTACAGCTAGGAAATCGAATGACTGACCACACAGCAAAAACGCCTATTCGCCGCGCTTTAATCAGTGTTTCTGATAAAACAGGTATTGTTGAATTTGCCCAAGCGCTTGACGCCTTAGGCGTAGAGATTTTATCGACAGGTGGTACTTTTAAATTACTGCAAGAGAATGCCATCCCTGCCATCGAAGTCGCTGACTATACCGGTTTTGCAGAAATGATGGACGGCCGAGTAAAAACTCTACACCCGAAAATCCACGGTGGCATTCTTGGTCGTCGCGACATTGATGCAGCAATCATGGCAGAACACGGCATCAAGCCCATTGATTTAGTCGCGGTTAACCTCTATCCCTTTGCGGCAACAGTCGCCAAGCCAGGCTGTACATTAGCGGATGCCATTGAAAACATTGATATCGGCGGACCGACCATGGTGCGCAGCGCGGCAAAGAACCATAAAGATGTCACCATTGTGGTTAATGCTGGCGACTACGCTGATATTCTTGAAAGTCTAAAAGATGGCGGCTTAAGCTACGCGCAGCGTTTCAGCCTCGCCCTGAAAGCTTTTGAGCATACTGCCGCCTACGACGGCATGATCGCTAACTATTTAGGCACGATTGATCAATCTGCAGAAACCCTTAGCACGCAGCAACGCATCACCTTCCCGAAGACCTTCAATACCCAGTTTATAAAAGTCCAAGACATGCGTTACGGTGAAAACCCGCACCAAAGTGCCGCGTTTTACCGCGAAGCACAACCACAAGAAGCCAGCGTTGCCAGTGCCGTACAGTTGCAAGGTAAAGAACTGTCGTTTAATAACGTGGCCGATACCGATGCAGCACTTGAGTGCGTAAAAAGTTTTGTCAAACCCGCCTGCGTGATTGTGAAACACGCCAACCCTTGCGGTGTAGCGGTCGCCACTGACGAAGAAGGTGGTATCCGTAAAGCCTATGACTTAGCTTACGCCACCGACAGCGAATCAGCCTTTGGCGGAATTATTGCATTTAACCGTGAACTCGATGCTGCAACAGCGCAAGCCATTGTTGACCGACAGTTTGTTGAAGTGATTATAGCCCCACGCATCAGCCAAGCCGCTCGTGATGTGGTGGCGAACAAAGCAAATGTACGCTTGCTCGAATGCGGCCAATGGCCCGCTGAGCGCTGTGCTGACTGGGACTTCAAACGCGTCAATGGCGGTTTATTAGTGCAAAGCCGTGACATTCAAATGATCACTGCTGCAGACCTCAAAGTGGTGACCAAGCGCGCACCCAGCGAGCAAGAAATCCACGACTTAATCTTTGCTTGGAAAGTGGCTAAGTTTGTCAAATCAAACGCAATCATCTATGCGAAAAATCGGCAGACCATAGGTGTTGGTGCAGGCCAAATGAGCCGTGTTAATTCAGCACGCATTGCGGCAATTAAAGCAGAACAAGCGGGCTTGCAAGTGGCTGGTGCGGTGATGGCCTCTGATGCCTTCTTCCCTTTCCGCGATGGGTTAGATAACGCGGCGAAAGCGGGTATTCGTGCAGTCATTCAGCCAGGCGGTTCCATGCGTGACGCTGAAGTGATTGCTGCAGCTGATGAAGCTGACATTGCTATGGTATTTACCGGCATACGTCACTTCCGCCATTAATTGCTCTTTAAAGGACCGTTTTCTATGAATATTTTAATTATCGGTAATGGCGGACGCGAACACGCATTGGCTTGGAAGGTGGCGCAAGATCCACGCGTCGAGAAAATCTTTATTGCGCCTGGCAATGCCGGTACAGCCGCGGAAAGCAAGTGTGAAAACGTCGCCATTGATGTCTTAGCCATTGATCAACTGGCTGACTTTGCTGAGCACAACAATGTTGCGCTCACTATTGTTGGACCGGAAGCGCCTTTGGTCGCTTGTGTGGTTGATACGTTTCGTCTGCGCAACCTCGACATCTATGGCCCAACCGCCGCTGCCGCACAACTGGAAGGCTCAAAAGCGTTCACTAAAGATTTCTTAGCGCGCCACAACATCCCAACCGGTCGCTATGCCAATTTCACCGAAGTAGAGCCTGCCTTGGCTTACTTGCGCGAGCAAGGTGCACCGATTGTGATTAAAGCCGATGGTTTAGCGGCAGGAAAAGGCGTGATTGTCGCCATGACTTTAGCCGAAGCTGAAGCCGCGGTGATTGATATGCTGGCCGGCAATGCTTTTGGTGATGCGGGCTCGCGCGTGGTCATCGAAGAGTTCTTAGAAGGTGAAGAAGCCAGTTTTATCGTCATGGTCGATGGTGAAAACGTTTTACCGATGGCCACCAGCCAAGATCACAAACGTGTCGGCGATGGCGACACTGGGCCCAATACCGGAGGCATGGGCGCTTACTCACCAGCCCCAGTCGTCACCGATGCAGTGCATCAACGGGTGCTCGATGAAATCATCTACCCAACCGTGCGCGGTATGGCCGCTGAAGGCAATGTGTACACCGGCTTTTTATATGCTGGACTGATGATTGATAAAGACGGCGCACCAAAAATCATTGAGTACAACTGCCGTTTTGGTGATCCTGAAACTCAGCCGATTTTATTGCGTTTAGAGTCCAGTTTAGTGCTACTGATTGAAGCCGCGCTAGCCAAAGCATTAGATAAAGTTGAAGCACAGTGGGATCCACGCCCAAGCTTAGGCGTCGTGATTGCCTCCGGTGGTTACCCAGCCGATTACAGTGCGGGGCATGAAATTAAAGGTTTAGATGCAGCCGCGCAGTTAGAAGGAAAAGTATTCCACGCCGGCAGCAGTCTCAAAGAGGGTAAAATCATCAACACCGGCGGCCGTGTGCTCTGTGCTACAGCACTGGGTAACAGCGTTGCCGAAGCTCAAGCTAATGCCTATAAACTGGCTGAAAAAATCAGCTGGGAAGGCAGTTTTTACCGTAAAGACATTGGCTATCGCGCCATTGCTCGCGAGCAGCAATAACAGCTAGCCGCTCTAAGGCTCTCCATGATCAAAAGTCTACGGGGAGCCTTAATGCACACATGAGGCGCTACGTACTGACGTGAATCCTATTCGCCTAACCGCGGCCTTATTCGCCAGCTTAATGGTTGGCTGGTTATTTATGCTGATCAGCGTACCGCGCTATTACGGGCTTTTGTTCAACATTGAAAACGTCTCTGAATTTGGTTTTTTAACCCAACAATACTTCAGCGAACTCTCAGTTAGCGCGCAACATCCTCTGCTGGTTGGTCTATTATTGGGCTGCACGCTTGCCACCATTTTTTACAACCTAATTCACTATCTTTACGCTCGTTTTACTTGCAACTTACTCTTAGCTATTGCTCTAAGTATGCTGCTGCTATTCTTATTTTTTTTAGCCAACATCTCAGCTGCGCCCACTTCTTTTTACGTCAACTTCACTAGCGATTTTATCTATGCACCGATTGTCTTATGCATGCTATTTACACATAGCCTGTGCTTACAGTGCATTCCCAAGCACAGCAAATGGAAACGCCTCAAGCAACAAATAGTGTGGCACATGACATTACTTGGCATAGTCGGTGTGGCGTTACTGCTGTTAAAAGCCAGCGCGGCTCACTTACTCACTTATTGCTTGCTCATCAGCTCGGCCGTCTATGTGCTAGGCTCACTCTTTTTGCTCTGGCAGAATCAGTTTAATCCTGCTCGCACCTTGCTGATTGGCTTTCTAATTTTATTTGTTGCGCTAATCGCTGTCTGGCCTTCGTTTACCAATGAGTCATTTATTTCACCAACCATAGCCATTATCACAGCACTTATTGCGGTACCCTTAGCCGGTTTTATTATTAGCGCAGGGCTAAGCCAAAGCCATTATGCACAGTGGGTTAAACGCGCCAATCAATCCAAGCAGTACGTCAGTGAACAAGCAGAGCAACGGGCAAAATCAGAGCTGCTAGCAAAAATCAGTCACGAGATACGTACGCCATTAAGCGGTGTCTTAGGCATGGCAACCCTACTGCTAGACACGCCACTGTCGAGCAAACAGCGCGATTATGCACAAACATTGCATAGCTCTGGCAATGAGTTGCTGTCACTCATTAACGAGATATTGGATATCTCCCGCCTTGAATCAAATGAAATCGTGCTGGGCTATTCTGAGTTTAATTTAGCCAGTCTATTGCGCGAATGCACGCAAGCCTTTGAACATACCGCTCAAGAACAGCAGGTTGAGTTTGCGGTGTTTTTACAGCCGCAAGCACCGGAGACGCTAATGGGTGACCCCGTGCGCTTGCGACAAATTCTACTGAGTATCCTCAAAAATGCTTTCCAACGCACGCAACAAGGCGAAGTGATCCTGAGTGTGACGGTGGAAAATAGTGCCAACAATTCTCAACTGGTATTTTGCGTGCAAGATAACGGCACCCCTTTAAGTGATGAAGAGCGCCACACCCTCAGCACGGCGCAACTGCAGAGTAAAGACTTGCTCAGCGCTTCTTTTATTGGTGGCCACTTGGGCATTATTACTGCCAACCAACTCTTAAGCCTAATGAACGGTAGCTTGAATATTCAGTCTATCGACGGCGGCAATCAATTCACCTTTAACATTCCATTAAGCCCGGCCGACCTAGCATCAACATCGAGCAAAGATGATGCAGTGCTACACAACAAAAAAATTCTTATTATTGATAGCAACACACTCTATCAAAAGGTTCTGGCGCAACAATGCAGCGAGTGGGGCTTACAGGTCGCTACACGCTCATCCAGCACTGATGCCATGGCTTATTTGCGCAATCAAGCCCACCAAGGACAACGCTTTGCTGCCATTTTAATCAGTGAAGACAGCAATAAAACCAAAGCCCTTGAATTCGCCGTGCGCCTCAAAGAGGATCCTCTTTTAACTCAAGACACCACCCTCATTATGCTCACCAGCAGCAGTGATACCGATCCTGTTACCACACGCAATGCAGGCATTGCCTATGTACTAATGAAGCCCCTCAGTGGCTCAACTTTGAAAACGACTTTACGACGAGCTTTCGCTCACCAGCCGCTCACTAGTCAAGCGCAGCAGCAACTGAGCAGCAAACATATTTTGGTTGTGGAAGATAATTTGATTTCCGTAAAAGTCATCAGTGGTTTATTGCGCACTTTAGGTGCAACAGTTGACGTAGCAGCCAATGGCGAAATCGCTTTAGTGATGATGCAGAAAAACACTTTTGATTTAGTGCTGATGGACTGTGAAATGCCGGTTATGGATGGCTTTACTGCCACTCAACAACGCCGTGAATACGAAGCACGTCATGGACTCAAGCGCTTGCCTATTTTCGCCCTATCGGCCCACGTGCTGCCGGAGCACAAGCAGCGTGTGCGACAAGCTGGAATGGATGGCCATTTAGCGAAGCCCATAGAGCTAATTAAACTGCAAGAGCTGCTCAAAGACCTCAGCTTTTAGCATTCGATAATCTAGCCTCATAGCTGATCTGTAGCGCGGCGGTGCTGTAAGTAAGCCACTGTTAAACCACTACAACTGATCACTAAAACACCTAGCAACGACAACATATCGGGTACATGCTCAAATACCAGATAGCCAATCAAGCCCGCAAAAATAATTTGCATGTAAGTAAAAGGCGCCAAAGTTGCCGCGCTAGAGTATTTTAACGCCACAGTTAATAACATGTGCGCCGTCATCGCCAGCAATCCAAGCACTAGGATAAAGCCCCAGTCAGTTTTAGGTAACGCTAAAGTATATTGGCCGGGCAATAGCATGGTTAGAGCCAATGTGCCAAATAGTCCTGATAAGAAATTACTCGTCACCGCATGATCCGTGCTGGCTAAGCGGCGAGTAATCAATTGATAAACTGCAAAACAAAATGAGGCGCTCATCGGCAGTGCAATGGCCGGATTAAACAATGCGCCCCCTGGCCGAACAATCAGTAGCACGCCTAAGAAGCCAACACCTACCGCCAGCCACTGCCCTTTGCTAATTTTTTCCTGCAGGAAGACCGCCGACAATAGCGTCACAATTAAAGGCGCTAAAAACATCACCGCAGTGGCTTCACCGAGGGGGATATAACGTAAACCACCGATAAATAGCACGCTGATGCTCAACAAAGCGAGTGCACGCAACAGCTGTAAGAGTGGACGTCGAGTGCGCACGATAGCCCAACGCATTTTTGGAAAAAACAGTACGAACATCGCCATACTTTGCACGGCATAACGTGCCCAAATCACCATCACCAAAGGGTATGCATGGGTTAAATGCTTAGACACGCCATCGTGGCTAGCCAATAAGCCACTGGCACAAAGAATCAATAAAATACCGTATAAAGGTTTTTGCTTGGCTGTCATTGCGATTCACTTAAATATTAGTTAGCTTGCTAACTATAAAGCAAAACAGCGGGAAAATCTTGTTTTTCACTCATCCTAAAGCCAACACACAAGGCAACAGCTAACATTCTATTGACCAGTGTCAACGCTTCAGCGCGCGAGTTATCGCTATATAGAAGCCATTATAAAAACAACAGAAAGAGAGAGTGACCATGCTTTTTATGCCGTGGAGTGAACAATTAGAAGTTGGAATTGCTGAAATTGATAAGCAACATCGCTGGCTGGTCGATACCACCAACAGCTTGCATGCATTGCTCAGCACAGGAGAAGCTCAAGCGGCAGAACTAGGCGCTATTTTAGAGCAACTGATGGACTACACTATGAACCACTTTATCGTCGAAGAAGAGATCTTTGATCGCTTGGGCTACCCAGAAAGCGACGCACATAAGGCCCAGCACAATATCTTTTGCGAGAAAGTTATGGGTTTACTCACTCGCCACGACATGGGTGAAACTGTTGGTATAGAGGCGTTAAATCTATTAAAAAGCTGGCTCACCAACCATATTGTCAAAGTTGATAAGCAATATGTGGAGCACTTCCGCGCAGAAGGCATCGCCATTTAACTGTTAAAAATAAATGCACTTAACACTTACCAGGCGCTGCCCTCATGCAGGGCGCGTTGTTCTGCTATGGACGGAGGTTTGCGCCCGGCTAAATAATGCCGACTGAAACGCGCAAACCACTGCTCTAAGGCATCCGCGGCGGACACATCAGCCGCTAAATGCAAGCAAAGTGCAGTCACTTCAGCGGTACATAAATGCTCTTCACGGGTTGAGCGGCGTAAACGATAACGGGAGATATCATCTGGCTGCAAACTCAACACGGGTAAGTGCGCCAGATAAGCAGACTTACGAAACATTTTGCGTGCCTCAGTCCAAGTTCCATCAAGCACCACAAACAATGGCCGCTTGCCTGCTGCGTGCAATTGCGCCTGAGGTACATCGCGCACCACCCGCTCGACAGGCACATACTCTTCAGGAAATACCACGAAAGGCTGCCACTGTGGATCAGCCAAGAGTGCGAGGATATTTTCATCAACCTCGGTTCGTGACCAACTAAAGGCAAACGTATCTGGCACTACATCAGCAATGCGCCAGCCGGTATTGGTCGGTTTGAGCGGCTCAGTATCATACATCAGCAAACACACCGCACTGTGTGCCGTCACTTTAGGCTGCCAAGCACACATACAGTATTCAATACCGACGCGACAACGCGGGCAGCGCACTAAATGCGCACCGCGGGCTAAAAAGGGTTTCTCACTGCGTGCTAAGCGTTGATCACGTAAACGCGATACGGCGTGCGGCATAACTGAAAATCTCCAAAACAAGGCGTGTAGTTTAGCAGATTTAGCCGTCAAGCTAAGCAGAGCTTAGCAATCTCCAACTGATGCGTGGATGTTCTACTGGGCTTAGTGCACTGTAACCCTTGCCAGTTCAGCAATGGTTTAGCACACTGTTATTTCGATACTTATCCCTTGTTATTCGTTATTAAGGACATTGCATGCCCTGGTCTACCCTGCTCGGCCCGTTACCACGCTCGCCGCACACTGAGATGAGTACATGGTTTTCTGAGCTCTGCGAATCCACAACAGGTTACCCAACATGCGAAATGGCGATTTACGGTGGTCGCTTAGCGGCCACTCCTGGCTTAGCTTTTCTCGCTGGCTATCAAGCAGCGTTACGGGCATTGCTACCCTCAGCACCGCGGAGCATTGGCGCGCTATGCGTCAGTGAGCAAGGTTCCAGCAAAGTTACTGATATGCAGACGCGGTTGATTAATGGTCATATCAGCGGACACAAAGACTTTGTCATCGGCGGCCATGCTGCGCAATGGTTGATTGTCTTAGCGCGTGACGAGGCCGATCAGCATGCACCCCATCTCACTGCAGCATGGGTTGCAACCGACAGTACAGGTGTAACCTTGCAGGCGGGCCCAACACTGGCGCTACTGCCGGATATACCCCACTGTTCTGTTGGCTTTAGCCAAGCTCAATGCAAGGTACTGGCCGGTGACGGTTGGAATGATTACAGCAAAGCCTTTCGCACACTTGAAGATGCCCATGTATTAGCGGCCTTATGCGCTTGGCTGTATGGACAAAGCCTGCTCGATCAATGGCCACAAGAGTTGCAATTAAAACTGCTTGCAGTTTTGGCTGGACTTAAAGCAATCCTGCAGCAACCGCACACAGAAGCAGCCACCCATCTCTTGCTCGCCGGTCTTTTAGCGCAATTTACCGACCTACACCCGCCGATCACTCAAGCCCTTAATACGTATTCTTGTCAGACCACAGCACAGGCTTGGCAGCGTGATAAAGCAATATTAGAGATTGCCCGCAGTGCACGTATGCGACGATTGGAGGTTGCACAAAACGCACTGGGGTTGATATAAATCAGTTCCAAACTGTACAACGCTGGCATAGTCCCGCTTTATTTTAACAAGTGAGTTTATTATGCGGCGCGACCCTATTGTGTTATTTGATAATGGCAGTCATCAATGCCTCATGTTCGATGACTTAGTCACTGGCGATGGCATCCAGTCCAACCAATTTTTAATCACTGATAGTGGCCAATCCTTGCTGCTCGATCCGGGCGGTGACCTGACCTACACACCACTCTCGATGGAGTTATCCAAGTGCATTAACCTGAGAGATTTGACTTATATTTTTGCCTCTCACCAAGACCCCGACATTATCGCCGCGCTGGACAAATGGTTGTTACACACCAGAGCCAAAGTGATTACTTCCAAGTTATGGGCACGCTTCTTACCCCATTTGACAGCGGGTTATTTAACCGTCAGCCACGGCATTTCAACCAGCGAAAGGGTGATTGCGGTCCCTGATCAAGGCTCGACTTTCCCCTTAGGCAAAAGCAAACTAAAGGCAATTCCTGCACATTTTTTACACTCCGTGGGTAATTTCCAACTCTATGACCCGACCAGTAAGATTCTTTTTTCTGGCGATATGGGCGCTTCACTTGTCGATGATGCACAACCGGTCAGTAACTTCGCTGATCATGTGCCCTCTATGGAAGGCTTTCACCGCCGCTATATGGTCAGCAAAAAAGTGACGCATTTGTGGGCCAATATGGTGCGTGAAATGGATGTCGAAATGATTGTTCCACAGCATGGCCGCCCATTTAAAGGCAAAGACATGATTAATGCTTTTTTAACTTGGGTGGAAAGTTTTGACTGTGGTATTGACCTGCTACAGCAACAACATTATCGCGAACCTAAATAAGCGTGGTTAATCCGTAAGCGTCCGGCAAACCCATCTTGAGCTTGGCGGCGTAGCCGTCAAGATAGTGTCCACTTATTTCTTAGCGGACACTATCTATGAGCAACGTAAGAGCAACTCGGCCTTATCGTAAGCGTCGTCAATATTCCCCTGAGTTCAAAGCCCAGTTGGTGGCTGAAAGCCAAATTCCTGGCGCATCAGTTGCACGCATTGCTTTGGATAATGATCTAAACGCCAACCTGCTTAGGCGCTGGATTACTGAGTCAAAGCAGTCAGATCAACAGCTACCACCAGCGTTCGTGCCGATTAATTTGCCAGCGGCAGTTGCTCCAGCAGTGAAAAACAGCAACTGCATACGCATTGAAATTCCACAGCCTAGTGGACCAATTGTGGTCGAGTGGCCTACGGAGCAGGCTCATCAGTGCGCACTATTTTTGCGCACGTTGCTGCAATGATCCGCATTGATGAAATCTGGCTAGCAACAGAACCACTGGATATGCGTGCCGGGCCAGACACCGCATTGGCGCGTGTCGTTCAGGTATTTGGCTCAGCTCGGCCGCATTGCGCTTATCTATTTGCCAACAAGCGTGGTAACCGAATGAAAGTGTTGATTCATGATGGTTTGGGTGTCTGGCTCTGTGCTCGTCGACTGAATAAAGGCAAGTTTCATTGGGGTGAAACGTGGCGTGGCAAGCAACTGCAGTTGGACGATGAACAGCTGGCTGCTTTGGTGCAAGGGCTGCCTTGGCAGCGTCTGGGTGCAGCTGGGGTTATCTCGGTTTTGTAACCACAAACCGGTATCTCAGACCATCATCAACATGGCGAATCGCCACAACGTTTGTGTTTTGGCATACTGCTCGGCATGTCAAAACCTCTCGATCTTAGCCAGCTCTCTGCCGATCAACTCCGAACCTTAACCACGGAGTTGATGGCGTCGCTGGCCGCTAAGGAACAATTACTGAATCAAAAAGATTGAGTGATCGTACACCGCGATGCGGTCATCGAGAAACTGAGCCATGAACTGGCGACTCTGAAACGTCATAAGTACGCTCAGCGCAGTGAGCAGATGAATGACCTTCAAGCCAGCCTATTGGATGAGCTCATTGAGGGTGACCTTGCCGCTATTGAAATAGAACTGGCGGAGCTCACTGCTGTAGACGCTCCAGCGCAAGCTAAAAAACAACCCAAACGCGCACCGCTGCCACCAGAACTGCCACGCACTTTGATTCACCACGAGCCAGAAAATACCCAGTGCAACTGCGGTTGCCAGCTTAAGCGTATTGGCGAAGACGTCAGTGAAAAGCTGGATTACGTACCAGGTGAATTCACCGTGGAGCGCCATATTCGTGGTAAATGGGCTTGTGCACAGTGTGAAACGTTAATCCAAGCCTTGGCGTATTTTACCAATGGCTTTCTCAACGAAATCGTTAGCAGGAATAAGATGCATATTTGCACTGTGGGTTTCTATTTCACGGCGAGGAATTGGAAAGGCATCAACACGCCAATGATAAAACCGACCCGATTGCGATATTTTAATGTTTTCGAGCACTCGCTCATCAGACATATTGCCCCAACCTAAGGCTAGGTCAGTGGGTGAAATATCTGCGCCCCGATCAAATTGGTAATCTTTCTTGGCTAGAACTTTTGCTTTAATTTCAAACTGCGCCAGCTCGGTAATCTCGTATTTATTGACACGGTGACTCACCGGTGTGCTGATGCTAGTTTGCTGCGGCGCTTCAGGTGCCATCACACCCGGTCCTAACTGAACCTGCCCTGTACGGTTATAGATGGACCAACACGCAACAAGGATCAATAACCAAAATATTATTTTCTTCATGCGTTAGTCCGTCTCTCCTAGCGTTTAGACTGCGGTTGAGCAAAAATCATATTTAGCATTCGCAGGATTTTACTCAGCTCACTGGATAGCATTCCACATAGAATCCGTCCGGAGCCAGCTGCCAGGGCGGGTAAAAGTACAAAAGTGACGAAAGCAATCATTTCCTTCAGCACCCGACTTTCCCTGACAACCTTACCCACACTAAGAAAGCCACTGCTGGTCGAACCTCTCCCACGTCATACATGCTCTTTTAAGCGGCTTCCACTGTTTTAGCAGACTTGAGTTTGCCTTTCAAAACGACAGTCAAACCCACAGCAATAGCAATCAGTATGATGCCAAGCAGCGGTCGGTAGAACAGCCATGCAATACCGATGGTGATAAGCGATGCGGGAGCTGCCACGAGGAACGCAATCACACCTGCACCGGCTGCGACTATTGTGCCGGCAATGGGCAAAACATCAGCGATAACCGAAAGCGGCCGGAGAAACAAATTCAGTCCTATCATCATGCAAATAAAGCCAGCCAACCTGATAAGCCAGGTCATCGCCGTGTTGCTGTCCTGCGCTGCTTGGATCATCGCTTCAGACGAGTGCACGCCTGTCTGTAGAAGCTCAATCGAACCTCTGGCTTTGGCAACGTAAGGCTCAAAAGTATTCCCAGACTGTTTCGCGATCACACTCACGTCTACAGGCTTAACCAGAGCGAACTTGACCCGCATATCGCCAACCTGCGCACTGGCTGGATTAGCACCGATGTAAAAGCCTGCATCATACAATTGACCGGTTCTTCTGATCGCTTTTGGCAACGGTGTATCACTGTTTATCACCAACGGTTCATAGCTATCGATTTTACCGACTAGGCGCGGGGATAAAGTAAAAGCCGATAAGGTCACTCTGTCGGCGATTTGCTCTGTTGAGCTATACGGCATAGCCGTAGGATTCTGGTGGCCACCTGCTTGCTTAAAGCCATCCGAGTTGATAATCCTTTCCGACCACTCTCTGCTGTAGGAGTACTCGGTAACCGTTTCCGTGCCGCCACCGAGTTTCTTCGTCGTATCGCTACTGGTGTTTTCCTTCCATTGGTACATTTCCACAGTTCGCTTGAGTTTCAGCGCTTTTGCTGACACGCCAAACACAGGGTCTGCCAAGGTGGCGTTGGTATCAGCAAATCCGCTCACATGAATCAGGCGCCCTGCGTTAGCAGCATCGACCCTATCAGCCGCGACACTGACGACAATGTTGCCGCCTTCTTTCAAGGTCTTGTAGGTTGTTACGGCCCGCCCCTCGTTCCAGAACAGTAAAGGGAATGCGAGAATAAACAACACGAACCCCATCAAGACGCCTTTGATAGCGCCACCGATACGGCTTAACCACGATTGGCTGGTAACTTCTGTGAAGCGATCCTGTGACATGACGTTCTCCTTTTTGGGTTTTCCTGACATCCAACTGAATGCACCATGAGTTTTGTGCATTCAGATACACTCGTCAGTCATTGAATCTTAAACAAATAATTTAAAACTGACCGCAAGCTCACTAGTAACGCCCGCCTGATTGCCATCACTGGTCAAACCGATAATACCGCCCAGCTTCAAAGAAGTATTATCAGCGACTTGAATGATCAGCTGAGGAATCAAAGACACCGCGTTATAGTCATTAAAACCACCCAAATACGTCAGCTCAATCGCTGGGCGCACAGAGTGGCTCCATGGCTTAAAGAGAATCGCAGTCTTAATATCAGCCCACACCCAGCTATTTAAGCCTCGCGGGTGCAGATCATCAGCGTCAAAGTAATAACGCACACCGGCATTGAGCAGCAGCTGAGTCTCGTCATAAATACTCTTGTCCATATTTATGCCAAGCAACAGTATTTTTCCTGTGTGGTTGTAATAATCACCCGTTCCCGTATCCAGCACAGCCGTTCTTACACCGCCACCGACGCTATAGCCCAAATTAAAACCTGCTTCGTCAGCAAAGTATTTTTGATGCTCAAATTGCACGGTTGAATAATCAAATACACCACCATAACCATCAATATCGATGGATTGCCCACCTGGTTTCAACTGAGCATTCCCCTTCGTGTAGAAGGGCAGCGAAAACCTAAATTGCTTATTACTATCAAACGGCACGGTCAGTTCTAGCGCCGCAGAATAACCATCAAAGTTGTCTGCTTCATCAAGCTCAACATTGGAAAAACTACTGGCAGTGAGATTTAAACGAGCTATAGTCATTTGTGGTGTATGAGGGGAAAAGAGGGTGGCGTATCCTGTTGATTGTTTCCGACAAGAAATAATTAACAGTAGAGCGATACGCCATGACAAATACTACCC
>JAAXZZ010000171.1 GCA_012719655.1 Gammaproteobacteria bacterium | reverse complement strand
TAGATCGAGTAACGCGTAATCAAGCGATCCGCCTGCACGCCTTTACTGCGCAAGGCACTGGCAATCACCACACCAAAGGCTAAAGCACCCAACGCATCCATGGTCAAATAGCCATGTAAGAAACCCTGTAAAAATGCTTCTTGTTGATACAACGCCAGCGCTTCACCCACCGAGCCGGCAGGTTTTAAAAAAGCAGCACCACCAAGAATCACCAGAGCCAGCAATAACACTGGGGTAATCAACGAGCCAATGCGGTCAATGATTTTATTAGGCGTGAGGGATAAATACAGCACCAAGGCAAAATAGGCCGTTGAATAGATTAACAAGCCCCAATCACTGCTGCCAAAGAAAGGCACAACACCAATCTCATAAGACACCACAGCGGTGCGCGGCGTGGCAAAAAACGGTCCAATTGCCAAATACACGGCCACCGCTAGTACCGTACTGGCCGCCTTACCCAGTGGCTGGGTCAATGCGGTCAAACCACCACCGACTCGTGCCAAAGCAACCACAGTCAATAGCGGCAAACCAACCCCGGTCAGCAAAAAGCCAGTGGCTGCACGCCACACTGAAGCCCCCGCTTGTAAACCGGATTCAGCAGGGAAAATAATATTGCCAGCGCCGAGAAACAGCGCAAACGTCATAAAGCCCAGTGCAAATACATCACGCCGACTAAAATCAGCTGATGTTGCTGAAGAGGTATTCATGAGGGTCCTTTAGCTTAAGCATCAAATAAGGCGCGTAAGTCTAAAGCAATGCCGGCAATGTACAAAGGCTTTCGTCCCGACAGTGCCATAGTTCAGCAAAACGATCTGACTCTATATACCGCTCAAGATGCTATCAAACATAAAAAAACCGCGATGATTTCGCGGTTTTTTTACTCAGCTAAACAAGCCCTTAGTTGCTTAATTCAACCAGCAGCTTATTCAAACGCTGCACATAGGCGGCGGGGTCTTTTAAGCTATCACCGGCGGCCAAGGCCGCTTGATCAAACAAGATCATCGACAAATCTTCAAAGCGCTGCTCATTGCTCTCAGCATCGAGCTTCTCAACCAATGTGTGCGTCGGGTTAATTTCAAACACAGGTTTTGACTCAGGCACTTTTTGCCCTGAAGCCTCAAGGATTTGTCGCATTTGCAAGCCCAAATCCTGCTCACCAATTGCCAAAATCGCGGGCGAGTCAGTCAGGCGGTGAGAAACACGCACATCCGCGACTTGATCTGCCAAAACTTTTTTCAAGCGCGTCACTAACGCTTCTTTGCTTTTGGCCACTTCATCTTGTGCTTGCTTGTCTTCCTCGCTATCGAGGGCACCAAGGTCAAGATCACCACGAGCCACATCGACAAAGCCTTTGCCATCAAAGTCCGTTAAGTAGCTCATCAGCCACTCATCAATGCGATCCGTCAGCAGTAGCACTTCAATGCCTTTCTTGCGGAACACTTCCAAGTGCGGACTGTTTTTAACCTGGGCATAGCTTTCGCCGGTCAGGTAGTAAATCTTGTCCTGCCCCTCTTTCATGCGCGCAATGTAATCACTTAGCGCCACAACCTGCTCATCATTACCGCTGTGGGTTGAAGCAAAACGCAACAGACCGGCGATTTTCTCTTTGTTAGCAAAATCTTCTGCCGGACCTTCTTTGAGCACCTGACCAAAGGCGGCCCAGAACTTTTTATAATCTTCTGGGTTGTTCTTGGCCATTTTCTCCAACATATCCAGCACACGCTTGGTCAGCGCAGACTTCATGCTGTCGATCACAGGATCTTTTTGCAGAATCTCACGGGAAACGTTCAGCGATAAATCATTGGAATCAACCACGCCCTTAGTAAAGCGCAGGTATAAGGGTAAGAACTCATCCGCCTGATCCATAATAAATACGCGCTGCACATAGAGCTTTAAGCCGCGCGGCGCTTCACGTTGGTATAAATCAAAGGGCGCACGGGTCGGCACATAAAGGAGCGAGGTGTACTCAAGCTTGCCTTCAACTTTGTTATGACTCCAGGTCAGTGGGTTCTCAAAGTCGTGAGAGACATGTTTATAAAACTCTTGGTACTCTTCGTCTTTAATTTCAGTGCGCGGACGCGTCCACAACGCGCTAGCACGGTTAACCACTTCCCATTCAACGGCCGCATCAGCTTCTTGCTCTTCGCCCGATGTTTGTTTGGGCAGCTCAATCGGTAAACCAACATGGTCAGAGTATTTTTTGATGATATTGCGCAAACGCCAGCCATCGGCAAACTCGCTTTCATCTTTTTTCAGATGCAGCACAATACGGCTGCCGCGCTCGGCTTTTTCAATATTCGATAAATCAAACTCACCCTCACCCTTTGAGCTCCACAGCACACCTTCTGCGGCCGGTGCGCCAGCACGACGGGTAAAGACTTCAACTTTGTCAGCCACAATAAACGCCGAATAAAAGCCGACACCAAACTGCCCAATCAGCTGTGAGTCTTTTTTTGCATCACCGGATAAGTTCTTGAAAAACTCAGCCGTACCTGATTTGGCAATGGTCCCCAGATGATTGATCACATCATCGCGGCTCATACCAATGGCGTTGTCTTCAATGGTTAAGGTGTTGGCTTCTTTATCAAAGCTGATACGGATTTTTAGCTCAGAATCACCTTCCAGCAACTCAGGCGCCGACAAGGCTTCAAAGCGCAGTTTATCAGCCGCATCGGAGGCGTTAGAAATCAGCTCGCGCAGAAAAATTTCTTTATTTGAGTACAGCGAGTGAATCATTAAATGCAGCAGTTGTTTGACTTCGGTTTGAAAACCTAGCGTTTCTTTTTGTGCTTCAACAGCCATTTTCATTAACTCCATATCCACTAAACATGCCACGCAGTACGGGCGATGCAGTGGATATGGGGCTCGATAGTAAAAATTCAATGGCTACAAAGAGCGCATTGCAGTCAAGGTTCTAGCAAGGTGATCTCAGCAATTTCAACGGGCGCAAAGGTAAAGCTCACGGTACCCGGCGCTTTTAATTCACGGCTAATGATCAACGCCCCTTCAGTGTCTAAGCCCATAAAACGCCCTTTCACCTGATTACCTTGGACTGTTACAACATGCATCTGCAAATATTGATATTGGGCAGGATTGACCAATAGGCGCTGCAGGGTAAAACGCACACGACGATCGACACTGCGAACTGTTTTCGGTGCTTGAGCAATCTGCTCGGCGACGCTAGCGACCAACTCTGCAGGTAAGACTGGGGCCGAACGGGGCGAATAAGTGTCGTTTTCGATCGCCCATTCAGCGTTAGCGTTTTTAATAAAACGCACTGGCACACGGCGCAATTGCTCGCCGACATACACCTGCACATCCATTGCCAGCGGCACCGTGAAGGCTTCTGGAGTGGCGAAAGGCTCAACGATCACATCTTGATTAAAACGTCGTTCAAGGTAGTCATGCACCACATACTCAAGGGTGCTGACATCGTCATAACTGCGATCAACTTTGCCATCACGATAATGCAAGCGATCACTTAACAGCTGTATTTCACCGCTCATCGAGGTTTTAAACTGTGGCGGCAGCACCAAATGAAAGTTCCCTGTTAACAGGTTGGGCGCCTGCTGCTGCAAATCCAAATGCAAGGTATAACCACGGCTAATACGTCGTGCTTCAGGCAAGCTGTGCTCAGGCAACAGCCACATGATCTCAATATCCGGCAGCCCATCCACATCTTGTGGCAAAACATCTAAACGCAAGCCCTGTGCCGATACTGTGGTTCCTGTGGGCAAAGCAATGCGTAACTCGCGCTGCGCAAAAAAATCTTTACCTTCACGCAGCAGCAACACACCATCGATCAATTCACCGTATTGTGGGCGAAAAGGCTGACCATACAACTCGCCATTTAATTCGATCTGCGTACTGTTAGGCGTGCTTTCATCACCTTGCAGCCAGCTTAAATTAAGCAACGCTTCAACGCGCGACGCGTCCATACTGGCAAGCTGGGTCAGCCCCACAATCAAAGGCACAAAGCCTAAGGCAATAAAAACCACCGCTTTTCGCGCCACACTCCAACAGCTGATAATAAACAGCAATAAAACGGGCGGCAGCAGACTGCCTACGCCCCACAACAAACTCACTCCAAATGCCAAGACAATCAGCCAGAGCACACCCAAAACAATTATTAACATGCCGCCAAGAATCAATAAGGCTGCCATTGATTTACCCTTAACATCAGTGAATGCCATTGCCTGCAGTATTTAATTGCAGCGATACAGTATGTATTCAGTACAGCGCACAGGCCTTTAAAATCCGCAAGCCACAGCGTCACTTGCGCGCCGTCATCATACCGACTAATTTATTTATTCTTTACACAATCAAACAGTGAAGGCGAAAGAACGTGAAGCAGTTCCACTGCTCTTGCTCATTTATAGTAATGCCGTGCAATGAATGATAGCGTATTGACTCATAAACCTTATGTTAAAACCTACAGGGAGATTTATTATGCAAAAGCCTTTCCTTACTGCTGTTGTACTGGCTGCCACACTGGGCTTAGCCGCTTGCGACAGCGAGCCACAGAATAAAGCAGATGCAGCAAAAGAATCTGTCTCCAACGCCGCACAAGCCGTTAAAGAAGCGGCTCAAGACACCAAAGAGGCCATTGAGCACAAGTCTGAGCAATTGACTGAAGCAAGCCAAGAAGCGACTGAAGCGGTTAAAGAAAAAATCGCTGAAGAAGCCGAAGTTATTCAAGAGCACGCCGCCGAAGCGCAAGAGCAGCTCGACGAGATTCTTGAAGAAAGCGAGCAAGCAAAAGATGAGGCCAAGGCTAAACTGGATGCCGCCGCAGAAACAAGCAAACAAACCATCGACGAGATCAAGCAAGACGCTAAAGACTCAATCGAGTAATGCATGCTAAGGGTGGCCGCTTAAACGGCCGCCCTTTATCTAACCAGCTAAAGCAGTTGCACACATCGCTTTACACGCCCTCCCCCGCGCTGACGGGCCGCTTCAGCCAGTCGCAGCCAACCCCAACTCCCAATCTACAATCCCTGATTTTCCTAGGCGCAAGCATAAAGTCTTACATTTTGTTACCATTTACCACAGCCCGTAGCGCGTGCCTTCCCGCTACCTCCCTTTGGCCCATGTTGAGATTACTTTTATGCTGCGAAGTTTATTTACATTTGTTGCTGCTGCAGTGTTGTCGATGCCAGCTTTAGCCAGTGAATCTGCTGAAGCGGTACAACACTTAAACGCGACATCCAGCCTTGCCGGTTATTTAGCGGTCTTTATTTTTGCGATTGCTTACATCGTCGTCGTGCTGGAAGAAAAGCTACAACTGCGTAAATCCAAACCCGTTTTGCTGGCTGCCGGTATTATTTGGTTGTTAATTGGCATTATCAGCCCCGACCACACCGCAACTAAAGCAGCTTTTAGCCGTAACTTCCTCGACTTTACTGAACTGATGCTGTTTTTATTGGTGGCGATGACCTATATCAACGCCATGGAAGAACGTCGCGTTTTTGAAGGTTTACGCGCCTGGAT
>JAAXZZ010000170.1 GCA_012719655.1 Gammaproteobacteria bacterium | reverse complement strand
GCAATTCATCCATCCAAGCGCGCAGATCAGAGACCATGCCTACGCCAATTTCATTCCAGGTAATACGCTGATCGAGAATCCACTTGCGCCCTTCAGGTATCGCCAAGGTTTGCGCTAACAAATCGTGAATATCCAGCACTTCAATACCACGCGCTTGCATCACACTGACAAAGACATCGTGATCTTTTTGCGCTTGCTTGACCCAAAACACATCATCAAACAACAAAGAATCACAGTTTGACGGGGTTAATCGCCGGTGTGCCAAGCCAGGTCGACACACAATCACTTGACGCAACGTGCCTGTTTCCGAGTGCACACCCAAAGTTAATTCAGTCATTACTTACTCCTTAGCAACCAACAAAGTCGGCTCATTACAACAAAGCACCCAAGCTCAGCACGGCAGTAATAAATAGGGTCAAAATTAATAATAGCGGCCAGACAAACACCAACCATCGGTCATAGGACACTCGACCGATGGCCAAACCACCCAGAACCACGGCAAAGGTTGGATTAATTAAGTTCACTAAACCGTTAGCAGACTGGAACGCGGTTACCACCAGTGCACGATCGACATGGGCGAAGTCCGCTAAAGGCGCCAAAATCGGCATCGACAGAACGGCGAGACCAGAAGAAGACGGCACAAAGAAGCTCATTCCCACTTCAATCCAAAACATCAGGTTGATAAACGCCAACTCTGGTAATCCACCTAAGGTGATTTCTGCACTGTTTAAAATTGTGTCAGCAATCATGCCCTGCTCCATGATCACCACAATACCGCGCGCTAAGCCGACCACTAAGGCCACACCCAATAAATCGCGCGCGCCATCAACAAAGCTTTCAGTCAGCTTTTTCTCGCCTAAACGACCAATAAAACCGATCACAATGGCGGCGCCCATAAACAAACCACCCATTTGCGCCATCCACCAACCCTGCGAGGCAACGCCCCAAATCATCACAGCAAAGGTGAGCGCAAAAATAACCAAGGCGATGCTTTGCATGCCGGTCAAGACGGACTTCTCTTCGCTCGCATCATGTTTTTGTAAAAAGTATGCGCGGTGTGCATCCCACTGTTTAGCCACCACCGAGCGCGAAGGATCCTCCTTGACGCGCTTGGCGTAACGCATCACATACAGCGCACAAATAATCAGACCGCCAATCAGCAAAACCAGACGCAAACCCATGCCATCAGTAAACGGAATACTCGCCGCGTTCGCGGCAATCACTGTGGCAAAGGGGTTAATGGTGGAACCTAACACACCAATGCCTGCGCCAATCATCACGATCGCCACACCGGTCACTGCGTCATAGCCGGCGGAAATAATCACTGGAATCAAAATGGCATAAAAGGCGAGCGTTTCTTCGGCCATACCGTAGGTGGTGCCACCAAAAGCAAACAACGTCATTAGGATCGGGATCATCCACAGTTCGCGGCCTTGCAAGCGTCGCATGGCACTGCGAATTCCGGTATCAATGGCTCCAGTGGCATTCATCACCCCTAAAAAGCCACCGAGAAAGAGCACAAATAACGCCACATCAATCGCATTGGCGACATAGCTATCCGGATTATAAAAGCCTGCCGTGGGTGCCAGCATGACATCGACAAAACCTTGTGGCTTGGCTTCCACCACTTGATAGGTGCCAGGCACCGCGATCTCCCGCCCCACTTCATCGCTCATCACTCGATCGTACTTACCCGCTGGAATGATCCAGGTTAAGGCCGCTACGAAAATGATCAGTAAAAAGAGAATGGTGTAAGCCGTGGGGAATCGCGAACTTAGCGTTTTCTCTATTTCTTGCGCTTGCGGTTGTTTAGTTGGATCGGTCATGTCATGTGCTCCTGCTAAGACGTCAGCTCCAGCCTAGACCTACTTAAGCAACCTAGGTTGATCTAGATCAGTATTTAGCCAAGATGTTTACTTTAAGTCCTGCAACATATAGCTAACGTCGACTAAAGCGCTTGCGATATTCTCTAGGGGTCACGCCCGTTCTATGGCGAAATAAACGCCGAAACGAACTGGCATCTTCATAGCCCACCTGCGACATAACCAGATCGACGCTAAGCTCGGTTTCTTCCAAGAGTTTTTGCGCCGCTTCAATGCGCAGAGATTGCAAATACGCATTGGGCGGGCTGTCTAAAGCGGCATTAAAGCGTCTGATCAAGGTACGCTTGGAGACATTAAAACGTTGCGCCAACTCATCCAAAGTAAAGCTTTGCGCATAATGTAGGTGCAGCCACTCTTGCACCTGTTTGACCCATTCATCTTTGTGCGGCTTGGCTAAACGCATCAGGGAATAGGACAACTGGCTGTCACGACGGTAATCAATCACAAAGGCTTTGGCGGTTTGCAGGGCCACCTCAAAACCGACAAAACGCTCAATCATGTGCAGGCCTAAGTCAAACCACGCCAAACCACCGCCGGCACAATAAATATGCTCATCACGGGTAATCAGCTGCTCTGCAGTGAGTTTCACCTCTGGATAACGCTCGGCAAACTGCTGCTTAAAACCCCAATGGGTGGTGGCACAGCGGCCATTAAGAATCCCTGCTTCGGCCAAAAGAAAATTACCGGTGCAATTGCCGGCAATGGTCCAGCCTTGTTGATTGGCATACTGCAATAAGGCTAAGAGCTGTGGATTTTGTCTCAGCACGTCATCGATTGGCCCACCGATGGTCGGCACAATAATCGCATCCACCTGCACGATGTCGGCGTAACTCAGCTGCGCAGCGATTTGAATGCCATTGATGCAGCGAATCGGCTGACCATCAGGGCTGGCGATGCGCACATTAAAGTGCCGCCCCACTTCCTCGCCCTGCACTCGATTCCAAGTCACCCCAGCCAAAGCGAACAAATCCATCACCCCGGTAATGGCCGAAGCCAAAGCCGAATCAAAACCAAGCACTACGATATTCAGCATAGCTTGTCACTTTTAGCCCCAAGAGTGGCCATATTGACAATTATCTTTGTCCGCAACAAGGTTGATACTCGTTCACAAGCCCACTTTTTCTGTCATTGGAGTTCAAGGTGTCGAAACTTATCAATAATAAAGATTTAGAGTTTCTCCTCTATAACGTATTTAACGCTGAGCAACTGACCCAGTTACCGCGCTTTGCTGAGCATGACCGCACCACCTTTGACAGCATCTTAACCACCGCAGAGCGTATCGCCACTGACTACTTTGCCCCGCATAACGCCAAAGCCGATGCTAACGAGCCACAGTTTGATGGCGCGCATGTCACCACCATTGCTGAAGTAAAAGACGCGTGGCGACACTTTGCCGAATCAGGTTTGCTCTGTGCCCGGCATGACTATGCCGAGGGTGGTATGCAATTACCGTCGTTGCTGCACATGGCCGCTAACAGCTTTTTTATGTCGGCCAACCCATCGACTGCAGGCTATCCATTTTTAACCAGCGCCGCCGCCAATGTGATTCATGCTTTTGGCAGTGATGAACAAAAAGCTATGTTTATTCCATCGCTGTTTAGCGGTCGTTTTTCGGGAACCATGGCTTTAACCGAACCGGATGTAGGTTCATCCTTGGGCGATTTGAGCACGAAAGCCGTAGCCGCTGCTGATGGCAGTTACCGTATCAAGGGGCAAAAAATGTACATCTCTGGTGGTGATCAAGACATCACCGAGAACATCGTGCACTTGGTTTTGGCGCGCATTGAAGGTGCTGAGAAAGGCGTTAAAGGCATCTCGCTGTTTATTGTGCCGAAAGTGATGACCCACCCGGATGGCTCGTTAGCTGAGCGTAACGATGTGCAACTGGCGGGTTTACTGCATAAGATGGGCTACCGCGGCACCACCTCGACCGTACTCAATTTTGGCGAACAAGATCAGTGCGTCGGTTACCTGCTGGGGGAAGCGGGTAAAGGCTTGATGTACATGTTCAAGATGATGAACGAAGCACGCATTGGCGTAGGTTTAGGCGCGGCAATGATCGGTTATCGCGGTTATTTAGCCTCACTGGATTACGCCCGCAACCGCCCACAAGGCCGCTGTGTTACTGAAAAAAGCCCAGACAGCAAGCCCATTAACATCATCGAACACACCGATGTAAAGCGCATGCTGTTAGCACAAAAAGCTTACGTAGAAGGCTCGCTGGCGCTGTGTTTACTGGCGGCACGCTTGGTCGATGAGCAAGAAGCCGGTAGCGATGGCGATGCCGGTATCTTGCTCGATTTACTGACACCAATCGTTAAATCTTTTCCGTCATTTTATGGTCCGCGTGCCAATGATCTGGCCATTCAAGTGCTCGGCGGCGCCGGTTATACCCGTGAATATCCAGTGGAACAGTGCTACCGCGATAACCGTTTAAATCCGATTCATGAAGGTACTCATGGCATTCAATCTCTGGATTTATTAGGCCGTAAACTCTGGCAGCACAACGGCAAAGGTTTGAAGCTGTTAATGGCGCGCATGCACAGCACCCTCGCCGCGGCAGCACAGAAACCGCAACTGGGCGAACTGGTCAGCGAGTTCGAACACTACTTAACCCTGGTACAAACCACCACCTTGAAGCTCGGTGCTGCGATGCAAGCCGGTCAAGTCGAGGAAGCGCTGGCCAACTCTGCAGTGTTCTTAGACATGCTGGGTAAGACCGTGGTCGGCTGGCTGTGGTTGGAGATGGCCGATAAAGCCTTGGCCACCTTTGCAGGCTCCAGCAACGCTGAGGACAGCGACTTTGTTGCCGGCAAGTTACAAGCGGCACAGTACTTTGTGCGCTGGAAAATGCCAGAAATAGAACTGCAAGCACGTTTACTGCAGCGTTTTGATCGCAGTTGCTTAGATATGCAAAGTGCTTGGTTCTAGGTTATGTTCAACGGCACGCGCTGAATATTCTCGGTAACACAGCAGAGCATTATTCAGCGCGCTCTTAGTAAACCCTGAATGATTAAGGAGCAGCGATGAGCAGCGAAAACAAAGTGTTGGTTGAGGCCAGTGAGCATATTCTGACGATCACCTTCAACCGCCCAGAAAAACTCAATGCACTGGATCCTGAAAGTTTCCATCTGTTGGCGCAGGCATTGTATCGCCTGCAGCATGATAGCGAGCTGCTCGTCGGTGTTATCCAAGCCAACGGCAAGCACTTTACCGCCGGTTTAGAGCTGGATAAGTGGGCACCGATCTTTGCCACAGGCCAAGCCCCCGACATGGCGCACGATGAAATCGACCCCTATGGCATTGCTGGCGAAACTTTGACCAAACCCGTAATCATTGCTGCACAAGGTTTATGCTACACCTCAGGTCTTGAGTTGCTACTCAATACCGAGATCCGTCTGGCCACCGCTACAACACGTTTCGCGCAACTGGAAGTGCAGCGCGGTATTTACCCTTGTGGTGGCGGCACGGTACGTTTACCTGCAGAGATTGGCTGGGCGCGGGCGCAACGTTACTTGCTTACCGGTGATGAGTTTAGCGGCCAACAGGCCTATGACTGGGGCATGATTACCGAGCTGTGCGAGCCTGAACATCTCCACCAGCGCGCCCGCGAGCTGGCGTGTAAAGTCGCGGCAGCGGCACCACTGGGCGTACAGGCCGCACTGACATCCGCAAAGCTTGCGCGTTTGCATGGCGATAGCGCCGCATTATCCGAGGTGTTTGATGATTTGGCCAAGGTCATGGCCAGCGAAGATGCCGCCGAAGGCGTGCGCTCATTTTTGGAACGCCGTGCAGCGGTGTTTACAGGAAAGTAGCTTTCTTTCCTGCCTGTATGAGCAGACCATGTCCGCGATTGTCTGCAGGCTTTTGCACTGGTTAAATCGCGGGCATGGCCCGCTCTTACAGGGGTAATATCGCCTTAAGTGGCATCCGTTTCAGTCTCTGCAGGAATACGGAAAACCACCACATATAACAATGGCACCACCACCAAAGTTAAGATCGTCGCAAAGGTCAAACCAAACATAATCACCACCGCCATGCTCTTAAAGAATGGATCAAACAGCAATGGCGCCACCCCGAGGATGGTCGTAAACGCGCCAAGAAAGACAGGGCGAGCACGGCTGACCGAGGCATCAATCACTGCGCTAAAGCCAGGCTTACCTTCACTGATTTCCACATCGGCCTGATCGACCAAGACAATCGAGTTTTTCACCAACATCCCGACTAAACTCAAGCAACCTAAGATCGCCATAAACTCAAATGGCACCTGGAAAATCACTAAGCCCACTGTCACACCAATAATTGCCAATGGTGCCGTCAACCAAATCACTAAAGGTTGGCGCAGCGCATTAAACATCAGCACGACGGCCAAAATCATCGCAGTAAAACCATAAGGGGCAGATATCGCTAAACCTTCATTGGATTCATTCGAGTCTTTGTATTCACCGTGCCATTCCAAGCTGTAGCCTGGCGGCAACTCAATTGCTTCAATTTTAGGTTTAAGTCGATTAAATAAAGGGCCGGCCTGCTGCCCCGGCAGTGGATCGGTCTGCGCCATAATGGTTGGAAAGCGGTCCACGCGACGCAAAATAGCATCGCTCCAATCAACCTTTACATCGCTCACCAACTGACTGATCGGCAAGTACTTTTCTGCAGTAGGACTATACACTTGTACGTTTGCTACATCTTGAGCTTGTGAGCGTTCGCTATAAGGTGCGCGCGCGATAATCGGTATCAGTTTATCTTTTTCGCGGTAAACACCTACCCGCTCACCGGTAAAGGCGCGGTTCAATGCTTGACTGATCTGGGTAATATCCACACCCGCTCGACGCGCGGCTACTTCATCAACAACCGGTCGCAGCACGGGTGTTTTATCGCGCCAGTCATCCTGAACAGCAATTGCACCAGGATCAGCCGCCATAATAGTTTTTGCTTGCTCAGCTAACTGTCGCAGTACCGCAGGATCTGGACCTTTAAAAGCCACTTCAATTTTTTTACCGCCACCACGCCCCAGCATAAACTTCCACACTTTGATCTCAGCGAGTGGATGACGCGCAGACAACTCAGTTTGCAACTCATCAACCATCGCCGCCAAGCCTGAGGCATCATCAACATCAATCAATAACTGGCCATAACTGCTGTTAGGGTCTTCAGGGCTATAAGTGAGCATAAAGCGCAAACCACCTTGCCCAACAAAGCGCGTAATATGCGTCACACCTTCTTTATCCTGCACATACTCAGCCATGTGCTCCAACTCTTGCGCCGTCTCACGAATATCAGAGCCTTGCGGCAAATACATATCCACCACAAACTGCGGACGCGCTGAGTCCGGCATAAAGCCTGGCTGAACCCAGTTAAAACCATAAATCGCACTGGCCAGTAAACTCAGCATCAGTACACCGGTAAATAAGCGCTTACGCAGCGCCATATTCAGCAACCTACGGTAGCGATATAAAATATCTGTTTGTTTTTCTGCTTCGCCTTCAGTTTTGACTTTAACTTTCAGCCAAGCAACGCACAGCAGCGGCGTTAAGGTCACAGCAAATAACCAACTGAGCATCATCGAATAGAGAATCACCCAGAACAATGAACCGGCATATTCACCCATATCCGTTGGCGACAGACCAATGGCACTAAACGCCAGAATGCCAACGACGGTACCGCCCAACAGAGGAAACTGTGTACTTTTGACCACAGCAATTGCGGCACTTTCAGCCGCCTCGCCTTTTTGCATACGCACCAGAATGCCGTCAGTCACGACAATGGCATTATCCACCAGCATCCCCAGCGCAATAATCAGCGCCCCAAGTGAGACCCGCTGCATGGCAATGTCATCCACATACATCGCAATCAAAGTGCCCGCCACGGTCAGTAATAAAACGCTGCCGACAATCACGCCACTGCGCCAGCCCATAAACAGGATGAGCACCAACACCACAATAACCACAGCGGCAACCAAATTAGCGACAAAACCATCCACCGCTTCACGAACGGAATCAGATTGGTAGGACACAATGTGCAGTTCCATGCCGACTGGGCGCTGCGAGTCCAGCTGTTTTAAACGGGCACGCACTGCATCGCCGACTTCCACTATGTTCCCACCGGCCACTTGCGAGATGCCCAAGCCAATCGCAGGTTGACCGTCATAGTTCATTAAGGCGCGCGGCGGCTCAATAGTTGAGCGGGTAATTTTGGCGATGTCTTTTAAGAAGATCACCTGCTCGCCGCTGGCCGAACCTAAAGCAATATTGCCTAAGGCTTGTACAGAGTCGACTTGCCCTTGTGGGCTAAAATACACACGCTGTGGACCAATCAATAAGTTACCTGAGTCGGTAATCACATTTTGTTGGCGCAGTGACTGATAAATCAGATCTTGGGCAATCCCTAACTGCGCTGCTTTTGCTGACGCAATCTCAATAAAGATCGCCTCTTCTGGCTCACCTAAAGTGGCCACCCGCGCCACGCCTGGCACTTGCAAGAGCTCGCGCTCAAGGACGTCGAGGTAATCTTTTATCTCTTTTAAAGAATAGCCTTCACCGGTGACCGCAAAAAACAGCGCATACACATCGCCAAAATCATCATTGACAAAAGACGGCCCGGCGCCTGGCGGCAGTTTATGCTGTACGTCATTGACTTTACGTCTGAGCTTGTCCCAAACCTGCTCCAGTTCAGCCTTGCTCGGCGCAAACTCCAGCGCAATCTCAACTTTAACTAAAGAATTGCCCATCCTTGAAACGGATGTAACTTCTTTAATTTCTTGCAACTGCTGTACCGCTTCCTCAATCACTTCGGTGACTTCTTCAGCCACTTGTTCAGGCAGCGCACCCGGATAAAGGGTAGTGATCGCCGCCTGACGTATGACAAACTCAGGGTCTTCAAAGCGACCCAGCTTTTCATAACTGATGTAACCACCCAGTAACACCAAGACCACCACCATCCATGCGATGGTACGTTTAGCGAGTGTTTGTTTAGCAATATTCACTGATCTATACGCCCTATATTGATGCTTAACGCTGATTTACAAAGGACGAACCAGCATGCCGTCACGTAACTGACTAACACCAGCAGTAGCAATCTGCTCACCGCCAACTAAACCTTTCAACACGACAACATCGGCCCCGAGCACATCACCTAACTCAACAACTTGTAACGTCACGCGCGAGGTGTCTGGATTAAACAACCACACACCTGTGGCACCATCAGCACTGGAAAATATCGCTTTAAGGGGTACTGTGACCTGCCCTACAGCGGCTCCTGCTGCGGCTTGTTGCGGCACCACATCAACTGACATACCGGGTAAGACCTTCATGTCATAACCAGGATCAAGGGCTAAAACCACTTCATAGGTTTGGGTTTGTCTGTCACTCTCGGAAGAAAAAGACTTTAAAGTAACTGGCAATAACGTTGCGGGTTGATCAGCAAAAATCGCATAACCCAAAACCTTCTTTGCCGTGTTACGCACGACACGCTCTGGAACATTGATCACGATTTCCAGATTATTCAGGTCTTGTAGGCTGACAATCGGTTCTTTGTCTTGCACGTTGCTATAGTTTTCAACATAACGCTTGGTGACCACGCCGGTAAAGGGTGCAACAAGGCGTGTGTCATCAACGTTTTTTTTAGCTAATGCATACTCTGCTTGTGCCACATCCATTGCTGTGCGCTGCTTATCGACTTCAGCTTTAGCCACGGCTTGACTACGCTGCCACAACTGCTCAACGCGACTGTAATCCGTACGCGCTTTGTTGTATTTAGCCAGCGCAGAACGCATCTGTATTGTGTAATTAGCGTCATCTAAGCGCGCAACAAGATCGCCTTTATTGATCAGCTGCCCCTCTTCCACTGGCAACTCCATCACTTGACCCGCCACATTAAAGGTCAACTCTGCACGTTGCGCTGCACGCACGCGGCCTGGAAAACGCAGGCTTGCTGCTGGATCGGAGGAACTCACAACTGCGATTGGCACAGGACGCGAAGTCTCAGCCTGTTGCTCAACAGCCTTGTCATCTGTGCAGCCACTTAAAGCCGCAACAATCACAGCACTTGCTAGCCAGCCTATACGCTTCATCAATCCTGACACTCCTGATCAATACCCTAATGATGACCTGTATGGCACCATTATTACTTATAACAGAGAACTGCTGAGTCTCACTGAAGTGGCAGCGCTAAGCAACGCACTAGAGCCCCATAATGGGTATCATCAGTGCTTTCACCCTATTTAGCTTCTTTACTTGAGAACCACTATGCCGTTTAGCTCTGAAAAAATCATAAGCCATTTTGGTCATATCTTCCCCACCCATGTCGAGGCGCTGTGTGAGTTACTGATTGTGCTGCGTCAACAGTTCTTTGGCGATTTGGATTTAATGCTGATTTTAGCCATCATCGGTTCACGCGCGCTGCCGGCACGGCAAACCAGCAACATGTCTTACGCCGAATTTATCAGCAGTAAGGCTAAAAACCGTGCCGATCAACCGATCAATATTCAATCAATTGCTGAGTGCAGTGGTATTGCCCGAGAAACGGTGCGGCGTAAAGTTCACAAATTGGCAGAGCTTGGTTTTATTGCACGCCACAGCAACGGCATGCTCACCGTCACGGATAAAGCCATCAGTCAATTAGCGCCTGCAACTGAAGCCAGCTTGCAGTACTTAATTGCCCTCGGCAGCAGCCCTACCACTACAGAAAAAAGCAACTAAACACGCATTGAATACAGCTCGTAAAGCCGTCAAGGTCAAGCAAAAACCAGTGGAGAAGCGCAGCTGACCGGCAATCAATAAACCTTTTGAGCTGATTTTTAACAATACCCTGACAACCGAGGTCATTAGGCAACGCTTCCTCGAATCTCGAAGCTTAATACAGCTTCGAGATTCGATTGACCGCTGCATGACTTGAACTAAGACAATATCCTCAAAGCGAAGTAAGGCACTAGATTAAACATCAGAATAAGCACTGTATAATTGGCTAAAAAGTTAAAATACAGCATATTTAAACCCGAGGTATGGGTGGCCATTAAACGGCTATGGATGACTTTTATCTGCGCGTTAAACACCATCACAATAAACGTCGCACAGATCAGTACCGCGATATTAATGACTGCGCACCAACCCAAAAAGCGTGTTACCGTCGCTAAATCTAACATGATGTAGGCTCCTGTCTGTGCTCTAGTCGCTCAATGCGACTTTACTGCATCAGCAATCCAGTCAGCAAAACCATCTGGAACAATCAGCTCATGCTGCGCACGTGTACACGCAGTGTACAGGCTAGAAAACAAGCGTGCTCGACTGTCTTGACTATCATGACTGCTCGGCTTCACCAACAAATCCCTAGAAAGATACACACGACTGAACTCCATATTTTTGCTGTCACTGACGCGCGCCAAAATAATACTTCCACCGCCTTTACGCATATGGCGATCCACCGCCGTTTGAAAATCAGCCAGCGTGTAGCCTTTCTCTAGCATTCGTGCAATCGCCCCAAAAGATGGATTGCTCGACATTGCCGCCGTCAACGCATCCCAGCTGGAATAACGGAAAATCAAGCCATGACGGGGTCGTGTACCCTGCTGATAGAGTTCAATGCAGTCTTGCGCAAACACCATAAAATCTTTAAAGGTTGAGCGAGCCAATTTAAACGACACACCGGCATGGGTTAAACGCTGAAACCATGCAAACAAATCAAACTCATCGGCGACAATCACCGTTGTTGCCTGCTGTGGAATGTGCCAACCGCTGTAGTGCTGCAAATGTGTGCATTGGTCAGCGCGGCCGCTAAACAGCTCTTTAGTGGCTCCTGGATGCGCTTGAATTAACGGATTTATCACCTGTTCAACCTGTTTACCTAAGCGCACTGATTGAGTGATGTTGCGCTGGCGAATCAGATGGTGACGCGCCGCCGCCATGCCATTGAGATTTTGCAGCTCATCACTCAAGGTGATCACCGCCTGCGGACTACGGTCGAGAATCTGTAGCATGGGCGTGGGAATATCGTGCCCTTCATCGACGATGATATGACTGTACTGTGTATCTAGCACCTCATCGGTCAAGGACATCAGTTTGATTCGATGGTAACCACGAATCGGCAGACGAATTTGCGGCTCCGAGGGTTGCACCAACTCAGACCAATAACGCCTCACCGTCTCCAACAACACCGCTATATCAACAGGCGCTAGATTGCTGGCAATACCTGCCGGCAAATGCACCACGTCAATCGAATCGGCCTGTGTATGACAAAAGCTGGCCACCGTTCTGACACAAATACTGGCCACTTGTTCGGCTGACAAATAAGCAATCGCCGGTAAATTAAGCCACTGCACCACTTGCGCATGGGACACCTGCCAGGTTTGCTGAGCACGACTTTTATCCTTCAAGCGCCAGCTGTTAGCCAGCAAATTATTGTCAAGTACCTGCGCCACCGCTTGACCAAAGGTCATCGCTGGAAAGTGCTCACCAGCCCGGCTTTTGAGTGCTTGCAACTGCCCAAAGGTCTGCGCTAACAATAAGGTGCGCTGTGGCTCAAGTAATTGCGTAAAACGGCTGATTAAATGGGTTTTGCCAGACCCAGCATAACCTTGCACATTAAATGACTCGTCAGGCGCTGCGAGAAACTCACGCAGTGTACGGTCTTGCGGATCAGTCACCGACAGTTCGGCCTGGTACTCAGCAAAATACACCTTCTGCAGCGGCATCACTTCTTTTTGATACTCGCTGCTAAAGCTAAACAGCCACTCCCCCTCAGCATCTAAATAACGCTCTTCTGCAGCGGGATGATCATCATCTAATAAGCTGACTTTTAGACTGGGCAGTTGCGCCAATCCTGCGCAGAAGAGTTGGACCGAAAAACGCTCTGCAACCAGCTGCTGGAAGGCTTGCGCTAACTGCTGGTTAGCCTGATTGCCGGCACTAATCATTTGTGCCAACTGACGCTGCATTGAAGCTAACGCGGCGTGCTGCTGTGCAAGCTTTTCGGCATTTTGAATAAATAACACCGCAGCCAACTGCGCTACAGAGGCCGAACTAAAAAACTCCGGCAACTTACCTTCAGATAAGCTTTGCGCAACTGTGCGGTACAGGGGTAAAAAAATCATTCGGCTCTCGCTGCTACTTAGTTTTATAGCTTTAGACCTGCGCTCTGAGCTCACCGATCAAAGGTGCGTACAGGTTTATCTATTGCTGTCAGTCTATCGATGCCAGCATTTTAGCAGAGACACCCAAAGTATCTGTTTATCTAACACAATAAGCCAGCCCCGCACGCAAGCGCGAGGCTGAGCTGCTTGTTCGCATTAAATTAAAGTGAGTGAACGGCGGCGCTTGCGCAGTCAATCCAGCGCGCCCAGAGTGCTTTAGCTAACGCGCTCAATAATCAAAGCAATGCCCTGACCACCACCGATGCATAACGTGATCAAACCATAACGGCCACCAGTGCGCTCCAGTTCATATAGGGTTTTCACGGTTAAAATCGCACCGGTTGCGCCCACAGGATGCCCCATACCAACCGCACCGCCGTTAGGATTCACTTTTTCAGCAGCAAAACCCAACTCTTGCGCCACGGCCATCGCCTGTGCCGCGAAGGCTTCATTAGACTCAATCACGTCCATATCAGCAATGCTTAAACCCGCTTGCGCTAACGCCTTAGGCACTGCGGCAACTGGGCCCAAGCCCATCAATTTCGGATCCACACCGGCAAAAGCATTCGCCACCAGACGCGCTCGCACCTTTAAGCCCAACTCAGCGGCAGTATTCACGTCGGCCAACAGCAACGAAGCAGCGCCATCATTAATGCCTGAAGCATTACCTGCGGTGACTAAACCATCCTTCTTAAAGGCCGGCTTGAGCTTTGCCAGATCCGCTAAAGACACTTGCGCACGAACATGATCATCGTTGGCAAAGAGCACTTCTTCACGGCCTTTTTTTACTACGACCGGCACAATCTGCTCCGCAAAACGACCTTCTGCGGTGGCTGTAGCCGCTTTTTGATGACTGGCTAAAGCAAACTCATCCAATTGCTCACGGGTAAAACCATACTTTTCTGCAATATGTTCTGCGGTAATCCCCATATGTCCAGTACCAAAAGGGTCGCTTAAAGTCCCTAAGGTTAAATCTTGCACCGTACTGTGCCCCATGCGTAAACCTGAGCGCACCTTAGGCAGCAAGTAGCCGCCTTGACTCATGGACTCAGCTCCACCGGCCAGCGCCAACTTACTGTCACCACTTTCAATCATTTGCGCCGCTGAAATAATCGCTTGCAACCCTGAACCACACAGACGATTGACGTTTAAAGCCGCTGAGCTTTCAGCTAAGCCTGAGTTAAGCGCAATATGCCGCGCGAGGTAAGCATCTTGCGCGGCCGTAGGAATAATATGCCCATAAACGGCATGATCAATCTGCTGGGCGTCCACAGCGCTGCGTTTAATCACTTCTTGTGCCGTGGCTGTCCCCATTTGCTCTGGCGTTAAGCCAGATAAACTACCGGCAAAGCCACCAATGGCAGTACGTACAGCATCAACAATGACCACCGAATTAAATTTCATGGATAATCCTTATAATGTTTTATTTACCAAGCATTGAGCGGGCAATCACTTCTTTCATGATTTCCGAAGTCCCCGCGTAAATTGTCTGCACCCGTGCATCCACATAAAAACGCGAAATCGGATACTCCAAGGTATAACCATAGCCACCGAACAGCTGCAAACACACATCAATGGTTTTGCACTGCATTTCAGTTAACTGCAGTTTAAGTATCGCAGCATCAGTGGTACTCATGTTCTGCTGACGGTATAAAGCCACGCAATGATTAAAGTACGCTCGCGCCATATCAATTTGCGCGCGCACTTCGGCTAACTTAAAACGGGTGTTTTGAAAGCTGGCAATGCTTTGACCAAAGGCTGTGCGCTGCTTGACATAATCGAGGGTCAGCGCCAATGCGCCTTCCATGGCACCCAATGCTTGTGCGCCAACCCCGAGTCGCTCACGGGGCAACTCCTGCATCAAATAGGTAAAGCCTGCGCCCTCCTCGCCCAACAAGGCATCAGCAGGCAACAACATATCTTGGAAAAACAGCTCGGCGGTATCACTGGCATGCTGGCCGATTTTCTCAATGGCTTTACCGTGCGAAAAGCCTGGCAAAGCGCTCTCCACTAAAAACAGCGACACCCCTTTAGCGCCAGCCGCAGGGTCAGTTTTAGCGCAGACAATCACCATATCAGCGATCATACCGTTGGTAATAAAGATCTTTGAACCATTCAGCTGCCAGCCATCAGCGACTCGTACAGCGCGGGTTTTTATATTGGCTAAATCACTGCCCGCCCCCGGTTCAGTCATGGCGATGGCGCTCATCACCTCACCGGTGGCCATGCGCGGTAACCACTGCTGTTTTTGCGCCGCACTGGCCAAATGCTCGACATAAGGGATAACAATATTGGCATGAATATTATAGGCGCTGGCCAAGCCACCAAAACCACGACGGGAGATTTCTTCAATGACCAACTGAGTGATGCCAAAATCGGCACCGCTACCGCCATACTCTTCAGCCAGATCAATGGCCAGCATGCCCGCCTCACCTAACTTCAGCCAAAAGTCTCGTGGAATTTGCCCTGCCGCTTCCCAATCGTCGTAGTACGGATCAGCTTCTTGAGCTAAAAAGCGAGAAATCATCTGGTAAAACAGTTGTGTATTGTCGTCCTGCACAGTCATTCTGAACGCTCCTCACGCCACAATCATTTAGTCTTGTTATTAGCTGGTTTGGTCGTTGTTGTGGGACATTCCCAGAGAGGATCAATACCTATCTAACACAAACCATCTGTTTTTCTTATGATCGTTTGGGCAGTAGGACATCTCATGGTCATAGCAGAAGTAAAATACACAGTTTTACGCCAAGAAGAAAACATTAAAACGTGCGCCTAGGCTTCCTTCGTTGCTGCCAGATCATCAGTAAAGACGCGCCGCTGCATCAGACAGAACAGCTACCACTCTCACTGAGGATGTGCACGTACAGATCAGCAACCAGCTGTGCCGCTTCGAGTCGAAACTCAGGACTGAAATTACGTTTTGGTCTTGTTTTCATACCGTCACCTAATTGCTTCCTGGTGCATAGCAGCACCTCTAATTAGGTGGCCAAATTCACTATGCTACTACATAAAAGAAATTCTACGAGTAATCTGTATTATTTTACGGGGTAGTTACAGCGGTACTCCATAGGCACCACGACCTAGCCAGCCTGCATCTTTTCGATTCGGGTGGTCTAGGTCGAATGCTTCAAAACTGTCTCTTGTTCCGTGGTAGAAGACTCTTGGCTCTCCTGTGTCTCCGTCGATAAGGGTTCTAGGTATTCTTCCGGTATTTCTCCCAGTTGCGCCATGTAAAACACTTCGACCTCCTGCCATGTCTTCGCTTCGTCCAGTGTTTTTGGCGGTCTCGGCAACTTCGGTGCGTTCGGGTCTGGAACGCACCCCTCGAACATATCCAGCGGCTGTGTTTTCTTGTCTGCCATCTTCCCAGTCTCCAAACCATTCCTTGAATGCGGGCGTACGTACCTGCACCCACTGCTGATAGTTCAGCTTAGTCTTGCCTTCTGATTTTGCCTGATTGTAGGCGGCACGACCACCATAGGCTTTTTCGGTTTCTTCGAATTGGCGCCTGCCTTCTAATCTATCTTCAGTCGCGTTCTTTGAGTACTGAACACCACCATCAACATTACCTCGACCAGCCTGCTTCATACCTGCCATTGCGTAGCTAACAAGATCGTCCACAGTAATCGGACCAATAGGCAGGCCGTTACGCAGCGCCCAGCTGCGCACATTACCGATGAACGAGCGTAAGAAGTCACCTACCGTCTTACCAATATGTTGGTCTACCCATGAAAGGAATCGACTGTCTGCAGTGCCATAACCAGCGCTCTTACCTTCCATTACGGCCTGCTCAACAATGTAAGCGCCTGCCTCTTGTGCGTTCGCTGTTTCGCCAGCATCATCCATGCGAGCAGCTACGCGATCAAGGAACGCTCGTGTTTCTGCGTTTTTCTCTTTGCCGCGATTCATCAGCATGGCAAGTGCGGCCTTGTCGATCTTCTGGCGCTGTTGACCGTGGATCATTTCGTGAAGCAAAACAGCTGTGCCGGTGACTGGATTCAAGTTCGGACCCACAAGAAAGGTAAGGCCAGACTTAGGATCAAAGAAGCCATTGAGCACACCAGCGTCTGAGAACATTTGCACCGACTGCGATATTGGCTTGCCTGTTTTCTTGGCGAACGCACGGGCGATCATCAATGGATCAGCACTATCAATCACGACCACACCACCACGCTCGCCGTTATTACCACGGGCAAGCATGGTGCGCACAGCTTTAGTTAACCGAGGGAACTGTACATCGAACGCTCGCACCAGCGAGGCATCAGTTATCGGCGCGTTATTGACGTTATTAGGAATTGCCTTGTTGGTAATGTCCTTACCGTTGAACGTGACGATCACGTCTGCACTTGGCGTGTCCTGAGTCAGCTCAGGCGCAATGTTGCGGCGCAAAGCTGGCGTCATAGAGTGGCGTGTTTGGGTATTTCTCGCTTCCACCTCACCGGCAAGTGCGCGATACGCATTGGCTCCACTCATATCAAGATCACTGAAGACCATATTCTTAGAGCCACCTACGGCAAAGCCTTCGTAAACCTGAATGCCGTGCTGTAGCTCATGCAAGATTGCAGACGCTACTTTCTCGCGTGGCAAGTTATCGCGCAACTGGATGGTGAAGCCTGTAGCTCTGCGCTTTAATCGCGCCAGAGCGGTGCCGCCTTCTGGCATTCTCTCTACTTTGATATTGCTTAGTTTAGGATAGGCAACAAATAGTTGAGCGTGGTCGATCAGGTCAGAAGTGACTGGGAACTTGCGGCCGCCGGTGATCGCGTCAAGCGCGGCTGAGTCAATAAGCTCACCTGCATTTTTACCTGCTACGCGAAGCTTGGCTTGATCATCGCTGATCTCAAAGCGCCACTTGCCATCATTGCCACGGTGCCAGCCTGTTTCTTGGCGCATAGTTTCGGCGTTGTCACCAGAGGCAATGCGCAGCTTAGCCTGATCCAGCGCCATAAGATCAGCGCCACGAGCAGTCTGGCCGGCAAAAGAAAAGCTCGTTTTGTTAGCTGAGCGCTACTTGAAAAGGTCAGTTTCTGTCTGTACTCTGTGTTCATAGCCTCGTAACTGCCGAACATCCCTGGGCAATTGGAGCCCAGACCGTTCTGCTAGTGCGGGGCTTTCTTTTTGGTTCAAATAAAGTAACGTCTTGTCTTCTTTTACCCACTTCGTTGCGGGTACGCTTGTAGGGTTGTCCTTTTCATAAGCATTAACCGCAACATGGACATCCATGCCACCCATTTCACCGCTGGGCTCAAGCACAATTAAAACAGGCTTGCCGTCAATCAACTCTGGCGCAATCAAAGTAATTCTGTCTTTTACTGTTGCTGAGCGAAAAGCTGCAACTGGATTCTCAATCCAATCAGGTAGTTTGGAGATGCGGATATTTTCTTGGACTATTTGTTTAAGTTATTAGCCCCAACGCACGCCGATACTCGACCATGGGCGCCAGACTGCCCCAACTGATTATTTATCGGCTCGCTGAGAAGTGGGCTGCGCGCTGCTGCGGTGATGACTCTTATCCAATCAGCTAAACTCACTGGGCATGATCCGTATGCTTATTTAGAGGATGTTCTGATCCGCCAGCCCACACAGAAGAACCATGCGATTGATGTGCTGTTAGCGAACAATTGGACGCCTGCAATCGTTAGCAGGCTGTGATGGCCGGACGCTTACTGAAAAAGTCAGGCCTTATCAATATTCGTGACAGGCAAGGAAAAAAGTTATGCCGACAAAGTAAAAGTTCGGAAATAACGCATAAGTGCGGAAATAATTTTAGCACTAAAAGCAAAAAATCCGCACTAGGCGGATTCTCTGTAAGCCGCTGGCGGTGCGGCTTTGCTGTATGGTGCCCGGAGCCGGAATCGAACCGGCACGGTGTTACCACCGAGGGATTTTAAGTCCCTTGCGTCTACCTATTCCGCCATCCGGGCGGTAGAAGCGTGATTGGTTTTGTTTAATGTGTCTGCCAATCGAGGGCGCTAATATATGAGATTACTTTGCTAAGTGCAAGCCCTTGTTGAAGTTTTTCTTATAAAAAAGGGTAATTTTGGAAAAACCTTGAGCATCGTACTTTAAAAGTTCGAGTCAATAATATTCCCAGCAATAAAAACCCCGCTGTTGCATTGGGCAAGAGCGGGGTTAAGGGGTTATGGCTTTAAAGCGCCATGAGCTAGTCGATTAGATTTACTTCTAAATTAATCTTAACGCTACTATCAGGGTCGGTGTAGCTATAAGTGGTTTTACCACCTACAGTCGCTCCTGTACCCCACTTGCTATCCAGAACCACACTATCATTCTTATCAGCAATGATTTTTAACAGGTTATCACCATCGGTCATGTTAAAGACATCCTCTGGGGTTAAGCCCGTAATACTGTTACTGCCAGAAGCTTTACCGCTCATATCAATGATTTCGATGTTCTTCATCTTAATGAAGTCATCAGTACCTAGGTTATCACCAAAGCGCAGCTGCACTGTGTCTTCACCGCCAAAGCCGTTGATGGCTTTGTCATTCCACAAGAAGTGATCGGCCCCAGAAGTTGGCACGGTCGGTGAGATATTTATTGCAGCTGTTTTGGCATCCGACCAATCAGAATACTGCGGAACTCCACTTTCCTTGTACTGTTCGCCCGCAGCATTAACCTCATAAGTTCTACCCTTAACAGTAATATCGGCACTGCCTTCACCATGCAAGAACTTAAGGTTTTGCAGATCGCTTTGGCTTAAACCAGTAATGGTCCAAGTGCTACCATCAAACGTAGCCTGAGAGCCATCCAGTGGCACTTCAGAGTCACCAATAAAGAACTGCACTTTTTGGCCATCCGGGAAACCGCTCAAACTCAACTCAGTCAGCTCGGTATATTGGTCGGTTAATTTACCCTCTTCGTCCTTAGCACCCGTTGCCTTAGAAGGATCCTTCATACTGGCGTTGAGGTTTAACTCGATCTTATCGCCAGCATTACCAAAGCTTAAGGTCGGATTCATTTCGATGCCATTGGCTACTGGATTAACCACTAAATCAAAACGGATATCTGAAGCTGTCGGCGTTAGACTGGCATGACCGCTCATCACGGTAAACTTAAGATCTTCAAGCGTACCCGCCCAGTTTTTCGGTGGTTTGATACTGATATTGGCTGGCAAGTTATTACCAACTAAAGGAATCGCCCAAGTTCCACCGCCGGCGTTACTGGCCATTGTGGCAGGTTCGCCAACCCAAACAGTAAAGCCATCGGGCAAACCACTGATAAAGGCGGAGTCTATTACTTCGTCGCTTTCCTTATCTTTAAGTCCTTGGCCAGTGATATCTAGCTTAATCAACTGATCGTCTGCTTTACCCTGCAACTCAGCCCCAGCAGCGGTAATTGTTGCTTCGTAACCACTGTTAGATTGCTGGATTTCCACCGAGCCTGTGCCGCTGGATACCACAGCATTACCAGCACCCTGCTCTTGGTGTTTAACCAGAACGGTAATATCAAGCTTACCTGTTTGATGCGGCTTAGTTGCATCAGGTACAAACTTCAAACCCGCTAATTGATCGGCATCTACCGCATAGAGCTTACCACCCACTGGTGTGCCATCCGGCGCAGTGCCTGTAAACTCAACCAATGCATTTCCTAAGGCATCAGTGAGCTGACCTGCTAACGCGCCATCTGCGATATGGATATACACCTTGCCATCAACAATGGTCCAGCCTTTCGCGTTACCTAGCTCACCATCCACAGTATTAGTCGGAAGGGTAATGTTTAGCGCAACGTCTACACCCTCGTCCACGGTATTTGTACTAACGCCAATGGCAATATCATCGGTTACTGGTGTGATGATTACCTCTGGTTTAGCCTGAGCATCACGACTGATACCATCGGTGTGTACTGACAGGTTGATATCTAATTTCAGCTTACCATCAGCACCTGCACTAGCACCTTTAAGATCACTGGAGTTCGCGTCTTTTGGAGTATTCACTTTAATATTTTCAAGCATCTGCTCCAGCTTCTCTTGACCACTTTGACCTGCACTTACTTTCTCTGTTTTGGTCCACAGCGTGATTGTTTCGCCATTTTCAACCACCTGAGTAGCAGTCATACCATCAAAAGTGGTGTTATCACCCTCTTTAGTGCGAATAGTTAAGGTGACGTTATAGTCACCGCTGTGCACTCCAATAGTTCCCGCAACAACTTTGTTTAGGCTAAAAGGTTCATCTTCACTTTCTTTTGGATTTGGAAGAGGCGCTAGAGTCACTGTAGGCAAGTCATTCTCTTGCTCTTTATCAGCACGTTCATACGTCAATTTCCACTCAACGCTGTCCTTCTCATAACTCGCCGCGCCAGTGTCCTTACTGTAAGTGGTGATAGTAATTGGCTTATCGGCAAACGGTGCTGCATAGCCACTGACTACAAACTCAACTGCATGCGCTAAAATAGCGTTACCGTTCCACTGCTCACCAGTAATAGTTATCAGCCATTGACCTGAAGCTGTTTCAACCGCACCGGCAACACTTACACCAGCTGGTACACCAGTAATTACGATATGAGTGAGCTGTTCACTGCCGTCAGTGTCTTTGCCATCGTTAACCAACGCATCTGCATTTGGATCTGCTTTTTGTTCAATATTGAGCTTAACCTTGATACTTCCTGGATTGGTTTGAGTGGTTACGCCTCCCACTGTCGCTCCACCATCAATACTGCCCAATGAAAGGTCAATTTTATCCGTTACCGGAGCAAAGTTGAGCGTGTGCTCCACTGTGCCTTCTTTAGTTGCAGCGGTGATTGTTCCATCTGCGACTGGATCGGTGACTGTGTAGCCAATATTTAGCTTAATGTCACCGCTATAGTTCGCGGGGCCTTTAACGTAAACATCAGGTGCTTTTTGACTGTTCAAGCCGTTATAGGTGAAAGTATAAAAACCATCCGCACCAGGGGTTAGCAAAGCCCCATCCGCAGCATGCAAGGTAAGCCCTTTAGCAGTAACATCGGCTGCACTAATCCGCACGGCACTGATGTACTCATCGGTATCGGCACCTACTGCAGTCAAGCTCAACTGACCAACAATATCCTCAAGTAAATTAGAGCTAACACTGAGGCTTGCTTCTGCTACGGGCTTAACCTTAAAGCTGACGTTTTGCTTATCAAAGAACACTTCAGACGGGTTATCATTTTCAGTCACGACAGGCTGAACTGTAAACTTCACAGTGCCGCTGTAGTGCTCAGGTACAACAATTTGTACCTTATCCAAATCCGCTTTAGAAATAACCCAAACACGCTCAGTGCCGCTGCCAGCCCCCAGCTGTGGGCCGGCACCGGTTAGGGTAAAGCCTTCTGGTAGATCGCTAATGCGCAAGGTAATGGTTTCAGAGCCATCGACAGTCAGCCCACCACTACCATCATCCGTATTTTTTGTCTCACCCGACTCCATACTGGTAACCAAGTCTTTAAGCGCAACTTTTAATCCGGCTGCAGCGCCTTGTGCAGAGGAGTCTTCTGCACCGTCTTCCCAATACTCCTTCCCGTCAACAATGGTGACATTAGGTTTATCCGGCACGCCTTGTACTTCGACGTTAATCGGCAGCTCTTGCGCTTTACTTGGATCTCTATGAGTGACCGTTTGAGAGACCCCGTCTTTATCAATATAGGTCAGGGTATCCACCGACTCCGCTTTAACCGTTAAGTTAATCGGCTCGTTACTGTCTGTTGGCGGTGTCAACTCAGGCTGCTTAGTCTTATCGAAACCTGTAATTTTAAGCGTGAAAGTGCCATCACCATTATCGATTAATCCGACCGGCAGAGGACCAGCCAACGTATCGTAATCAACACCGTCATAAGTGATTTTTGCACCCTTAGGTATGCCGCTAATGGTGACATCAAAGGTTTCGTTTTTATCACTGCTGGTGGGGACGATATTTAACTTAACTGGAGTATCTTCCAGCGTTTTCACTGGTGTATCAACTTTAAGAGTGACCTGATCGGCGCGGGGTTCGATGATCAGGTTTGTCAGCCAAGACTCGCCAGAAACTTCCAGCTTAGTCGCTGCATTATCGTCTTCGTCATAGTCGATGGTGCCTGCTTCCACCTTAATTTTAACCACGCCTGACCAGTCTTCCGGCCCTTTGAACTGGACACTGTCCAAGTACTGCATAGGGATTTTCACGGGTTCGCCAGCGAAAGGTAGAGTGAACTTTTTTCCACCCTCACCAATATAAGTAAAGACGCTGCCTTCGAGTATATCTTTAACTGTTGCATTTGCTTGCGCACTATTATCAACAGTAGTGTAAGGCGTTAACAACGCAAAGGTGTCTTCGCTGCGGCCACCGCTGGTATCTTCTGTCCAGTTTTCACCAGTACGCACCCACTTACCGTCCTCGTTAGACCAGCCCGCGCTGAGTTTGAAGCTACCATCAACACCTAGATCAAACTCCTCATCCTCCTCACCTTTCTGTGTATATACATAGTTAGGATTATAAGTGACATCAAAATCAACAGAGCTGGCCGAGCCATCATTGGTACTTGAATCCGCTCTTTCAGCCACTGGTTTAACCGTAACTTTAAGCGGGCCACTCACTTCCACCTCTGCACTAGGATCACCACCTGAAATGACACTGAAGTCTTTACTGGTGACTTTGATATCTAGGGTGACATCTTTACTGCTATGCGCGGGCGGCGTAAGAGTAAACTTACCTAGAATCTCTTCGCGCTCCTCGCGTGTTAGCGTTGAGTTGGCATCAAACGTGATGACGTATTCGCCAGCTTCAAAACTGACTGTGTATTTGCCTGCTGCAAGCGCATCAGTACCTGTTGGCTCAGTCAAAGTCCACACTTGACCCGCTGTATTCGTCCAAGTTTTACCGCTATCAGCAGGAGTCCATTCCGCTGGCAGCTTAAAGCTCACCTTGGTGATGACCTCACCTAGCGTTCCTGTAGTAGTACTCGCATCCGTAACCTTGACACCTGTTAAGAACGTAATTGCAGTGTCTTCGTTACCAATGGCGCCTTCAATGTCTAAATCACCAGCGACGGGTTTGACGTGTAGGGTGATGGTGATTTCATCTGTCACAGGCAAAGGGTTAGCAGTGGGACTGTCCTAATCACTATCTTGCGCACCTAAAACAACTTTAATACCCGTTAGATCGCCACTAAAGTCTTTGGGTGGAGTGATGGTAATACTCGGCAACCCAGTTACTGTTCCGGCGATAGTAATGGCCGGAACCACACCTGTAGCTCCGCCGAAATCAACTGTTGGCGTACCTGCTTGACCAATCACATAGTCGACTCCATCAACAGTCACAGTTGTGCCATTTGACAAACCTTTTAGGCCTAGGTAGCGGGTTTCACTGCCATCCAAGTCTTTGAAAGCTGCGGGGGCAAGGATGTTAGTCAGATTGAATGATGTGTCTTCATCAAAGGTGATGTCGGCTGTTTTATTAGCGTCAGAGATAACAACTGTTACACCATTTTGAGTAGTGTCTTCTTTAACGTTTAGAACAACTTCATCAGTCACCGCCTGCACATCTACTGTGATGGTCTGCTTACTGTTAGCACCATTAACGTCTGTTAGTTTTTTACCATCAGCGTCCACCTCATAGCTATCAACCGACACTTCAACTTTAAAGTTTTCATGGCGGTCTGCGGCGGGATGAGCCGTGATGGCTTCATACTCTTCTTTAGTTAAGTAGTAGACACCATTACTTTCGTCCTTGGTTGGAACAATGTCGCCCTTAACGTGATAACCATCGCTAGGTGTAGCGCCACCTGAAGTGTCAGTAATCACTATAGTAATTTTGCCACCAACTGGCTTTAGCTCTATTTCTGCTCCTGCTCCGTTCACCTTGGTAGTGAACTTTGTATCACCTGCTATATACCCGGCACCAGATGGTGTGAGAGTAATAGCGCCCAGCAGCTCGGAGTAGTCTGTACCGGAATAACCAGGATCATTCTGACCAGTAGCTCCTATATCCTTGATTGCAGGAAGTTTTAGCCCCAGTGATTTTTCAGTATCTTCAGGAGTTACCACAACCCCGCCATCAGTACGATCAGCAAACAAAGGTGCATCTGCAACCGGCTTAACCGTGATATTAACCGTGCGCTCATAAGTTCCACTGGCGGTAGTAACGGTATAGGTGTAGCTGTCGCTACCACGATAGTCTTCGTTAGGTGTATAGGTGATTTTACCGTCATTACCAATAGTGACAGTGCCGTGTTTGACGTCAGAGGTTATCTTAGTCGTGCTGTTATTAATATCAGCATTACTAAAGCTCACCGCGCCATCTTCATCGACTGTTAGCTCACGGACTTCATTTTTTGGAGTATCGTCAACCACTTCGACTTTGAATTTCAAGTCAACCGAGTCGCCATCACCATCGGTGGCGGTGATATCAAAGGGCAGTTTAATGTTGGCAGCAATGTCGTTTTCTAAGGTGTGGGCCAACGGGCCTTTTAAGGTGAACTCATAGCTAGCTTTACCATTAACATCGACACTCAATGTGATGGTGAAAATATTTTTTCCACCTGCGGTAGCAGTAATGGTATGACCATCGCCGCTAATTTGATAAGTCAATTCTGTAGTGCCGGACTTCAGCTTTAATGCTTCTAGCGCATCTGTATTTGCAAAGATTAAACCGGTTTCATTAGCAGCATTCACCGCACCATCGGCACCAAAATTAATTGGCAACTCTTTTATGACTGTTAACCGTGCAGCATCTGATGCACTACCTGTGGGCAGATATTTTTCATCGACAATAACATTGCCAATAACAAAACCATCACCATCAACCTGAGCTGTATTTAAGGTAGGTCCATCGTCTTTGAAGCCAATGAACTTGCCAATATCTGCAGACTCGGTAGCCGTATCGCCATCAGTATCGGTAATTTTAAGTTCTAGTTTGATACCACTATCTTTGAGTGAGACTTTATCATCTGGATCTTTGCTATTTGGATGCTTAACCGCACTGTTTTGAGTAAGCGTAACCTTGCCGTTAGCATTAACACTGAGCTTGAAGGCAACGTCGCCATCTTCAGCTCCAACTCGACCTTCAATACTGCCATCTGCTGCGATGTAAAGCTTGATAGCAGTGCCAGTGGCGGTATCTACTAAGCCGGAGTCTGCGCCTGCATTTACTATCAGTGTGTATTTATCGGCTACACCCTTACCATCAGCACCGTAGCTGGGAGTAAAGATACCTGCAAAGTCCTCAGTTGCTGCGCTACCTAACGTGGTTTCATCCACTTCAAGCATAGGCTCGTGTGTAGTGGTATCAATGTGTGGTACATCATCAATAATATTGATATCCAAAGTGCCGTTGCTTTCAGCGTTACCCGCATCGACAACCTTAAGCTCAATTTTATCTAAACCGTTCTCATCGCCTGCCTGACCAGGCTCAGCGTTGGCAAAAGGTTTCGTCAACTCGTAGCTATAGCTCAGTTTGCCGCCTACGGTAATGCCATTCACAACTTCAGGAGTGAAACCCGTTAGTGTCAGCTCAACGTAGTCAGTAGTGATAGTGACCGGCGTAGTGCTTGATAGCGCTGTCAATGCATCAAGATCAAGCGTTTCAGTTCCCACTGTAACACTGACTAATCCATCTTTAGCATCAACAGTAATTGCACCTGTTGCAGTCTTACTCT
>JAAXZZ010000011.1 GCA_012719655.1 Gammaproteobacteria bacterium | reverse complement strand
TAAGCTAAGAGTCTTAATGTCGTATAAGAAATAAGCTGCGGCAGTATTTAAGGAGATGCTGAATAAAGCTGACCAAATCAACAAAATAAGAACTCAGCCTTGAGCTTTTCGCCTCAGAACCATAGAAATGATCATTTCCGCGTGAGTTTATCCGTTTTTTCTGCTTTTCCGGGCAGCAACTCTGTTTTCAGATGGATTTATCCCGCCGATAGCATACATCGCTTCGACAAAAACAGGTTTGCCAAGGCAAACAAGCTATACGACTGGGCTATGTTTTTCGCCAAGCTACGATAGCGAGCCTTGCGGTGACCAAAGTGCACCTTGAGCCAGAAAAACGGATGTTCAACCTTTGCGTGAGTCAGGCTCTTTAGCTGCTCGGTTTTACCTGCCAGCCGGCCTTCTTTTGTACCGCTTTCGCGTAGCTTGCGGCGCTTACCGTGGCGCATGGCAATCACCCATTTCGCATCTCTGTCTTCGCTTCTCGGCGCTCCAGATAGCCTGAGTCACCGTACTCTTGCGTTCCTTACCGTGCAGCAAGGTATGCGTCTGGCTTACGTCGTGAACATTGGCCGCATCAACACCAATGTGGGCTTTTATGCCGAAGTAATACTGGTTGCTCTTTTTGGTTGAGCGTACGAGTCACGGCGTTTGCTCTTGTTCTTGGTGGAAGGTGGTGCGGCAATGATTGTGGCATCAATGACCGTGCTCTTTTTGAGGTGCAAGTCTTTGGTTGCTAGTTGGGAATTGACCGCGGCAAAAATCTGCTGGGTCGCGTCCAAGATCAATACCAAGAAATAGCTGAATAACTGGGCTATCATAGACGGTATCCTCAGTGCTTTCATCGGAAAACCCCATCACCTGTTGCAGGATATATATACGGAGCATCCGAGAAAGTCCCATGACAGGGCGACCTTGTTTATCGTCTGTTTTTGGATAATGCGGTTCAATCACCGACTCCAGAGCGGACCAAGGTACCAAGCTTTCCTGATCGGCCAAGAGGCGAACACGGCGGGTTTACTTCTTTTTACTGGCGAACACGGCATCGGCGAAGGTTATTTGCATAGATGTGAGCTCGGTGCTGGTGAGATGGTGCTATTTTACCAAGGACTGAGGATGATTTGGGGTTTGTTCAGTGTCTCCTTAACTAAACCGGCTCTTCGCATTTAACGGGGTAGAAAAACCTAACCATCTAGAAAAGGAGTCGGGGTTCTTGGAAAATATAAGCTCCTACACAAACAAAAACCAAGTCCCAGCATCAACGAAGGGCGGCGCTTGCTTTTTAATGATTCAGCACGTTTTGAAGGTGTTGCCGTGCTAGGCGTTGATGAGGATGTCTGGCGGCACACACGCAGTGGTGACAAGTACGTCATCATCGTGGTTGACCTCACGCCCGTGCGTAACAAAACTGGGTCGGCTCGCTCGCTTGATGTTACTAGAAAGTCGCTCCAAACAAGCCTTTAAGCAATGGTTACACCCTAGTGTGAGCAGATCGAAAGCATTGCCATGGACGGTTTTGCGGGGTTTAAATCTGCGGCGGCAGAAGTCCTGCCTTAAACTGTACAGGATCCCTTCAATGTAGTGTGCTGTGCAAACAATATGCTGAAGACAGCCGCAGGCGTGTTCAACAAGACACCCTAGGTTGCAGAGAGCGCAAAAACGCCCCGCTCTACAAGTACCGTAGAACGCTACCGGCTCGAATCAGCTACTTGTCTGACGCTAATAAAATGCAGCTTGCCTGATTGTTTTCAGATGAACGTTACCTTGAGGTTGATTGCAGTTGGAGCATGTATCAGCGAGTGGTTACCGCCTGCAACGAGTCGGACCGCATACGTGGCAAAACACTCATGTAAGAACTCATAAAGATCATTACAGCCGCCGACGTGCCGACAGTGCTCGTCGAAGTAAAACTCTTAGGAAAACGCTGAAAAAATACGCTTAGAGCATCCTTGCTTACTTCGACTGTCCGGGGATCCGTAACGGACCAACAGAAGCCATAAGCGGCAGGCTGGAATACTTACGAGGTATGGCTCTGGGCTTTAGACATTTAACTAACTACATAGCAAGGTGCTTGCTGAAATCGGAAGGGTTTAGGAAACAGCTACACCTTTAAATGCGAAGAGCCACTAAACCAATCGAAAAGCGCGGCATTATGAGTTATGCATCACACATAAGTGAAAAGTGTTAATTTTATAATTGATTTATATGTATC
>JAAXZZ010000010.1 GCA_012719655.1 Gammaproteobacteria bacterium | reverse complement strand
CCAACAAACTCTTTGGCTTCTGCTTCGCTACCGCCGTTTTTCAATACATAAGCCCAAGCAGATAAGTAAGTGTAACGACCGTTACCTGAAGTTTTTGGGTTAGGCACAATCACTTGCACGCCGTCTTTTAATAAATCAGGCCAGTCCTGCAGTTTTTTGGATTGCCTTTGCGCACAATGAGCACAGTTGCAGAAGTGAACGGCGCGCTGTTGTTCGGTAAACGCTCAGCCCAGTTTTCTGGAATGAGCTTGCCATATTCATACAAAGCATTGATATCGGTGGCCATGTTCATGGTGATCACATCGGCAGGCAGACCATCAATCACTGAGCGCGCTTGTTTGCTTGAGCCACCATGTGACATCTGAATTTGTGCGGCTTTATTACCTTGTTCTTGCCAATGCTTTTGGAAGGCAGTGTTGTAGTCTTTGTAGAAATCGCGCATCACGTCGTAGGAGACATTCAGCAGCGGTGCCGCTTGTAGGGTGGAAATACCGCTAAAGCTCAAGGCAAGAAGTGATGCAGCCAGCAAACGTTTCATATCGCGATTCCTTTGAAAAGTAGCAGAAGGTCATCACTATAGAGATGGATCATTATGCTGTAAAAGAATTAAAAGTAATTTTGATATTCGATTGCGCAATAAAAAGCCCTCGCAAGGAGGGCTTTTTACAGTTACGCAGGATCACATATTTGGATAGTTCGGACCGCCAGTGCCTTCTGGTGGTGTCCAAGTAATGTTTTGTGCAGGATCCTTGATGTCACAGGTTTTGCAGTGCACACAGTTTTGTGCGTTAATTTGGAACTTCTTCTCACCGTTTTCTTGGGTGACGATTTCATAAACGCCAGCTGTGCAGTAACGCTGTGCTGGCTCGTCATACATTGGTAAGTTTTTCTCCACTGGAATACTGGCATCTGTCAGTTTTAGGTGACAAGGCTGTACTTCTTCGTGGTTGGTATTGGATAAGAAGACTGAGCTGAGCTTGTCAAAGCTTAACTTGCCATCGGGCTTTGGGTAAACAATCTTAGTCGACTCTGCAGCAGGCTTTAAGGTTGCATAGTCAGGCGTTGTATCGCGCAAAGTAATCGGAATTTTACCGCCAAAGATATTTTGGTCGATAAAGTTGAATGCACCGCCCAATACTGCACCAAACTTATGGATCGCTGGACCAAAGTTGCGACTGCAGAATAAATCCTCGTACAACCAGCTGGATTTGAATGTATCCACATAAGCAGTCAGTTCATCGCCACCTTCGCGGCCTTGCAAGATTGCATCAGCAGCTGCTTCAGCGGCCAACATGCCAGACTTCATGGCCGTGTGGTTGCCGTTGATTTTGGCGAAATTAAGCGTACCTAAATCACAACCGATCAATGCGCCACCAGGGAAGACCATTTTCGGCAGTGAGTTCAGACCACCTTTAGCTATTGCACGTGCACCATAAGCAACACGAGTACCGCCTTCAAGGTATTGGCTAATCACTGGATGGTGCTTGTAACGCTGAAACTCATCAAAAGGTGACAGGTGTGGGTTGCTGTAGGACAGATCAACAATCATACCAACGGCCACTTGGTTGTTTTCTGTGTGATATAGAAAAGAACCGCCTGGGTTGTCATTGTCTAACGGCCAGCCTGCAGTGTGCACCACTAAACCTTCTTCGTGTTTGGCAGGGTCAATATCCCAAATTTCTTTGATACCGATGCCGTAATGCTGTGTATCAGCTTCACTGTCAAGGTTGTAGCGCTTAATCAGTTGCTTGCCAATGTGACCGCGGCAACCTTCAGCAAATAAAGTGTATTTAGCGCGCAATTCCATACCAGGTGTATACATGCCATCTTTTGGATTGCCTTCGCGGTCAAGCCCCATGTCGCCAGTCAAAATACCGTAAACAGCACCGGCTTCATTGATCAACGCTTCCTGGGCAACGAAGCCGGGATACACTTCCACACCGAGGTTTTCGGCTTGTTGTGCTAACCAGCGGCATAAATTACCTAAAGAGATAATATAGTTGCCTTCGTTATGCATGGTTTTGGGTACAAAAAAGTTTGGAATTTTTTGCCCTTTATCAGCATTTTTCAGCAAATAAATGTCATCACGCTTCACCGGAGTATTGAGTGGCGCGCCGAGTTCTTTCCAATTTGGAAATAATTCGTCAAGTGCACGAGTCTCAAAAACAGCACCAGAAAGAATGTGGGCGCCGACTTCGGAACCCTTTTCGACGACACAAACGCTGATGTCTTGACCAGCCTCTGCTGCCTTTTGTTTGAGTCGGCATGCGGCCGAAAGCCCTGAAGGGCCAGCACCTACGATGACGACATCGAATTCCATAAATTCGCGTTCCACAAGCTATCTCCTACTCACGCTGTTCATTATTTTATTTTGGAAGGCTTGGATCTCTCACTAAATATGTGAGTGTTTTTGCATTATATCCATGACTGCGTTGTGTTCCAATACAAACGCTCGTTTGAATTTATAAAAACCCTGTTAGAATGCCAAGCGAAGATGATCAGAAAGCCTGCATTGTTGTATTGACCGACTTAGGTCTTGCGTTCAAGATAGCAGAAGTTTTGTGTTTATCTGATAGATTGGTTATATATTTAACCAAGCGCATTACTCCGGCCAAGGTTTGTCTTGGCGACATTTTTTATTCACCCGAGATAACGAGGAATCCATGAAGGTTCTAGTAGCTGTCAAACGAGTGGTAGACTATAACGTCAAGGTTCGCGTTAAAGCGGACAACACTGGCGTTGATCTCGCCAACGTTAAAATGTCTATGAACCCTTTCTGTGAAATTGGTGTTGAAGAAGCCATTCGCTTAAAGGAAAAAGGTATTGCAACTGAAGTCGTTGTAGTGTCCATTGGCCCTAACGCTGCTCAAGAGCAATTGCGCACAGCGCTGGCTCTGGGTGCTGATCGTGCAATTTTGGTCGAAACCAATGATGAATTGCGCTCACTGGCTGTCACCAAGCTGCTGAAAGCGGTGGTTGATCAAGAGCAGCCGCAGCTGATTATGCTGGGTAAGCAAGCTATTGATAGCGATAACAACCAAACGGGTCAGATGTTGGGTGCATTAACAGGTTATGCGCAGGGCACTTTTGCTTCTAAAGTTGAAGTCGCTGGCGATAAAGTTAATGTTACTCGCGAAATCGACGGTGGTTTACAAACGGTTGCGCTGAACTTACCAGCTATTGTTACTACTGATTTGCGCTTGAATGAGCCACGTTATGCTTCTTTGCCTAACATCATGAAAGCTAAGAAAAAGCCGCTGGAAATTATCACTCCAGATTCTTTAGGCGTTTCTACCGCTTCCACAGTAACAACTTTGAAAGTTGAAGCACCGGCTACACGCAGTGCTGGCATCAAAGTGAAGAGCGTGGCTGAATTGGTTGAGAAACTTAAAAACGAGGCGAAAGTAATCTAATGGCTATTTTGGTTATTGCTGAACACACTAACGTCGCTCTGGGTGCTGCTACCTTGAACACCGTTTCGGCGGCCAAGGCTATTGGTGGCGATATTCATGTACTGGTTGCTGGTGCAGGATCCGCTGCGGTTGCTGAAGCTGCTGCAAAAATTGATGGCGTAAGTAAAGTGTTGTCAGCCGACAACGCCGCATTCGCTCATCAATTGCCTGAAAACGTTGCCCCTTTAATTGCTGAAGTCGGTAAGGGTTACACGCATATCCTTGCTTCTGCGACCACAAACGGCAAAAACATCATGCCACGCGTGGCTGCGTTGTTAGACGTTGATCAGATCTCTGAAATTATCGCAGTAGAAAGTGCCGATACCTTTAAGCGTCCTATCTACGCGGGTAACGCAATTGCTACTGTGCAATCCAATGCAGCAATTAAAGTCATCACCGTACGTGGTACTGGTTTTGATGCAGCCGCTGCAGAAGGTGGTTCTGCTGCTGTTGAGGCTGTTACGGTCGGCAGTGATGCGGGTATTTCTGCCTTTGTTTCTGAAGAGCTGGCAAAGTCTGATCGCCCAGAGTTAACGGCGGCTAAGATTGTTGTTTCCGGTGGACGTGGTATGCAAAACGGCGAAAACTTTGCCATGCTCAACCGCATTGCTGACAAGCTTGGTGCTGCAGTGGGGGCTTCACGCGCTGCTGTTGACGCAGGTTTTGTACCGAACGACATGCAAGTGGGACAAACAGGTAAAATTGTTGCACCAGAGTTGTACATAGCTGTAGGTATTTCTGGTGCAATCCAGCACTTGGCGGGTATGAAAGATTCTAAAGTGATCGTTGCGATCAATAAAGATGAAGATGCGCCGATTTTCCAAGTGGCAGATTATGGTTTAGTGGCTGATTTATTCGATGCTATTCCAGAGCTAGAAGCAGCGCTGTAAGGCTCGCTGTGTTACATAAAAACCCGCTTTCGAGCGGGTTTTTTGTTTGCCCTGTGAGGCTGGTAAACCCGTCAGGTTACAAGAAGCCTGAACCGCCCAGACTAAGGGGAAGATCATCCGAGTGGCAAGGGCGCTGCTGGCTAACGTCAGGGGCTGAAGGAAGCCATAGCAACTAAGATGTACCCAGCAAGAGCTTCACCCAGCTCGATATTGCACACAGCAAGCGCTTGACTGATCAGGCTTAGATTGCTTGTTGTAACTGACGCGCGGCATGTATCAAGTCAGCTGATTGTAATGCTATAGCGCTGGATGGCTTGCGGACGTGTAATATAGGCGCTTGATAAAACGAGTGAAATGATGGGGTGTTATGAGCGGGCGACTGATTGGTTGTTTTTTATTATTGGCCAGCCATATAACTGTGAACACGGCCCATGCCGCACAACAAGCCTGCACTACGCTGATGGCTGTGGTGTATGCAAATGCCGAACCTTATGACTGGCAGGAGGCTGGGACTGGTGTTAAGCAGGGTTTGAGCGTGGCTGTGTTAGAAACACTGGCAAAAAAAACTGGGCTAAATATACATCAAGTGGCCAGTAAAGATGCGCAAAAAGCTTTAGCTGAAGTGCGTAGTGGTCGGGTTGACTTGATTATTGGTGTGCGCAGTGATCCTAAACATCAGCGAGGTCTGGATTATCTGTCGCCCGCCTATACTCAGCAAGAGTATCGGATTTGGCGACGCAGCGCCGAGCAAGTTTCGTTGCAGCAATGGCCTCAGTTGTCAGGATTACGCGGTGCGCTTACGTCTAAGCCGTTGCCTGGTTTTGAGCAGACGGCACAATTGCTGGCTGGGTCTGTGCGCTACGTGGCAGACGATAAAGTTGCTACGCAAATGGTTTTGGACGGGCGTGCTGACTACTTAATTGCTGAGCAGCATCAGCAGTATTTGCGCCTACAAAAAATGGGGCAGCTTGATGTGTTTGAAGCGGTTGATCCGCCAGTGGTCATTCAGCCGTTGTTTGTCGCTTTAGCAAAAGACTCCGCCTGTAATGATCAAGCGCTGCGTAAAAAATTATCTCAAGGGTTGCTTGCATTAACCCAGAATGGGCTTGTACAAAACCGTCTCGATGCTGTGATGCAGCGTTGGCAAACATTCCACCCTAGTCAACCCTCAGCCGTAGGTGAGTAACATGAGTATGTTAGTAAAACAGATTATTATCCTCAGTAGTGCTGCTTTAGGATTGCTAGGTTGTGCTGCTGATCCTGCACCAATTGAGCAACTGCGTGTCACAGAGCAAGCGATTGAACAAGCACAGACGATGGGTGCAGAGGCGTTTTTGCAACCTGCTCAAATTGCTTTACAAAAAGCGCAAGAGGCTTTGGCTGCAGAAGATTACCGTGCTGCGCGTTTGTATGCTGAACGTGCTGAATTGGATGCACGTTTGGCGCAAGTGCAAGCGTTAAGCAGTATGAAACGTAATAAAGTAGCAGAAATTACGGCGCAGATTCAGCGCTTGCGTGTGCAGTTAGGAGAGTCGCAATGAGTACGTGTTCTGTGCGTCGAATAATCGTAACGGGTGCTTTATTGTCTGTTGTGGGGCTAACGGGTTGCGCACATTACAGCGAGGCAGAACAGGCTTTGCAAGAGGCCGATACGCTGTTTAATAGTGTCAAAGATGATAGCCAAGTGTTAGCCAGTGCGCCTAAAGATGTGTTGCGGGCGGGTGAATCATTGCAGCGTGCTGGGCAATTGTCCGGTTACTTAGGCAGTGCAGAAGATGTGCAGCATTTTGCTTATCTCAGTCAGCAATATGTACGCATTGCACAAGAGCGCAGCCAAATTGCCAGTTATCAGCAGCAAATAGAGCAGTTGCGCATTCAGCGCGAGCGTTTACAGTTGGCTTTGCGTGAAGCACGTTTAATGAGCGTGCAGCAACAAGGGCAATGGTTGGAAGAACAGATGATCAGTTTGGCCGCTCAAGATGCTGAGCGCGGTTTGGTGCTGACGCTTAACGATATGTTATTTGATAGTGGTCGCGCTGATTTAAAACCAGCGGCCAATCGTACCGTACTTAAATTAGTGCAATTTCTACAGATGAATGGTCAGCGTACAGTGCGTATTGAAGGTTACAGTGACAGTGATGGTGATGTGCAGGACAACTTACAGCTATCTAAAGAGCGCGCCCAGGCGGTTGCTGATACCCTGATTGATCTAGGAATCGATGCCAAGCGTTTGCAGGTGGTGGGTTATGGTGATGCCTTTCCGATTGCCGAAAACGCTACGGAGCGTGGGCGTGCGCAAAATCGCCGTGTCGAAATAGTATTTTCTAATGAAACAGGGCGCTTGGCACCTGAGCGTGAATAATCTTGCGATGACGGGTTGATTTAAGCGCTGGTGGCTGTATTGGTTAAGGCTTAGTGAGATGCTGAATAAATCAGAGAACCTCATTGCGAGCGTAGCGAAGCAATCCAATTAGCTTTATATATCAGTATGTTAGCGATTGCCGCGTCGCGTCGCTCCTCGCAATGAGGTAATTAATCAGTGCTTCCTTAGAACAAAAAAGCCCAGTCCGCATTACTGCGTACTGGGCTTTTTTATGAGCTCGGATTTAACGTCTTTGTTGTAACGCAGCAATACGCACTTCTAAAGGAGGGTGGCTCATCAGTAAACCGGCCAAGCCTTCTTTTAAGCCGCCACTGATTCCAAAGGCAACTAATGCTTTGGGCATTTGTGACTCAGTGGCTTGCTCTGCACGCAGACGGTTGAGAGCACCTATCATTGCTGATTTGCCTGCTAAGTCAGCGCCGGCTTCATCGGCACGGAACTCACGACGACGTGAGAACCACATCACGATAATACTCGCGAGCAAACCTAGAACTAATTCGGCAGCGATGGTCGCAACAAAGTAGCCGATGCCACGGCCGTCTTCGTTTTTCAGCAAGACGCGATCGACAAAGTCACCGATGATGCGGGCAAAGAACATGACAAAGGTATTCACTACACCTTGCAGTAGCGCCATAGTAACCATATCACCATTGGCGACGTGACCAATTTCATGGGCCAATACGGCTTTGATTTCTTCGGGTGAAAAGCGGTCCAACATACCTTGACTGACAGCAACTAAAGCATTGTTGCGGTTCCAGCCAGTAGCAAAGGCATTGGATTCGTGGGATGGGAAAATCCCTACTTCTGGCATGCCAATACCGGCTTGGGTTGCCAATTGTTCAACGGTTTGCAATAACCATTGCTCTTGGCGTGTGCGCGGCTGATCAATAACTTGCGTACCAGTGCTGCGTTTCGCCATCCATTTTGAAATCAGCAGAGAAATCAAAGAGCCGGTGAAACCAAATACAGCACAAAATATTAATAAGTCGCCATGGTTTTGACCAGTGTAACGGTCGACGCCCAGCAAGCTGAGGGTCACGCTGGCGACTAACAATACTGCGATGTTAGTGGCTAAGAATAAAAAAATACGCATCATGTGCGAAAAGCTCCAAAAGTCTAAACATGTGAATTATATATGGGTTGCGCGGCTGCGCTTCAAGGGTGTGACTGTTGCAAACTGTGTCAGCTGTGCTGCATTTAATATTGAAAGAACACTTGCATCCAGGCAATCACTTGCTCGCTGTCTTGCGCCTGTAAAGCATGACGTAATTGGTTGGCTAAACTACCTTGCGCACGGCGTACGCTCAGCGGAGCATCTGCCAGAACTGTAGGAAGGGGTTCGACCTTGTTGCTCAAACGTAAAAAAGCTTTTTCACTCAGTTCGATTTGGTCCAAAGCTTCAAAACGAATGGTGCTCTGATAACGTAAATAACCTTCCTCAGCCAGCCAAATAAAAGTGCTTAAGCAGCGCTGTTGACGGTCACTGGGCAGGCCAAACTCATCGGGCCCTATATAACCGATTAAATCATCTATATACAGCGTTGTTTTAGTAGGGAAGGCCTGATAAAGCATTAACAGGCCTTTTGCTGCATCCTTGTAAAAATCGTCAATATGAAGGTCCATGCCGGCTCACTGGCGATAGGTTTTTAAGAAATGACCAATACGTCCGATGGCTTGTTCCAGATCATCGACACGTGGCAGGGTTACCACGCGGAAGTGATCCGGCCATGGCCAATTGAACGCTGTCCCTTGCACGACTAAGAGCTTTTCTGACAGCAATAGATCCAATACGAACTTTTCATCGTTATGAATGGGGCAAATTTTTGGATCAATGCGTGGAAAAGCATAAAGCGCGCCCATGGGTTTTACGCAGCTGACGCCAGGAATAGCATTGAGTAACTCCCAAGTACGGTTGCGCTGCTCCAGTAAACGGCCGTTGGGCAATACTAAATCATTGATGCTCTGATAGCCGCCGAGTGCTGTTTGAATGGCATGCTGGGCGGGCACGTTAGCGCATAAACGCATATTGGCGAGAATGTCCAAGCCTTCGATGTAGCTGCGTGCGCGGTGCTTAGGGCCAGAGATGACCACCCAGCCTGAGCGGAAACCGGCCACACGATAGGATTTAGACAAACCATTAAAGGTTAGGCACAGCACATCTGGAGCGAGTGAGGCAGTGCAGACATGTTTGGCATCGTCGTACAGAATCTTGTCATAGATTTCGTCAGAGAAAACGACCAAGTTATGCTGGCGTGCCAATTCCAGAATATCCAGCAACACTTCTTTGGAGTACACCGCGCCCGTTGGGTTGTTTGGGTTAATCAAGACAATGGCTTTGGTGTTCGAGGTGATCTTGGCGCGCATATCGTCGATGTCTGGAAACCAGCCCGCTTGCTCATCGCATAAATAATGCACGGGCTTGCCGCCAGCTAAGCTGGTCGCCGCCGTCCACAAAGGATAGTCAGGTGCAGGCAGTAACACTTCATCGTTGTTGTTTAATAGTGCTTGTAGCACCGTGACAATGAGCTCAGAAACACCATTGCCAAGATAGATGTCTTCAATACCGACACCTTCAACATTCATTTGTTGGTAGTACTGCATGATCGCTTTGCGAGCACTAAACAGGCCTTTGGAGTCGCTATAGCCTTGTGCGGTCGGTAAGTTGCGAATCACGTCCTGAAGGATTTCCTCTGGTGCTTCAAAGCCAAAGGGTGCAGGATTACCAATATTGAGTTTGAGAATACGCTGGCCTTCGTCTTCAAGGCGCTTGGCGTGTTTCAGGACTGGGCCTCGGATGTCATAACAGACGTTAGCGAGCTTGTTCGATTTGCTGAACTGCATGATGTTGAGTATCCCGAATAAAAAGGTCAATAAGGGGCGTTTTGTCGATAAAAAGCGATTTTCAGCGCTGACGTATGAGTAGCCCGTACCACTAATTGTGCTTAACCTGCACGTCATATAGAGGCACTTAAAGATGCCTATCATACGACTGTGCTAGCAAAGGTGAAAGGGAGCGCTATGCTTATCAGCCCGCTTTAATTGGAGAATGTGATGCAAAAGGTTGAAAAGAGTCTAGAACAATGGCGCAAGCAGCTTTCTGATGAGCAGTTTCGTGTGTGCCGCTTAGCTGGAACAGAGCGGCCTTTCACGGGTGAGTATTGTTCGCCGAAGTTTACCGGAGTGTTTCATTGTGTGTGTTGTGGGCAGCCTCTGTTTGATGCGCAGCACCAGTTTGATGCTGGATGCGGCTGGCCAAGTTATTGGCAGGCGCTGACAGCAGGTGCTGTGATTGAGCGTGTTGATAATAGTTTGGGTATGCAGCGTGTAGAGGTGGTGTGTTCTGCTTGCGATGCGCATTTGGGCCATGTTTTTCCCGATGGTCCTGAGCCGACAGGCTTGCGTTATTGCATTAACTCTGTGGCTTTGCAGCTTGAGCCAGCGCCTGCTGAGTGATTGCTTTAATCACTATATAAGCTTGCGTCATCTGCTGATCTAGAACAGCAAAGTAATCTGTTGGAGAGTGTTTGTGTCTGAGTTGATGAATGAGTTTTTGCAGCGAGCGAATCAAGTCTTG
>JAAXZZ010000169.1 GCA_012719655.1 Gammaproteobacteria bacterium | reverse complement strand
GTCTTTTGACGAATTGAAGACTGAATTAAAACGGCTTGGAGGTTAACTTGGATAAAAATATGAAAATCCTCATTGTTGATGATTTTTCAACAATGCGACGGATCATCAAGAACCTCTTGCGTGACCTTGGTTTTACCAACACAGCAGAAGCGGATGATGGCTCTACTGCCTTACCGATGCTGCAAAGTGGCAACTTTGATTTCTTAGTGACAGATTGGAATATGCCCATTATGAGTGGTATAGATTTGTTACGCCAAGTTCGTGCTGACGATAAACTTAAGCATTTGCCGGTACTCATGGTTACGGCTGAAGCCAAACGCGATCAAATTATTGAAGCAGCACAAGCGGGTGTCAATGGCTATGTCGTTAAGCCTTTTACAGCGCAAGTGTTGAAAGAAAAAATTGAAAAGATTTTTGAGCGGGTTAACGGTTAAATCAGTAGCTATGAGGCAATTATGGAACACAAACATAGCACTGAGGCTGATTTTGCGTCCGCAGTATCATTGCATGCTCCTCAGCTGCAAAAGAGCTTAGAAAAAGGTGATCTACAAGAAGCAACGCGAATTATTGCGCAAATTAGTCAAGCGCGCGAACGCACGTTGTATATGGAAGTGGGGCGTCTGACGCGAGAGCTGCATAGCGCCATTATTGATTTTGATATTGATCCAAGTAATCCGCATGCACGAGAGATGTCGCAAATTACTGATGCGTCTGAACGCTTGCAGTATGTGGTGAAAATGACCGATCAAGCGGCGAACTGCGCCATTGATCTAGTTGAAGCCAGCGCACCTTTAGTCAATTACATCAGTTATGAAGCGCAGAGCCTAATGGCCGACTGGCAGCGTTTTATGCGTCGCGAGATGAAAGCTGATGAGTTTAGGCAGCTGGCGCGACGTGTTGATGAGTTTTTAGCTCGAAGTCTGCATGATAGTGATCAACTGTCCGCTAATCTCAATGAGATTCTTATGGCGCAAGGCTTTCAAGATTTAACAGGGCAAGTCATTAAGCGTGTCATGACTTTAATTGCCGATATTGAAAGTAACTTGCTGAAACTGGTTGTTATGGCTGGGCAAGTGGATCGGGCGGTTGGTATTGAGCACTCCACAGATGATTTGCGCAAAAAGTCTGTTAAAGAAAAAAGCTCCAATGCAGGTGAAGGTCCGCAGATTCATGCCGATAAGCATGATGATGTGGTTTCAGATCAAGTGGATGTGGATGATCTGCTGTCCAGTTTAGGATTCTAGAGGAAGCGTAGATGAGCTTTGATGCCGATGAAGAAATCCTCCAAGACTTTTTAGTTGAGGCTGGCGAGATTTTAGAGCTGCTATCTGAACAGCTAGTTGAGCTGGAAGGTAGCCCTGATGACATGAACTTGCTCAACGCTATCTTTCGAGGTTTTCACACCGTCAAAGGTGGTGCAGGTTTTTTACAGCTCAATGAGCTCGTTGCGTGTTGTCATATAGCCGAAAACGTCTTTGATATACTGCGCAAAGGTGAGCGCCGGGTTACTTCAGATTTAATGGATGTGGTGCTGCAGGCACTCGATAGCGTCAATGCAATGTTCCAAGAAGTACGAGAAGGTAAGCCTCTAACTCCGGCAACTGATGAATTACTAGAAGCTTTAGCGCGGTTAGCTGAGCCCTGTACTGATGCTGAGCCGTTGACTCACTCAGCGAGCACTGTTGAAGTGCAAGCGGCTGATCAAGTGGATGCTGAGTTTGAGCAACTGCTTGAGGCAATTCCTGCGGCACAAGGTGCTCAGCCTGCAGTCGCTGATGATGATCTTATTACTGATGATGAGTTTGAAGCATTGCTTGATCAGCTGCACGGACCTGTCACTTCTACGCCAAGTACTGCTCAAGCTACAACAGAACGCCCGACTGAAAATAGCGCATCCGATGACATTACTGATGATGAGTTTGAGGCATTACTTGACCAATTGCACGGTGAAGGCAAGTTTAATGTGGAAGGCACGCATTCATCGTCTGTAGCGCAAGACAGTGCTGCAGTGTCGGTCTCGACAACTACAGCAGCAAGTGATTCAGAGTTAATTAGTGACGATGAGTTTGAGTCATTGCTTGATCAACTGCATGGTAAAGGTAAATTCAAAGTTTCGGTAAATAAACCTGAAGGATCAGCCGTTACCTCAGCACAAGATAATCCAGTTAAAAAAGAGCCCGCTTCAACTAAACCTTCTGCAGCGGTAAAAACACCTGCAGCCAGTGCCAGAGCAACAGTAAACCAAGCGGCTGAAATAGAAACAACTGTACGCGTTGATACTGCACGCCTCGATGACATCATGAATATGGTGGGCGAGTTGGTTCTTGTGCGTAATCGTTTAGTGCGCTTAGGGTTGAGCAGTGGTGATGAAACCATGGCTAAAGTCGTGAGCCATTTGGACGTCGTAACTGGAGACTTGCAAGCAGCGGTAATGAAAACCCGAATGCAACCGATTAAAAAAGTATTTGGGCGTTTTCCACGCTTAGTGCGCGATATGGCACGCAGCTTAAAGAAAGAAATTCGCTTGGAATTGATTGGCGAAGAAACTGATCTTGATAAAAACCTTGTTGAAGCTTTAGCCGATCCTTTGGTGCATTTGGTGCGTAACTCTGTTGATCATGGCATTGAGCTACCGCAAGAGCGTGAGGCCGTCGGCAAAAACCGCGAAGGTTGCGTTGTTCTATCTGCCGCACAAGAGGGTGATCACATTCAGTTGACGATCAGTGATGACGGCAAAGGAATGGATGCCAATGTGCTGCGAAATAAAGCAATTGAAAAAGGCATGTTAGAGAAAGAGGCCGCTGAGCGCTTAACTGACCTTGAATGTTACAACTTGATTTTTGCCCCTGGTTTTTCAACCAAAACAGAAATCTCGGACGTCTCCGGGCGTGGTGTTGGTATGGATGTGGTGAAAACTAAAATCACTCAACTCAATGGCACAGTAAATGTCTTCTCAACGCCGGGTCAAGGGTCGCAAGTTGTGATTAAAGTGCCACTTACTTTAGCCATTATGCCCACGCTCATGGTGATGTTAGGTAATCAATCATTTGCATTTCCCTTGGTCAATGTGAATGAAATCTTTCACTTGGATTTATCTCGCACCAATATTGTTGATGGTCAAGAAGTGGTTATCGTGCGAGACAAAGCGCTACCATTGTTTTATCTGAAAAACTGGCTATTACCTAAGCAAGTGCATGCCGATCAAGTTGAAGGCCATGTGGGT
>JAAXZZ010000168.1 GCA_012719655.1 Gammaproteobacteria bacterium | reverse complement strand
CAACCCTGGCGCGGATGTCATCTTTGATGTGAAATGCACACGTCGTTTATCCGCCCTAATCAGCGGCTATGGTGGTCGCCCAATCATGTGGAAAACCGGCCACTCACTGATCAAGGCGAAAATGAAAGAAACTGGCGCGCTATTAGCCGGTGAAATGAGCGGACACATTTTCTTTAAAGAGCGCTGGTTTGGTTTTGATGATGGTATTTACAGTGCTGCACGCCTACTCGAAATCATCAGCTTAGACTCACGCAATGTTGATCAAGTGTTCTCTGCTTTCCCGGTCAGTCACTCCACACCAGAAATCACCGTTGAAGTGACCGATGAAAACAAGTTTGCCATCATTGAGCGCCTGCAACGTGAAGCTCAATGGGGCGACGCCAGTATCACCACTTTAGATGGCGTACGTGCTGACTATCCAAAAGGTTGGGGCTTAGTGCGTGCCTCAAACACCACGCCGGTACTCGTGCTACGTTTTGAGGGTGATAGCGCTGAAGATTTAGCGCAGATCCAAGCGCTGTTCCGCGAACAAATCCTAGCCTTAGAGCCTGACATCCATTTACCCTTTTAATTAACAGGAGCCTGTTAAACATGACTTTAAACCGCGCTGACGCTGTACATGTCGCCGAAGTACTTTCCGAGGCGTTGCCGTACATTCGTCGTTTTGTCGGCAAAACACTGGTGATCAAATACGGCGGCAATGCCATGGAAAGCGAAGAGCTGAAAACCGGCTTTGCTCGCGACATTGTGCTGATGAAAGCGGTTGGTATCAATCCTGTCGTGGTGCACGGTGGCGGTCCACAAATCGCTGACCTACTGAAGCGTCTCAATATTGAAAGTCGCTTTGTCGAAGGCATGCGTGTGACTGATGGACAAACCATGGACGTGGTGGAAATGGTCCTTGGCGGTCAGGTTAATAAAGACATCGTCAACCTGATCAATAGCCACGGTGGCAGTGCAATCGGTTTAACTGGTAAAGATGCACGCTTAATTCGCGCGCGCAAGCTCAAGGTCAGCCACCAAGGCGCTGATATGCAACAGCCGGAGATCATTGATATCGGCCAAGTTGGTGAAGTGGAAAGCGTCAATACTGACCTGCTACACATGCTGGTAAAAGGCGACTTTATTCCGGTTATCGCCCCCATAGGCGTGGGCCCCAATGGTGAGTCTTACAATATCAACGCCGACTTAGTGGCAGGCAAAGTAGCAGAAGCGCTGCATGCAGAAAAGCTGATGCTGCTGACTAACATTGCCGGCTTGATGGACAAACAAGGCAATGTGCTGACAGGTTTAAATACCGCTCAGGTCGATGACCTGATCGCTGATGGCACCATTTACGGCGGCATGCTACCGAAGATCCGCTGCGCCTTAGATGCGGTACAAGGCGGGGTCAATAGCGCGCACATCATTGACGGCCGAGTGCCCAATGCCGTGTTGCTAGAAATTTTTACTGACAGTGGTGTCGGTACCTTGATTACCGATAACTAATCGCGCAGAGCGCAGCAAGTACATCAAGTTGTCACTGATACGCCCGCACTCAAGAGGCGGGCGTTATTCTTTAACACTCCGAGTATTTAGCTTTCAGCATTGCACATGGCGTTATATTCATCGGTAAAGAAGAACTTCTCTTCACCAAATGCCGGCACTAAATCATCAAACCAAGTTGCGTTTTCATCGTATTTAGCGAAGAAGGTTTTCTGTACCCAGTCAGGATTACGGCCCTGAATAAAGCGCAGCACAAAAACTTTCTCACCGTTGAACTCCATCACACTCTGAATTTCAACTTTGCCTGGACCTGCACTCATTGAAGGCCCGCGAGCCGTACGGCCAAGACCAGAGACTTGCTGCATAGCTTCGCGATAGATCTCATAGGCGCGCACCAAAGGCACTTCAAAGTAACGCTTCGCACCGGTATCACGCTCAACAAACATGTAGTACGGAATCAAACCAAGACGAACTTGCGTGCGCCACATACGCACCCAGACATCGGCATCATCGTTAATATGTTGTACCAGTGGTGCTTGCGTGCGAATCACCGCACCCGTGGCACGAATACGACGAATTGCTTCGCGCACAATCGGTGTTTCCAGCTCACGCCAATGGTTAAAGTGCGCCATGATCGCCACATGTTTGCCAGCTTTAACCAGCTTAGTAAAGAGCTTCAGTAAACCGGCGGCGTCATCGTCAGTAACAAAACGCTGGGGCCAAAACGTCAGCGCTTTAGTACCAATGCGCACCGTCTGTAAGTGCTCAAGCTCAGGCTGCAACAATGGCTCAAGGTAACTTTCCAGATGGCGGGTTTTCATAACCATCGGATCACCACCGGTGATCAACAGATCAGTGATGTTTTTATCTTGAGCTAAATAGCGGTGTAATGACGTTGCTTCATTGCTGGCAAAACGCAGTTCTTTATCGCCGACAAACTGTGCCCAACGGAAACAGAAGGTACAGTAGCTATGACACACTTGCCCCTGACTGGGAAAGAACAGCACCGTCTCACGGTACTTATGCTGCATTCCGTCTAAAGGCTTGCCGTCCAGCATCGGCACGTTCATTTCTTGCTGGCCGGCTGGATGCGGATTTAAGCGCGCCTGAATCTGACGCGCCAGCAAAGTGATCTCTGCGCGCGGTAATTCATCACGCAAGGCTTGCGCCATCAAATCATAGTCGGCAGGGTCTAACATCCCGCGCTGCGGAAAGGTTAATTGAAAGATCGGATCATTGGGCACATTATCCCAATCGATCAACTCATCAATCACATATTGGTTAACACGAAACGGCAACACACTGGCGACGACTCGCATCTCAAAACGCTGCTCTGCGGATAACTTTTGCAGCGGTTCAATTTTATCAAATTGACGGTCGGTATAGACCTGGAACTGGGTGTTTTTTGTAAAGCCTTCATCAGTTAGAGGCATTATTTTTATAGATTGACTCATGGCTACTCTCCACTCGATGCGGGGTCAGAACCACTGAAAGCCTATAGACTTACTCTGAACCCGCTTGTTGGGGGTATTCCCTAAGGGAAAAAGATAGCTACTCACTAAGTAGCATTCAGCTACGATTAAGCACGCTATTACACGGCCTAATCGTCATAAAGGAATGAGAAAATAATTTCTCAAAGTGTCGGAACGGGTCCGAAAAGGGGTGGCCGCCTTACTAAAAGTAGGCTAAGACTACGGTATTTTTTAATGGCGCTCAATTAATTAATGCAATTTACTGACCTTCAAGCAATTCAATTAAGCGCAGTTTGTCCCGAGCAAATGTGTTTTCCAGCTGTTTTCTGCCATCCATATAACGCTCGATTTGCTGCTGTAAACGCTGCTCATCGACACCCACTTCTTCAATTTGCTTAAGCAAGTTAGCCGGTACCTGACGGCCTGCACGCTCTTGACTTGCGGCCTGCCGTTGCAGGTCGCTCTTTAAGCTCCTAGTAGAAAGTAAATTGCCTCGAGCAATACTAATCTGCCCATCAATATCAGCAATTTTACGGTCGCGAGCACGATCAATATCTTCAATGCGGGTGTAAAGTCTTAGCAACTGACGGTCTGATTTTGCTTGTTCTTGATCAGCCTGCATCTTTTTATATTCTTCGGGAGTTGGCGCGCGCGGAATCACGCGCAATACCCGACCTTGCTCGCTCAACACTTCATAGCCATTGCCGATGAGGTGTGCCGGTACGCCTTGTCGATTAATCACTGTGATACCACGTTCATCGGTATAGCGATAATACTCAACCACCTTATCCGCGGCATAGGATATGCCGGCGCTCCAAACCCCTAGTGCGAGCAAATAACAAACTGGGCTGCGTAACCGCATCGCTAAACTCCTAGAAGAGATCCATAACTTATAAAAAGTATGTGTAATTAAATACCATAGTCCTCGCGATAGCGCTCCACTGCTGGTAAATATTGTTTTAATTCAGCACTTTCTGCTAAATACTCTAACACTTGCTGCAAAGATACAATGCTTATCACTGGCATATTGAAATCACGCTCAACTTCTTGAATCGCTGATAGTGCGCCTGTGCCCCGCTCTTGACGGTCTAAAGCAATTAAAACGCCTGCCGCTTGAGCACCTTGATTATTAATAATGTGCATGACTTCACGTATCGCAGTGCCGGCAGTAATCACATCATCAACAATAATCACCTTGCCTGCTAAAGGCGCGCCAACCAGTGTGCCGCCCTCGCCATGGTCTTTGGCTTCTTTACGATTAAAACACCATGGCGTATCGCGTTGATGATGTTCAGCTAAGGCGACAGCGGTGGTCGCCGCTAGCGGCATACCTTTATAAGCAGGACCGAATACCACATCGTAAGACAAACCACTATCCACTAAAGCTTGCGCGTAAAAACGACCCAGCTTGGCTAGAGCTAAACCAGAGTCAAATAATCCGGCATTAAAAAAATAAGGACTGACTCGCCCTGACTTCAAGGTAAACTCGCCAAAGCGCAAAACACCACGCTCCAGTGCGAATTTAATAAACTCTCGTTGATATGCTTGCATAAAGGGGTCCTTAGCGCGTTTGACTTAGCCAATTTAAAGTACGTTCGGTATGATACACAAAGAATTTTTCTAGGGGCTATCCATGCGTGTTATTAGTATAAATGTGAACGGGATTCACAGCGCTATTGAACAGGGCCTATTTGATTGGTTAGCGGCCCAAAATGCTGATGTTATTTGCTTACAAGATACCCGTGCCAGCGCTTACGAAATGGAAGCGCCAGAGGTACAATTATATGGTTATTTCTGCTACGCCTGCGATGCCGAGCAACCCGAGCAAGGCGGTGTCGCAATTTACACACGTATTCAGCCAAAAGCCATTATAACCAGCTTAGGTTTTGAGTCTTCTGACCGTTATGGCCGTTACATTCAGGCCGACTTTGATAAGGTGAGCATTGCCAGCCTGTTGATGCCGTCTGGACATAAAGACGATGCCGAACTTAACCAAAAGTTTAAATT
>JAAXZZ010000167.1 GCA_012719655.1 Gammaproteobacteria bacterium | reverse complement strand
TGTTTATAACCGTACCGCTGCGACCGCGCAGCAGTGGTTGCAAGAGTATCCAGGGCATATGGCGCAAACTCCCGCAGAGGCAGCAGTGAATGCTGAGTTTGTGCTGTGCTGCGTGGGTAATGATGATGATTTGCGTGCGGTTACTTTAGCTGATGATGGTGCATTTGCAGCAATGTCAGCGGGCAGCGTCTTTGTTGATCACACCACAGCATCGGCGCAAGTGGCTAAACAACTGGCTGCTGAGGCTCGGCAACGTGGCCTGGCATTTCTTGATGCGCCAGTCTCTGGTGGGCAAGCAGGCGCACAAAATGGTGTGCTGACCATTATGCTGGGTGGCTCTGCAGAGGTGTATGAGCGGGTTGCGCCAATTCTGCAAAGCTATGCGCGTATGCAGCGCTTAATGGGTGATGTCGGTAGTGGTCAGTTGACCAAAATGGTCAATCAAATTTGCATTGGTGGTTTGTTGCAGGGTTTGTCGGAAGCGTTGCACTTTGCACAAAGTGCCGGTTTAGATGCTGAAGCGGCAATGCAGGTGATCAGCAAAGGGGCAGCGCAGTCGTGGCAGTTAGAAAACCGTTATCAAAGCATGCTAGCGGGCGAGTTTGATTTTGGCTTTGCTGTTGAGTGGATGCGCAAAGACTTTGCCATTGTCTTCGATGAAGCGCGGCGAAATGGTGCGTCGCTGCCGGTTACGGCCTTGGTTGATCAGTTTTATGCCGAGGTTGAAGCGATGGGTGGGCGGCGCTGGGATACCTCGAGCTTAATCGCTCGTTTAAAGAGCAAACAATAATAGGGGGTGGCATGTATTTCCTGAGCTTACACAGTACTTGGAAGTGGTTTTGATGGAATGTCGAATGGGCTGCGGCGCGTGTTGTATTGCACCATCAATTCATACACCCATGCCGAATATGCCGCAGGGTAAAAAAGCCGGTGAACGTTGTCTGAATTTAAGTGACGATAATTTATGCACGTTATTTGGCTTACCCGAGCGTCCTGCATTTTGTGGTGTTTTTCAAGCTGAGGTGAGTATTTGTGGCAATAGCCAAGCCGAGGCCATTAAGTTGATTGGTTGGTTAGAGGGTGTCACTGCAGAAGCGAGTTAACAGATTGGCAGGGTTTGGACATAAAAAAAGGCTGCTCATTACTGTGCAGCCTTTTTTGTAACTAGAGCAAGATTAACGCTTGTCTAGTGGAGCGTAGTCGCGCTTTTCATAGCCGGTATACAGCTGACGTGGGCGATTGATTTTGTATGGGTTAGAGAGCATCTCAGTCCAGTGTGAGATCCAGCCAACAGTACGTGACATAGCAAAAATCACAGTAAACATGCTGGTTGGAATACCGATCGCTTTCAGGATAATGCCTGAGTAGAAATCAACGTTTGGATAGAGGTTGCGCTCTTTGAAGTATGGATCGTTTAGGGCGTATTCTTCCAGCTTCATCGCCAGATCAAGCTTAGGATCGTTAATACCTAATTCAGCCAGTACTTCATCACAGGTTTGTTTCATCACTTGTGCGCGAGGGTCAAAGTTTTTGTAAACACGGTGACCAAAGCCCATCAGTTTGAATGGATCATTTTTGTCTTTTGCTTTTGCAATAAACTTCTCGATGTTTGATGCATCACCAATTTCATCAAGCATAGTCAGTACAGCTTCGTTAGCGCCACCGTGTGCTGGGCCCCAAAGCGCTGCAATACCAGAGGCGATACATGCGAATGGGTTGGCACCAGTAGAGCCCGCTAGGCGTACAGTCGAGGTTGAAGCATTTTGCTCATGGTCAGCATGGAGGATGAAAATACGATCCATTGCTTTAACAAGAGCAGGGCTGAAACGTTTAGTTTCTGCGGGTGTGTTGAACATCATGTGCAAGAAGTTCTCTGAGTAGCAGAGATCATTGCGAGGGTACATGATGGGCTGGCCGATTGAATACTTGTACGCCATAGCAGCGATGGTTGGCATTTTGGCAATCAAGCGGTGTGCAGAGATTTCGCGATGCTTTGGATTGTTGTTGTCTAAAGAGTCGTGATAAAAAGCTGATAGAGCGCCTACTATCCCGCACATTACTGCCATTGGGTGAGCATCACGACGGAAGCCATTTAAGAAAGACTTCAGTTGTTCGTTGACCATGGTGTGCTTGCTGATGGTTTCGACAAAATTTTTCTTTTGCTCAGCATTCGGTAACTCACCATTGAGTAATAAGTAGCAAGTCTCTAGGTAATCTGATTTTTCTGCTAATTGCTCAATTGGATAGCCGCGGTGCAATAAAATCCCTTTATCACCATCGATATAAGTGATTTTAGATTCGCATGCTGCTGTTGACATAAAACCGGGGTCGTAAGTGAAATGACCGCTAGAAATAAGATCGCGTACATCAATTACATCAGGACCAATAGTACCGGTCAGGACAGGCAGGTCTACGGGCGCAGAGCCCGCGATGATTAACTGCGCTTTTTTGTCAGCCATTGTGGCCTCCTAGTTATGCTTGGAATCATCACGGCCCCCCACGCAGGGCCCGCAATATAATAGTGAGATAAACTCGAATGTCAATTTGAACAGCGCACCAGTATAACCTGTGCGGGTGTATATTTTGCAGTCAAATTATCTCAAGGCAAAAGTACGTACAGATATTTACGCTTTTTGTCAAAGGCTGGCAATGCGCATTTAGGCGAATGCTTTGGCGTTGTCATTATGCTGTTTTTTAGACTATACTCGGTAGCTGACCGGCAGTGGCTTTTGCCTTAATGCTGGCGGTCGTCACTCCGATGGTGACGGGTACTTCTAGTAAGTGCCTTCCCGACAACTCGCCCTGCAGTTTAGGGCTCTCTAAGTGTGAATACGCCGTGAATAGCCAACGACCTGTAAACCTAGATCTTAGGACTATAAAACTCCCACTCACTGCAATCTCTTCCATTTTGCACAGAATTACAGGTGTCATCCTGTTTTTAGGTATCGCTGTGCTGCTATATGGACTCGATAAATCACTTGCGTCAGAGCAAGGGTTTGCTGAGGTCAAAGAGTGCTTGACCAGTCCGCTGGCCAAGTTTGTTGTATGGGGTCTTCTCTCTGGACTGATGTACCACTTAACAGCTGGTATCCGCCATTTAATTATGGACTTAGGTATCGGTGAAACGCTGGAAGGCGGAAAGTTAGGCGCGCAATTAGTCTTTGTTATTTCAGCCGTGCTGATCGTATTGATGGGAGTCTGGATATGGTAACTAACGTAACTAACTTCTCTCGATCCGGTCTGTTTGACTGGATGGCTCAGCGAGTTTCCGCTGTAGTATTGGCAGCTTACGCCTTATTTCTTTTGGGTTATGCAATTGCCAATCCAGACATGAGTTATGCCCAGTGGCAAGGTCTGTTTGCCAACAGCTGGATGCGTATCTTTAGTTTAATGAGTCTGGTTGCTCTGGGCGCTCACGCTTGGATTGGCCTGTGGACCATCACTACAGACTACTTAACGCCGATGTCTATGGGTAGCTGGGCAACAGGTGTACGATTTTTAGTCCAAGCGCTGTGCGGTATGATTATGTTCGTACTGTTCGTTTGGGGCATACAAATATTGTGGGGAAATTGATCCATGGCCAGTATTCGTACCATTTCTTATGACGCAATTATTATTGGTGGTGGCGGCGCTGGTATGCGTGCATCACTGCAGCTAGCGCAAGGTGGACACAAAACAGCCGTAGTGACTAAAGTGTTCCCGACGCGTTCGCACACTGTTTCTGCGCAAGGCGGTATTACCTGTGCAATTGCATCAGATGACCCAAATGATGATTGGCGTTGGCACATGTACGATACCGTCAAAGGTTCCGACTATATCGGTGACCAAGACGCTATCGAATACATGTGTTCAGTTGGCCCCGAAGCGGTCTACGAGTTAGAGCACATGGGTTTACCGTTCTCACGTACTGAGACTGGTCGTATTTATCAGCGTCCATTCGGTGGACAGTCAAAAGACTACGGTAAGGGTGGTCAAGCTGCTCGTACTTGTGCTGCCGCTGACCGTACAGGTCACGCCTTATTACACACGTTGTATCAAGCCAACTTAAAGCACGGCACTTCATTCTTAAATGAGTGGTACGCAGTTGACTTGGTTAAAAACCAAGATGGCGCGATTGTTGGTGTTGTTGCAATTTGCATTGAAACCGGTGAAGTTGTTCATATCCGTTCTAAAGCGGTTGTTTTAGCAACCGGTGGTGCAGGCCGTATTTATGCCTCAACCACTAACGCACTGATTAATACCGGTGACGGTGTTGGTATGGCATTGCGTGCTGGTGTGCCAGTGCAAGATATGGAAATGTGGCAGTTCCACCCGACGGGTATTGCCGGTGCGGGTACCTTGGTAACTGAAGGTTGCCGTGGTGAAGGTGGTTACTTAATCAATAAGCATGGCGAGCGTTTCATGGAGCGTTATGCGCCGAATGCTAAAGACCTTGCTGGTCGTGACGTTGTTGCGCGCTCAATGGTTAAAGAGATTCTTGCTGGTAATGGCTGTGGTCCGAATGGCGATCACGTATTGCTTAAGCTCGATCATCTTGGTGAAGAGGTTCTACACAGCCGTCTGCCTGGTATCTGTGAGCTGTCAATTACCTTTGCTCACGTTGACCCAGTGGTTGCGCCAATTCCTGTTGTGCCGACTTGTCACTACATGATGGGTGGTATTGCCACTAATATTCATGGTCAAGCCATTGCACAGGATGCAAACGGTGCCGATAAGATCATTGAGGGCTTGTTCGCTGTTGGTGAAGTGAGTTCTGTTTCTGTACACGGTGCTAACCGCCTAGGTGGTAACTCATTACTTGACTTGGTTGTCTTCGGTCGTGCCGCTGGTCTTCACCTTGAGAAGAGCTTGCGTGAAGGCGTTGATACACGCGCTGCAAGTGAGTCTGATATCGAAGCCTCAATGGCGCGTTTATCTGCACTTAATGAGCGCACTAGCGGTGAAGATGTTGCGCCATTGCGTAAAGAGCTACAGAACTGCATGCAAAACTACTTTGGTGTATTCCGTACTGGTGAATACATGCAAAAAGGTATTGCCGAGCTGGCGCAAATGCGTGAGCGCGTAGAAAATGTAAAAATTCAAGATAAGAGCAATGCGTTCAATACTGCACGTATTGAAGCGCTTGAGTTGCAAAACTTGTTTGAAGTGGCTGAAGCGACTGCAATTGCGGCCGAGGCTCGTACTGAGTCGCGTGGTGCACATGCGCGTGAAGACTACGAAAGTCGAGATGACGAAAACTGGTTATGCCATAGCATGTACTTCCCTGGGGAAAAGCGTGTTGGCAAACGTGCAGTGAATTTCACGATTTCGTCAGCGCTTAGTCCAGCCGAAGCTGAGCAATTTAAACCTCAAGAACGTAAATATTAAGGGTTATCACGATGACGTTGCCTAAAATATTGCAAGTAAGTGTTTACCGTTACAATCCAGAGGTGAACTCTGCACCCTTCATGCAAGACTTCAATGTAGACATTGATGGCAAAGACATGATGGTGTTGGATGTTCTTGCACTGATTAAAGAGCAGGATCAAAGCATGTCTTATCGTCGTTCGTGCCGTGAAGGCGTGTGCGGATCCGATGGTATGAACATCTCAGGAAAAAATGGCTTAGCTTGCATCACGCCACTGTCGAGTGTGGTTAAAAATGGCAAATTGGTATTGCGTCCACTACCGGGCTTACCAATTATCCGTGACCTCGCGGTTGATATGAGCATCTTCTACAAGCAGTACGAGAAAGTGCAGCCGTATTTGCAAAATAATACCCCTGCACCGGGTATGGAGCGCTTACAGTCACCAGCTGATCGTGAAAAATTAGATGGTCTGTACGAGTGTATCTTGTGTGCATGTTGCTCAACTGGCTGCCCATCGTTCTGGTGGAACCCTGACAAATTCTTAGGTCCTGCTGCTTTATTGCAAGCCTATCGATTCTTGGCAGATACACGTGATACCAAGACAGAAGAGCGTCTAGCGCGCCTTGATGATCCGTTTAGCGTGTTCCGTTGCCACAATATTATGAACTGTGTCAACGTGTGCCCGAAAGGCCTCAACCCTACCCGGGCGATCGGTCATATTCGCAGCATGTTGCTACAAAGTGGTACTTAATTTACCGCAGTTTTATCTGCAGTAAATCATTGAGCCACTCATCTGAGTACCTTCAGGTGAGTGGCTTTAAACGAAAAATTGCTTACAAGGCTTTTTTTCAAAACGCAATTGACGACCAGCAGGGGCATCTGGGCTGGTGCCCGGACTATCTGCGGGAATCTGAGTGGCTTTACCCAAGTCGCTGTTTATGACTTAAAGCCGCTAAGTTTCCATGCCGGTAGCGTCCCCCTTATCAAGGGTGACCTAGCATGCAAGAAAGCGTAATGCAGCGCATGTGGAGCAGCGCCCACCTATCCGGTGGAAATGCTGCCTATGTGGAAGAGCTATATGAACTCTACCTGCACGATCCGAACTCAGTATCGGAAGAGTGGCGTACTTATTTCCAAAAACTACCTGCCGATGGTGGTTTAAGTACTGACGTCTCACACTCGACTGTTCGTGATCAATTTGTCTTATTGGCGAAAAACCAAAGACGTGCTCAGCCAGTGTCTGCTGGCAGTGTTAGTACTGAGCATGAGAAAAAACAAGTTGAAGTACTGCGCCTCATTCAAGCCTACCGTATGCGTGGCCATCAAGCGTCACAGCTTGATCCGCTCGGCTTGTGGGTGCGCCCAATGCAACCTGATTTAACCGTCCATCACTACGGTTTGACGGATGCAGATCTTGATAGCGTCTTCCATACTGGCGACTTAAATATCGGTAAAGAAGAGGCTACGCTACGCGAGATTCAGCAATCTTTACAAGATACTTATTGTCGCACCATCGGTGCTGAGTTTACCCACATCGTTGACTCAGAGCAGCGTCGCTGGTTCCAGCAGCGTTTGGAAAGTGTCCGCAGCCGTCCAAGCTTTTCAGCTGAAGTGCGCACGCATATTCTTGAGCGTTTAACGGCGGGTGAAGGTCTAGAAAAATATTTAGGCACCAAGTATCCAGGTACCAAACGTTTTGGTCTTGAGGGTGGTGAAAGTCTTATTCCGTTAATGGATGAGATTATTCAGCGCTCCGGCTCCTATGGTGCTAAAGAAATTGTTGTAGGTATGGCGCACCGTGGACGTTTAAACGTTCTGGTCAATACCTATGGTAAAAATCCACGTGATTTATTTGATGAGTTTGATGGTAAGCGTGTTGAGGGTTTAACCTCGGGCGATGTTAAATATCACCAAGGCTTCTCATCTAACGTAATGACCCCCGGTGGTGAAGTCCACTTGGCACTCAGCTTTAACCCATCGCACCTTGAGATTGTTTCTCCAGTTGTTGAAGGTTCTGTGCGTGCGCGTCAAGACCGCCGTAATGATCCGGTGGGTGATAAGGTCGTTCCAGTTACCATTCACGGTGATTCTGCGTTTGCCGGTCAAGGTGTGGTGATGGAAACTTTCCAGATGTCGCAAACCCGTGGCTATAAAACGGGCGGCACCATCCGAGTAGTGATCAATAACCAAGTTGGCTTTACTACCAGCAAGCCTGAAGATACGCGCTCAACTGAATATGCAACTGACGTTGCAAAAATGATTCAAGCGCCGATTTTGCATGTCAACGGTGATGATCCTGAGGCTGTGTTGTTTGTGACCCAGCTTGCGGTTGACTATCGCATGCAGTTTAAACGTGACGTGGTCATTGATTTAGTTTGCTACCGTCGCCGCGGTCACAACGAAGCGGATGAGCCAAGTGGTACGCAGCCTTTGATGTATCAAATCATCAGCAAGCAACGCACGACGCGCGAGCTGTATGCCGATGCATTGGTAAAAGAAGGCGTACTGACAAGCGAGCAAGTGCAAGAACTTGTGAATGAATATCGCACGGCATTAGATAATGGTTTGCACGTTGTACAAAGCTTAGTTAAGGAGCCTAACAAAGAGTTGTTTGTCGACTGGCGTCCATACCTAGGTCATAAGTGGACGCCAAACTTTGATACGCGCTTTGATTTAAAAACTCTGCAAGAACTTGCGCTTAAAATGCAAGAAACGCCAGACGGTTTTGTAGTGCAGCGTCAGGTTGCAAAAATCTTAGAAGACCGTCAAAAGATGGCTGCAGGAGCTTTGCCAATTAACTGGGGCTTCGCAGAAACGGCTGCTTATGCCACTTTGTTATTTGAAGGCTATCCGATTCGTTTCACCGGCCAGGATGTTGGTCGTGGTACGTTCTCGCATCGCCATGCGGTTCTGCATAACCAAAAAAATGGTGAAACTTATGTAGGTTTACAAAACCTCTATAAAGATCAGCCACGTTTCGATATGTATGACTCATTCCTTTCTGAGGAAGCGGTTTTAGCATTTGAATACGGTTATGCCAGCACCATGCCAAATGCGCTGGTGATTTGGGAAGCGCAGTTTGGTGACTTCGCCAACGGTGCACAGGTCGTGATTGACCAGTTTATTACCAGCGGTGAAACGAAGTGGGGTCGCTTATCTGGTTTAACCATGTTGCTGCCACACGGTTACGAGGGGCAAGGTCCTGAGCACTCATCTGCACGCTTAGAGCGCTACTTGCAACTCTGTGCTGAACATAACGTTCAAGTTTGTGTGCCGACTACGCCTGCACAGGTTTATCACATGCTGCGTCGTCAAGCGATTCGCCCACTGCGCAAGCCGTTAATCGCCTTAACGCCGAAGTCTTTGCTGCGTCATAAGTTGGCTATTTCAACTTTAGAAGACTTGGCAGAAGGTACATTCCAGAACGTCATCGGTGAGATCGATGCACTGGATGCGGATAAAGTTGATCGTGTGATCATGTGTAGCGGTAAGGTCTATTACGACTTGCTAGAAAAACGTCGTAATGATGGTATCAAGACAACAGCCTTGGTGCGTATTGAGCAACTCTACCCATTCCCTGAGGATGACTTAACTGCAGAGCTTGCTAAGTACAAAAACCTTGAACGTGTCGTTTGGTGTCAAGAAGAGCCAATGAACCAAGGTGCTTGGTATTGCAGTCAGCACCACATGCGCCGAGTAGCAAGTGCTTGCAAGCCAACGTTAGATTTGCAGTATGCAGGTCGTGTTGCTTCAGCATCTCCCGCTTGTGGTTATGCATCGATGCATGCCGAGCAACAAGAGCAACTGTTGCAAGATGCGTTTAACGTTTAAATCAGCGAAAAAGCCGCACAATTCAACTGTGCGGCTTTGATGTAATAACCGAATTTATAGGAACAGATTATTATGGCTATCGAAATTAAAGCCCCAGCATTTCCCGAGTCGGTCGCTGATGGCACCGTGGCGACCTGGCACAAACAAGTTGGCGATGCAGTTAAGCGTGATGAACTGATCGTTGATATCGAAACTGACAAAGTAGTGATGGAAGTTTTAGCTGAAGCCGATGGCGTGTTGACTGAAATCATTGCTAACGAAGGCGATACAGTATTAAGCGCACAGGTATTGGGTCTTTTGGATACCGCCGCTGTTGCTGCAGCGCCTGCCGCTCCTGCGGCGGCGCCAGCTACTGTTGCAGCTGCTGCACCAGCCGCTCCAGCAACAGGTGATGCTATTTTGTCACCCGCTGCGCGTAAAATTGCTGAAGAGAATGCACTCAACCCAGCCGCCATTCAGGGTACTGGTAAAGACGGCCGCGTGACTAAAGAAGACGCTGTTGCAGCGGCTGCCAATAAGCCAGCTGCTGCAGCAAAAGCTGCGGCACCTGCTGCAGACGCGCCATTGTTTGCCGCTGGTGATCGCGTTGAAAAACGTGTACCTATGACTCGTTTGCGCAGTAAAGTGGCAGAGCGTTTGGTTGAGGCGCAATCCTCTATGGCAATGTTGACTACGTTCAACGAAGTTAACATGAAGCCAATTATGGATTTGCGTAACAAGTATAAAGACTTGTTTGAAAAGACCCACAACGGTGTGCGTCTAGGCTTTATGTCGTTCTTTGTTAAGGCCGCGGTTGAAGCACTGAAACGCCAACCAGGTGTGAATGCTTCTATTGACGGTAAAGATATTGTTTACCACGGCTACCAAGACATCGGTGTGGCAGTATCCAGTGATCGTGGTCTAGTTGTACCTGTACTGCGTAATGCTGAGTTTATGAGTCTTGCCGAAATCGAAGGCGGGATTGCTAACTTCGGTCGTAAAGCTAAAGAAGGCAAGCTGACTTTAGAAGAAATGACGGGCGGTACATTTACCATTTCCAATGGTGGCGTGTTCGGTTCTCTACTCTCTACGCCAATCGTTAACCCGCCACAAACGGCAATCTTGGGTATGCATAAAATCCAAGATCGTCCAATGGCTGTTGATGGTCAAGTAGTGATTTTACCGATGATGTATTTAGCATTATCTTATGACCACCGTTTAATTGATGGCAAAGAAGCAGTGACTTTCCTTGTCACCATGAAAAACTTATTAGAAGACCCAGCACGTTTGTTGTTGGACATCTGATTATTCTGCAGTCGCTTATGTTGAAATAGGCGACTGCAGTGTGGCGCGATGCCACTTAACGAGGAAACCTCATGAGTCAGAAATTTGATGTAATCGTCATTGGTGCAGGTCCTGGTGGCTATGTTGCAGCGATTAAAGCAGCGCAGCTGGGTATGAAAACCGCATGTATCGAAAAATACCAAGACAAAGACGGTAAAATGGCGTTAGGCGGTACCTGCTTGAACGTAGGCTGCATCCCGTCTAAAGCGTTGCTGGACAGTACCTGGAAATACCATGAAGCGAAAGAGGGTTTTGCTGTCCATGGTATTGGCGTTAAAGACGTTACCATGGACGTTCCAGCGATGATTGCCCGTAAAGGCACCATTGTTAAAAACCTAACGGCAGGTATCGCAGGTTTATTCAAAGCCAACGGTGTCACTAGCATTGAAGGCCACGGTAAGCTGCTGGCGAATAAGCAAGTTGAAGTGACTGCTGCCGATGGTACTGTCACTGTATATGATGCTGAAAACGTTATTATTGCAGCTGGTTCGCAGCCGATTGATATTCCACCGGCTCCGGTGGATCAAGATGTTATCGTTGATTCAACTGGTGCGCTGGAATTCCAAGCCGTACCAAAACGTCTTGGCGTGATTGGTGCAGGTGTGATTGGTCTTGAGTTGGGATCTGTCTGGGGCCGTTTAGGCGCTGAAGTGACTGTGATCGAAGCGCAAGATAAATTCTTACCGGCGATGGATGATCAAGTGGCTAAAGAAGCCCTGAAAATCTTCACTAAGCAAGGTTTGGATATCCGTTTAGGTGCACGTGTCACTGGCTCTGAAGTGAAAAACGGCGAAGTGACCGTAAGCTTCACTGACGCCAAAGGCGAACAGCAAATGACTTTCGATAAGTTAATTGTTTCTGTTGGTCGTCGTCCTGTTACCACAAACCTGCTAGCGGTTGATAGCGGTGTGAACTTGGATGAGCGTGGCTTTATCTACGTTGATGACATCTGTGCCACTAGCGTACCAGGTGTGTATGCGATTGGTGATGTGGTGCGCGGGCCGATGTTGGCGCATAAAGCATCCGAAGAAGGCATCATGGTTGCAGAGCGTATTGCTGGTAAGAAAAACCAAGTCAATTACGATCTGATTCCTGGCGTTATTTATACGCATCCAGAAATTGCCAGCGTTGGTAAAACTGAACAGCAGCTGAAAAGTGATGGCGTTGCCGTCAATGTGGGTGTATTCCCATTTGCTGCCAGTGGTCGTGCGATGGCAGCCAATGACACTGCCGGTTTTGTAAAAATTATTGCTGATGCAAACACTGATCGCGTGCTGGGTGTGCACGTGATTGGCCCAAGTGCTGCAGAGTTAGTGCAGCAGGGGGCAATTGCTATGGAATTCGGCTCCAGTGCTGAAGATTTAGGCTTGATGGTGTTCTCACACCCAACCCTATCGGAAGCGCTACATGAAGCCGCATTGGCTGTGAGTGGAGAAGCGATTCATATCGCTAACCGCAAAAAACGTTGATCGACTTACCGCCCCTTTTTAGGGGCGGTATTCGTTTCAGGCCAAGCAAGGGGGCCAGCTTCGGTTGGTGCTTGGCAGGCTGCTAGACAGACAGACAGACAGCCAGACAGCCAGACAGCCGCTAGCTTTTGTAAGCGGCATATCACGCATAATCTGAACTCAATGGTAGGACAGTATGAATCTTCATGAATATCAAGCAAAACAGTTATTTGCTGACTACGGGTTGCCGGTATCTTTAGGCTTTGCTGTGGAAACACCTGAAGCGGCGGCCCAAGCTTGTCACGATATTGGTGGTGAGCGTTGGGTGGTAAAAACTCAAGTGCATGCAGGCGGACGTGGTAAAGCAGGTGGTGTTAAGTTGGTGACCACTGCTGAAGATGCGCAAGACTTTGCTGCACAATGGTTAGGTAAGCGTTTAGTAACCTATCAAACCGATGCCAACGGTCAGCCGGTCAGTCGTATTCTGGTTGAAGCCTGCACTGATTTTTCTAAAGAATTGTATTTAGGCGCTGTAGTTGATCGTGCCTCGCGCCGCTTGGTGTTCATGGCTTCGATAGAAGGTGGTGTTGATATTGAAAAAGTTGCCCATGAAACGCCAGAAAAAATCCTCCAAGTGACCATTGATCCAGCCATTGGAGCGCAGCCATTTCAAGGTCGCTTTTTAGCCTATGGTTTAGGCTTGATCGATGATCAGGTTAAGCAATTCACTAAAATTTTCTTAGGTTTAGCTAAGCTGTTTGTTGAGCATGATGTGGCTTTACTGGAAGTGAACCCTTTAGTGATTAAGAACGATGGCAACCTGCATTGCCTCGATGCAAAAATCACTATCGACAGTAACGCTTTGTACCGTCAGCCGAAACTGCGTGCGATGCAAGACCCAGGTCAAGATGACCCGCGTGAAGCTCATGCGGCACAATTTGAGCTCAATTATGTTGCGCTTGATGGTGATATTGGTTGCATGGTCAACGGTGCGGGCCTGGCCATGGGGACTATGGATATTGTTAATCACCATGGTGGCAAACCAGCCAACTTCCTCGATGTAGGCGGCGGTGCAACCAAAGAGCGTGTTTCCGAAGCCTTTAAAATCATTCTGTCTGATAGCAATGTAAAAGCGGTTTTGATCAATATTTTTGGTGGGATTGTGCGCTGCGATATGATTGCTGAAGGGGTGATTGGCGCGGTTAAAGAAGTCGGTGTGGAAGTCCCAGTGGTCGTACGTTTAGAAGGTAATAACGCGGACTTAGGCAGCAAGGTATTGGCTGAGAGTGGTTTAAATATTATTGCTGCGACCAGCTTAAGTGATGCCGCTATTCGTGTTGTTGAAGCCGCTCGGGGGGAGTAAGCATGAGTATTTTAATTAATAAAGACACCAAAGTGATTTGTCAGGGTTTTACTGGCGCACAGGGTACCTTTCACTCCGAGCAAGCGATTGCCTATGGCACGCAGATGGTTGGCGGAGTGACACCCGGCAAAGGCGGCACCCTGCATCTTGGTTTACCAGTGTTCAATACAGTGCTGGAAGCAGTGCAGGCCACAGGTGCCGATGCTTCTGTGATCTATGTGCCGGCGCCATTCTGTAAAGATTCGATTTTGGAAGCGGCTTTTGCTGGAATCAAACTGATTGTTTGTATTACCGAAGGCATTCCCACCTTAGACATGCTCGACGTGAAAATTAAATGCGATGAGCTTGGCGTGCGTTTGATTGGTCCAAACTGCCCAGGCGTCATTACCCCAGGCGAGTGCAAGATTGGTATTCAACCGGGCTTTATCCATATGCCAGGTAAAGTGGGTATTGTTTCACGCTCAGGCACTTTGACTTATGAAGCGGTCAAGCAGACCACCGATGCTGGTTTTGGTCAGTCAACCTGCGTGGGTATTGGCGGAGACCCCATTCCAGGTTCTAGCTTTATTGATATCTTAAAGCTGTTTCAGGCCGATCCAAAAACTGAAGCGATTGTGATGATTGGCGAGATCGGTGGCAGTGCTGAAGAAGAGGCCGCTTCCTATATTAAAGCGCATGTGACCAAGCCTGTTGTTGCCTATATTGCTGGTGTGACCGCGCCGCCAGGTAAACGCATGGGCCATGCGGGTGCAATTATTTCTGGTGGCAAAGGAACAGCGGAAGAAAAATTCGCCGCTCTTGAAGATGCTGGAGTCAAAACCGTGCGCTCACTGGCTGACATTGGTAGGGCGTTAGCTGAGATCACAGGTTGGAAGCATAAGTAATTTTTAAGTTGTTTTTAAAGCCACCCAACGGTGGCT
>JAAXZZ010000166.1 GCA_012719655.1 Gammaproteobacteria bacterium | reverse complement strand
CGGCACGCTTGGCAGGTTTGCCGAAGCCTGCCAACTGTTTCTAATTTAAGCCACAAGGCAAAACTTGATATCGGTCAAATGGTGTCAATGCGTGCTCGGCGTAAACCACGTATGCTGTGTCAATACTAATAATATTAATGGTTTGGAGTGTATTCATGAGCGAATCGATGGAGCATCCTTTTGCGCCTTTTGTACGTATTTTAGGTAAAGGACAAAAAGGCTCGCGCGGTTTAACCCAAGAAGAAGCCTATACCGCGATGGGCATGTTGCTCGATGGCAAGGTGGAGGATGTTCAGCTGGGTGCTTTTTTAATGCTGCTGCGTTTTAAAGAAGAAACCCCCGAAGAATTGGCTGGCTTTACCCAAGCGGTGCGCGAGCGTGTCACAGCACCTGCGATTGCTGTGGATCTCGATTGGCCGACCTATGCCGGTAAACGCCGTCAATTGCCTTGGTTTATGTTAGCAGCCAAAGCACTGGCCAATAATGGCGTGCGTATTGTGATGCACGGTGGTGGCCGCCATAGCGCCGGCCGTATGTATGCTGAAGATGTGCTGGATGCGTTAGCGATTAAGTCCTGTAATTCATGGGATGAAGTGGCTGAACATATTGAGCGCGATAATATTGCCTTTATTTCCTTGGGCGTTTGGATGCCGCGTTTGCAGCGTATGATTGATTTGCGCAATACCTTAGGACTGCGCTCGCCTGTGCATTCGCTGGCGCGTTTACTCAATCCGTTGTCGGCACGCTGCGGCCTGCAAAGTATTTTTCATCCGGGTTATCAAGTTGTGCATCAACAAGCCAATGTCATTCTTGGTGACCATGCGTTAGTGATCAAAGGCGATGGCGGTGAAATTGAAGTGCGCCCTGATACGAGCGATCAGTTGCTTGGAGCCACTAACGGACAGGCTTGGACTGAGCAATGGCCTGCGCAAATAGGCCGTCAGGTGAAAGCACAAAGCTTAGATGTTGAGCGTTTATTAGCGCTATGGCAGGGCACAGAGCAGGACCTGTATGGCGAACAAGCGATACTTGCGACCATGGCCTTAGCGTTACGCGGTTTGGGTCGTGAGCGTGATGCCGCCTTTAGCGAAGCAGCGCAAATGTGGGAAAAACGCCACTGTGCATAACAAGCAGCGACACAGTGCGATGCCGCTGTGTCGCTGTTATTACAGCCTTAGCCACCTAAATAAGCTTGGCGTACCGCTGCATTGCTGAGCAGGTTTGCTCCGCTATCTTCCAAGACGATTCGTCCGTGTTCCATCACATAACCGCGATCAGCCAGTTTTAACGCTTGGTTAGCATTTTGCTCAACCAAAAACACGGTGACGCCATCGTTGCGCAGTTGTTCGAGAATCTGGAAAATTTGCTGAATAATAATGGGGGCTAGACCTAAAGAAGGCTCGTCGAGTAGTAATAAACGCGGCTCACTCATTAATGCGCGACCAATCGCCAGCATCTGCTGTTCACCACCGCTCATGGTGCCAGCGCGCTGCTGAAAGCGTTCATGCAGCCTTGGGAATAAGGACAGCACGCGATCCAAGCGTTCATTTCTGACATGTTTGTCATCACAAAAGCACGCGCCCATAGCGAGGTTTTCTTCAACCGTCAGGCGAGCAAACACGCGTCGACCTTCTGGCACAATCGCCATGCCCATGCGCATGATTTGCGCAGTGGTTTTGCCGCGCAGATGTTGGCCTTCATAAATGATGTCACCACTGGCAGCTTGCGGATCGCCACACAGCGTCATCATTAACGTGGTTTTTCCGGCACCGTTAGCACCGATCAGCGTCACAATTTCACCGCGGTTAACCTCAATCGAGACATCATGCAGGGCTTGGATTTTGCCGTAATAGGTGCAGACATTGTTCATCACTAGCATGGCTATTCTTCCCCCAGATAAGCTTTGATCACCGCCGGATTATTGCGCACTTGCTCAGGCGTGCCAGAGGCTAAGGGAGTGCCCTGATTGATGACGACAATGTGGTCAGAGATATCCATCACCAGCTTCATATCATGCTCGATTAACAACACGCTGATCTTGTGATTATCACGTAAATCCTTAATCAGCTGTTTAAGCTCCTCAGTTTCACTGGGATTTAAACCCGCCGCTGGTTCATCCAACATCAGTAAGGATGGGCGGGTAACCATGCAGCGGGCGATTTCTAAACGGCGTTGCTGACCGTAGGCGAGGGTGCCAGCTTCGCGGTTTGCGTCTGCCACTAAACGCACTTTCTCCAGCCAGAATACAGCCTTATCCAATGCTTCTTTTTCAGCTTGGCGATAACGGCGGGTTTTGAATAGGCCGGCTAATAAGCTGTTATTGAGATGCTGATGCTGGGCGACTAATAAGTTTTCCAGCACCGTCATGTCTTTAAATAAGCGCACATGTTGGAAGGTGCGAATCATGCCTTTGCGGGCGATTTTATAGCCCGGCAAGCCTTGGATTTCTTCGCCAGCAAAGACAATTTTACCGCTGGTAGGCTGATAAAAACCGGTGAGGCAGTTAAATACGGTGGTTTTCCCCGCACCGTTTGGTCCAATCATCGAGACAATTTGTCCTTGCTTGATAGTCAAACCAACGCCGTTCACCGCTAACAAACCGCCAAAACGCATGGTCAAGTCTGAGACTTCTAAAATGCTATGACTCATGGCTTCAACTCCATGTGCGGTCGCTTCATCGGTAGCAAACCTTGTGGTCGCCAAATCATCATCAGCACCATCATCAAGCCAAACAACAGCATGCGGTATTCATTAAACTCACGCGCCATCTCGGGCAGTACGGTCATCACAATAGCTGCCAAAATAACGCCAATTTGTGAGCCCATACCACCGAGCACAACAATGGCTAAAATAATGGCTGACTCAATAAAGGTGAAAGACTCAGGGCTGATAAAGCCTTGGCGCGCGGCAAAAAAGCTACCAGCAAAACCTGCAAAGGTGGCACCAATGGTGAACGCACTGAGTTTAATATTGGTGGGATTCAACCCCAGTGCACGGCAAGCAATTTCGTCTTCACGCATGGCTTCCCAAGCACGACCAATTGGCATGCGAATCAGGCGATTAATTACAAATACAGTGATCAGCACCAACACCAAGGCCAGTAAATAGAGAAACATCACGCGGTGATTGGAGTTAAAGGCAATGCCGAAAAACTCATGAAAGCTTTGTGTGCCTTCGCTGGCGCGCTTACTGAATTCAAGGTTGAATAATGTTGGCTTTGGAATATTACCAATACCGCGTGGGCCGCCGGTCCAGTCGGTGAGATTATTAAGCAAAATACGAATGATCTCACCAAAGCCTAAGGTGACAATGGCTAAATAGTCACCGCGCAGGCGCAACACTGGAAAACCTAAAATAAAGCCAAAGAAGGCCGCCATAATCCCTGCAGCGACTAAGCCGGTCCAAAAGCCTACACCAAAATATAGGGCCAGCATGGCGTAGGTGTAGGCACCGACCGCATAGAAACCGACATAGCCAAGATCGAGCAAGCCGGCTAAGCCAACCACAATGTTGAGGCCTAGGCCAAGCATCACGTAGATCAGTACCAGCGTCGCTAAATCGATTTGATTGCGTGAACCTATAAAAGGAAAAATCAGCGCCGCGGCAATTAAAAAACACCAGACCATACGCTGTACAAATTGGCGCTGACTGAGGTCTCGCAAACCAACCGATAGGGTAGGTTTTGGCAGTAAACCGAGCATGCGCTCAATTGAGTCGCGAAACAGGTTGTAAAAGAATATCAATACACTTGCGCCTGCGATTTGCCATAACACAGCTTGCTCAGCACCAACCAGCGTGAGTTCTGTGCCCACTTGGGTAAGACGCACACCAAGTAATACCGCGCTTAAAATTAGCACCACAATCGCAGAGAAAATTGCCGATTTAAAATACAAACGCATCAGACTTTCTCCACTTCTGGGCGTCCCAAGATACCGGTCGGACGAAATAACAGAATTAGAATCAGCAAAGCAAAGGCCACGGCGTCCTTATATTGACTGCTGAAGTAGCCTGAAGGCATCGCCTCCGTCACTCCGAGCACCAGTCCACCCAGAACTGCTCCTGGAATACTGCCAATGCCGCCCAGTACCGCTGCAGTAAAGGCTTTAAGGCCGGCCATAAAGCCGATATAGGGATTGACCACACCGTAATAAAGGCTCAGTAGCACGCCGGCAACCGCCGCTAAAATCGCTCCAATCACAAATGTGATGGCAATAATAGCGTTACTGTTAATGCCTAAAAGCCCCGTCATCTTAATGTCCTCAGAGCAAGCGCGACAGGCGCGGCCGGTGCGCGAGCGGGAAATAAAAATGCTCAAAGCAATCATGGCAATTAAGGTGGTGGCGAAAATAATAATTTGCATGTATGACAAACTGGCGTGAAAGCTGGCTTCATCGCCAATGGTAACGCCGCCGGTGACTAAGCTTGGCATGGCGACATCGCGTGCGCCTTGAGCAATGCGGACAAAGTTTTGTAGCAGAATCGACATACCAATCGCCGAGATCAGTGGGATTAAGCGATTGCTACCACGCAGCGGTCGATACGCCACGCGTTCAATACTGTAACCATAGGCGCTGGTGACAATAATACTCAGCGCAAAAGCGCCAAAGATCATCAGCGGTAAACTTTCTAGGCCGAGCATGGCCAGTCCGGTCAGGGCAATAAAAGTAACGTAACTGCCGATCATATACACCTCGCCGTGGGCGAAGTTGATCATGCCAATAATGCCGTACACCATGGTGTAGCCAATGGCAATCAAGGCGTAGGTGCTGCCAACGGTTAGGCCGTTGAGCAACTGTTGAAGAAAGTAAAAAGAAGCTTCGTTCATATAGAATATCCGGCAAACAAAAGAGCCTCGCACGCACTTTAAAGCGGCGAGGCTTTGGGCAGTTAAATTACTCGGTTAGAGCAGTTTTGCTGCCATCTGCGTGCCATTGGTAAACGACAAAACTAAAGTTTTTCAGGTCGCCTTTGTCGTCAAACTCAAGGATGCCGGTTGGTGTGTCGAAGCTGTTGCTGCGCAGTGCTTGTGCAACTTTTTCAGGGTCTTGTGATTTGCTGATGGTCATCGCATCCGCCATCACTTGTACCGCTGCATAGGCAGGGAAGACAAAGGCACCACGTGGATCTTGCTTTTTAGCTTTAAAGGCTGCAACTAAATGAGCGTTTTTTGGGTCTTCATCAAAAGCTTTTGGCAAAGTAACCAACATGCCCTCGGAGGCGTCACCCGCGATAGCTGAGATGTCGCTGTTACCTACACCTTCAGGGCCCATAAAGCGCGCGTTAAATTTATTTTCTGCCGATTGGCGCAGTAGCATGCCCATTTCTGGGTGATAACCACCGAAGTAAACGAAATCAACGTCTTCTTTTTTCAGTTTAGCAATCAGTGCTGAGAAGTCTTTATCGCCAGCGGTCACCCCTTCAAATAAAACCACTGGGATCTTGGCATCATCCAGCGCTTTTTTAACTGAGGTGGCAATACCTTCACCGTACTGCTGTTTATCATGCAAAATGGCTGCGCGCTTGGGTTTGAGTTGCTCAACCACATAGTTGCCCGCCGTTGGACCTTGCATGGTGTCGAGGCCGATGGTGCGGAAAATCAGAGTGTGGCCTTTCTCCGTCAACTCAGGTGCGGTTGAGGCAGCGGTGATCATCATGATGCCTTCTTCATCGTAGATGTCGGCCGCAGGCTGGCTTGAGCCTGAGCACAGGTGGCCGACAACGAATTGAATACCGTCATTGACGATTTTGTTGGCGACCGCGACCGCTTGTTTAGGGTCGCAAGCATCATCATAGGTCACAGCTTCCAGCATGCTGCCGTTGACACCACCAGCTTTATTGATTTGCTCAATGGCCATTAACGCGCCCATGGATTGCATATCACCATACTGGGCAACAGGACCGGTCACTGGGCCGGCTAGAGCAATTTTAATCGGCTCGGCGGCCAGTGAATAACTTGCTACGCCTGCTAAAGCCATCGCAGCGAACAGTGTGCTGATACGTTGAGTGGTTTTGCTCATAGAATTGGCACCTTTTAATAATATTTTTATGGTTCCAGCGCTTAAGTAGGGCTAAGCGCTGTATTGCAGCGATCATCAGTGTAGAGAACTTCGCTGGTAAGTGGAACTGTGTAATATAAGCTTTAAGTCATGAATTAAAATTGCTGCGTAGCTGACCCGCATGTTTTCAGCGAGAGTTGCCTCAAACACGAGGGCTGGCTGGCAGAGTTGCTCAGGAGAGCGTTGTTAATGTATGAGTCAAAAGATCAGCCACTTTTAAGTCGCATCGAGTTTTCTTGGCGCTTAGCCTCCCATGCCGTTATTGCAGTATTGGTGGTAATCGCTTCAATCGCCATCGGGGTTTTAGGTTTTATCTACTTTGCTGAGATGTCTTGGCATGATGCTGTATTGCACGCCGTGTTTTTACTAGGAGGTTTGGGAGCCATCAGTGTGCCGGTAACTGTCTCAGGAAAAATATTTCTAGCCTTATATGGTTTATATGCCGGATTGGTGTTTGTCACCGCGCTGGGTATTGTTTTTGCGCCTATAGCGCACCGCATACTGCATCGCTTTCACTTAGATGAGCAAAACTAACGGCCGTTGCTCTGCAGCACGCAGACATTGAGCTGTATGCTGCAGAAAAACCTCGTTTATACCGTGCGTGAAAACTCACCGCGTTGCTTTTCGCCGAGGTAAGCATCAAAGGCCATCGCGACACTGCGCATCATCAAGTTGCCTTGATCTAACAGCACAATAGCTTGATCGCTAATAGTCACTAAACCATCCTCAACCTGCTCTTGCAGTTGCACCAGTGCGTCAGCAAAGTATTCATTGAAGTTGATCTTGTGCTTGGCTTCGATCGCAGCAATATCAATACGGTTATGGCACATCAGTGCACTGATCACATCACGGCGCAGTTTATCATCAGCGTTGAGCTGATAGCCTCGGTGCAGGGGCAGCTCACCTTTGCTGAGGTAAGCGTAGTACTGCGACAGTTCTTTGACGTTTTGACTGTAGGTATCACCCACTTTACCGATTGACGACACGCCTAAGCCGATTAAATCGCAATCAGCATGGGTTGAATAACCTTGGAAGTTGCGCTGCAAAGTGTCATTGATACGTGCTTGCGCCAGTTCATCTTCCGGTAGAGCAAAATGGTCCATACCAATGTACACATAACCTGCGCTACATAAGCGGCGAATGGTTAACTCGAGCAGCTCCAGTTTACGCTCAGGTGGCGGCATGTCTTCAGGACGGATCAAGCGCTGTGCGCGAACCAGTTTCGGTAAGTGTGCATAGCTGTAGGCAGCAATACGATCAGGGCGCATGGCAATGATTTTGTCTAAAGTGGCATCAAAGCTCTCTACTGTTTGCAGCGGTAAACCGTAAATTAAGTCAGCGCTGATTGAGCGAAACTTAGCCTTGCGTGCTGCATTGATGAGGTTTTGCACTTGTTCTTCGCTTTGAATACGATTAACAGCTTCCTGCACTTTTGGATCAAAATCTTGCACGCCAAAACTGATGCGATTAAAGCCTAAGTCACGCAGCAATTGGATTTGTGCTGGGGTGATGGTGCGCGGGTCAACTTCTAGAGAAAACTGGCGTTGCTCGGTTTCATCCAAATTGAAGGCGCTGCGCAAGGTGTCCATCAAATCAGTCAGTTGCGCTTGGGTCAGGTAGGTTGGTGTGCCGCCGCCAAGGTGCAATTGTGTGACCAAGCGTTTTTTATCAAATAAGCGGGCTTGTAAGGCAATTTCTTGTTTTAAATAGTCGAGGTATTCCACGGCACGGCTGGTTTTTTGCGTGATGATTTTATTGCAGGCGCAGTAATAACAAAGGCTTTGGCAAAAAGGGATGTGGATATAGATTGATAAAGGTTTCGCTGGGGCCTGTGCATTGCTGTGCTCGGTGGCTTGGCGATAATGATCAACAGCAAAAGCTGTGTGAAATTGTGGCGCAGTTGGATAGGAAGTGTAGCGTGGACCCGGACGGTCATATTTTTCCACAAGTGCACGATTAAAGCTTGGCATTTGCTCCATTAGCCAGACCCCTTTATTGAGAAAGATGAGATGCTCAGTTTTGCTGATCATTATAAATTAGAGATAGACTACCTGATAGACGCAGATTTGCGGCAAAAGAGCAGCAAGATCTTGATTTAGCGCAATATATTCAGCAGCGTTACTGTTAAACATTCATTTTGTGAGCGTATATGACTAAAAAATTAATACGCTGGGGGTTCATGAGTCTGGGCGCTCTGTTAGTGGGTTGCAGCAATTTACCGTCTTTAGAAGGGCGTAGCCAAACCTATTCTTATACCAAAGAGCAGGTGGCGGATACTTATTTTGCTAAGGCGCTGGCACCCTTGGAGGCCAAGCATGGTGCTGGACGAAGTGGCATCTTTCCGCTGATCGAGGCTGATGATGCTTTTGCGGCGCGTATGATGCTAGCCAAGCATGCGCAGCGCAGCCTAGATGTGCAGTATTACATTTGGCAGCGCGATATGACTGGCACTATGCTTTTTGAGGCTTTACACGAAGCAGCTGATCGTGGGGTGCGTGTGCGGTTATTGCTGGATGACAATAACACCAGCAATACCGATGCTGTACTGGCAGGCTTGAACGGTCATGAAAATATTGAAGTGCGCCTGTTCAATCCTTTTATGCTGCGCAAGCCGCGCTGGTGGGGCTTTCTCACTGATTTCTCTAGGCTTAACCGGCGTATGCATAACAAGTCGATGACCGCTGATAACTCTTTAAGCATCATTGGTGGACGCAATATCGGTGATGAGTATTTTGGTGCAACCAATGATGTGCTGTTCGCTGATTTAGATGTGCTGAGCGTTGGCGAGGCGGTGCGCGATGTGTCAGCAGACTTCGATAAATACTGGCACAGCGCTTCAAGTTATCCCTTAGAGCGAGTGCTCACCAGTGGCAAAGCTCTACCGCTGACTACGTTGCGTGAGCATGCCGAGCAAATTGCCGCCAGCGCAGGCGCGCAGCAGTATGTTGAGTCGTTACGTGAATCTCCCTTTATTGCTCAGTTGGAGCAGAGCGAGGTGCCTTTTGAGTGGGTCAATGTGCGAATGGTCAGCGATGATCCAGGTAAAGGGCTTGGTAAAGCTGAGAAAGAATCATTATTGATTCAGCAGTTGCAAGATATTATTGGTGATCCGCAAGTCGACGTGGAGCTGATCTCCCCTTACTTTGTGCCAACACAGTCCGGTGTTGAGGCTTTTGCTTGGTTGGTACGCCAAGGGGTTGAGGTTAAAGTGCTCACCAACTCGCTCGCTGCCACGGATGTTGCTGCGGTGCATGCTGGCTACGCTAAACGTCGACAAGCACTGCTCAAGTCAGGTGTTATTCTCTATGAAATGCAGCGCAACCCCAGTCAGGTGAAGCCTTCAAAAAGTAAAAAACGCTTTTTATGCAGCTCAGGCTCCAGTTTGCATGCCAAAACCTTCTCTGTAGATCGTCAGCACGTCTTTATTGGTTCGTTTAATTTTGATCCGCGCTCTGCAAATTTAAATACTGAATTAGGTTTTGTGATTGATAGCCCACGCTTAGCGCAGCGGATTAATCATGCGTTTTATGATGAGATTCCTGAGCATGCTTATCGCGTTAAAACGATGCCAAGTGGTCGTGTTTACTGGACGGAGCAGCAAGAAGGCGGTATCAAAACCTACAGCAGCGAGCCTGACAGTAAACTCTGGCGACGTGCGGTTGTACGGGTGCTTTCATGGTTGCCAATCGAAGGATTATTGTAATACTGCAAATTCTCTGTCGGATTGAATGGATATTTCTGTTCGAGACCACTAGAATGCATGCCCTTGATTCTAGGGTCGGTATGTCTGGCCACGTCTATTCAACGAGGAATAACCATGCAAGTTTCCGTAGAAAGCACTTCCGCCCTTGAGCGCAAAATGAATATTAGCGTTCCAGCTGAGCGTATTGAAAATGAAGTGACTAAGCGCCTTCAGCAAACCGCTAAGCGCGCCAAAGTACCGGGTTTTCGTCCTGGTAAAGTGCCAATGAACATCATTCGCCAGCGTTATGAGGCGGATGCACGCCAAGAAGTTTTAGGCGATGTGATTCAAGCAACTTTTTATGAAGCTGTTATTGCTGAGAAGCTCAATCCAGTGGGTCAACCTGCGATTGAGCCGCGTGTATTCGAAAAAGAGAAAGGTCTTGAGTACGTTGCAACCTTTGAAGTTTTTCCAGAATTTGAAGTGCAAGGCTTAGAAGGTATCGAAGTTGAGCGTCAAAATGCAGAAGTTGCTGAATCTGACGTTGATAACATGCTGGAAATTTTACGCAAGCAAAACACACGTTTTGTCGCTGTCGAGCGTCCTGCTGAACTGAACGACCAAGTGACCATTAACTTCGTTGGACGCATTGATGGTGAGCCATTTGCGGGTGGTACTGCGGATAACGTACCTTTAGTTCTAGGCTCAGGCCGTATGATTCCTGGTTTTGAAGAGGCTCTAGTGGGTTGCAGTGCCGGCGAAACCAAAGAAATTTCGCCAACTTTCCCTGAGGATTACCAGAACCTTGATTTGGCCGGTAAAACAGCCGAGTTCACGGTCATCGTGAATAAAGTTGAAGCCCCTGAGCTGCCAGAGTTGAACGAAGAGTTCTTTGCAATGTTTGGTAACACTGAAGGAGGCCTAGAAGGTTTCCGCGCTGAAGTGGTCAAGAACATGCAGCGTGAGCTCAATCAAGCCATCAAAGGTAAAGTGAAAAGCCAGGTGATGGACGGTTTGTTAGCTGCTAACGCGGTTGAAGTGCCAAGTGCTTTAATTTCCAACGAGGTGGACCGTTTGCGTGTGCAAGCCGTTCAGCAGTTTGGCGGTAACATTAAGCCTGAGCAATTGCCAGCTGAGTTGTTCACTGAGCAAGCTAAACGCCGCGTTGCTTTAGGTTTAATCGTTGCACAAATGGTCAAGCAGTTTGAAATCAAAGCTGATGATCAACGTGTGCGTAGCACCATTGAAGAAATGGCTGCAGCTTACCAAGAGCCACAGCAAGTGATTGAGTGGTACTACAAAAACGAACAGCAGTTAGAAGATGTGCGTGCGGTTGTGCTTGAAGAGCAAGTTGTAGATACTGTTTTAGCGAAAGCCAAAGTAACGGATGTTACTGTTGCTTACGAAGAAGCAGTGAAACCAGCAGCAGCGCCTCAGGCTGAAGAAGAAGCCAGCGCTGAGTGATTTTACTCTGCTGACACCCAAGTGCTAGCAGGTCTATGAAGCCTGTTAGCCAATAAGCCAGCCTTAGTGCTGGCTTGTGTGTCTTTATGACGATGAGCATTAATCTGGGAGCTACGGCAGATATGTCACACAATACTTTTATGCAAAATTCGCTTGAGATTCAAGGCGCTGGCGGTTTAGTGCCTATGGTTGTTGAGCAGTCGTCACGCGGTGAGCGTGCTTATGATATTTACTCGCGCCTGCTCAAAGAGCGTATTATTTTCTTAGTTGGCCCCGTCGAAGACTATATGGCCAACTTAGTGGTTGCACAGTTGTTATTCTTGGAAGCTGAAAACCCAGACAAAGACATTCACCTGTATATTAATTCACCGGGTGGCTCAGTCACGGCTGGGATGTCAATTTACGACACCATGCAGTTTATTAAGCCTGATGTGTCAACCACTTGTATTGGCCAAGCGGCCAGTATGGGTGCATTACTATTAGCAGGTGGTGCTGCAGGCAAGCGTTATTGCCTACCGCATTCACGGATGATGATCCATCAACCGTTAGGTGGTTTCCAAGGTCAGGCATCTGATTTCGAAATTCATGCGCGCGAGATTTTAACCATTCGTGAGCGCTTGAATAAGATTTTAGCTGATCATACAGGTCAGCCAATTGACGTTATTGCCAAAGATACCGATCGTGATAACTTTATGAGCGGTGACGAAGCAGTGAAATACGGTTTGATTGACCATGTGGCAAGCAAGCGTCAAATGCCTGTTTAATCAACATTAAAGTACTGCTGTATATGTTTTATGTGGGTCTATGGGTTGAAAAAGCCGCCTGAAGGCTTCATCTTATATTCATAGCCTACCAAACTGGAACGAACGAATGACTGATAAGCGTAGTGGCGAGGACAAAGGCAAGTTACTGTATTGCTCCTTCTGTGGCAAAAGCCAACATGAAGTGCGCAAGCTGATAGCTGGCCCCTCGGTTTTTATTTGTGATGAATGCGTTGATTTGTGCAATGACATTATCCGTGAGGAAGTGCAAGAAGCACAGGATGAAAGCGCTGCACATAAACTGCCTTCGCCAAAAGAAATCAGCGGCATTCTGGACCAGTATGTGATTGGCCAGGAGCGCGCTAAGAAAGTTTTAGCGGTAGCGGTATATAACCACTATAAGCGCTTAAACAATCGCGAGAAAAAAGATGATATTGAGTTGGGTAAAAGTAATATTTTGCTAATCGGTCCAACAGGATCGGGCAAAACATTACTGGCTGAAACCTTGGCGCGATTATTGAATGTGCCCTTTACTATTGCCGATGCAACCACCTTGACCGAAGCCGGTTACGTGGGTGAGGATGTCGAAAATATCATTCAAAAGCTGCTGCAAAAGTGCGATTACGATGTAGAAAAAGCACAGATGGGCATCGTTTATATTGATGAGATCGATAAAATCACCCGTAAATCGGATAACCCATCGATTACCCGTGATGTATCAGGTGAAGGTGTTCAGCAGGCTTTATTGAAGCTGATTGAAGGTACTGTTGCTTCGATTCCACCTCAGGGGGGGCGCAAGCATCCGCAGCAAGAGTTCTTGCAAGTGGATACACGCAATATCCTGTTTATCTGTGGTGGTGCTTTCGCTGGTTTAGAGAAGGTTATTCAAACCCGCTCAGTAAAAGGTGGCATTGGTTTTTCTGCACAAGTCCACAGTAAAGAGCAAGAAAAGAAAATCGGTGAAGCGTTGCGTGATGTTGAGCCCGATGATCTGGTTAAGTTTGGCTTGATTCCTGAGTTTGTTGGTCGTTTGCCGGTGATCGCAACCTTAGAAGAGCTGGATGAAGCCGCTCTGATTCAAATTCTTACCGAGCCGAAAAACGCGCTGACTAAACAGTACAGTAAGTTGTTCGACATGGAAGGCGTTGAGTTGGAGTTCCGTCCCGATGCATTGAATGCTATTGCTAAGCGTGCTTTACTGCGTAAAACCGGTGCCCGCGGCTTGCGTTCTATTCTTGAGGGTATTTTGCTTGACACCATGTATGATATTCCTTCAGAAACGGATGTGACTAAAGTGGTGATTGATGAGAGCGTGATTGAGGGCACTTCTAAGCCTTTATTGATTTACGCATCGAAAGAGCCAGTAGCCAAGAAAGTATCACCTGACGCTTAAGCGCCAATGGTGTGTTGATAAAAGGGCCTGCGGGCCCTTTTTGTTATTTGTGCTGCTCACCTTGTAATTGTTGTTAGGCGACCCCATCTTCAATCACAGGCTTAGCCCATATTATTACGGCCTGCGTGCCGCAAGTGAGAGAGAAGAATGAAGACAATCATCGAATTGCCGTTACTGCCATTGCGTGATGTTGTGGTATATCCACACATGGTTATTCCCTTGTTTGTTGGGCGCGAAAAATCAATTGCAGCGTTAGAGGCTGCGATGGAAGGTGATAAAAAGATCCTTCTGATTGCGCAGCAGCAACCTGCCGATAACGATCCAAAGCTGGATGCCCTGTATACAGTGGGCACCGTTGCGACAATTTTACAACTGTTGAAGTTACCTGACGGCACCGTTAAGGTGCTGGCCGAAGGCGAGCAGCGCGGTGAAATTATCGAACAGATCAGCGCTGATAACTACTTACGTGCGCAAGTGCAGTTGCACAAGGAAGAACCTGTCAGTACCACTGAGAATGAGGTGCTGCGTCATACATTATTTGAGCATTTTGAAAGTTTTGTTCAGCAAAGTAAAAAAGTACCTGCTGAAGCCCTTGTTGCACTGAGTGATATTGAAGATGCAGGGCGCTTAAGTGACTCAATTGCCGCACAAATGTCCCTCAAGCTGGCGCAGAAGCAAACAGTGCTTGATCATATCGAGATTGCAGAGCGTGTTGACCTGCTCCTGGGAGTGCTCGACACTGAGCTTGAATTGCTCAATGTCGAAAAGCGCATTCGTGGTCGTGTAAAAAAACAAATGGAGCGCAGTCAGCGTGAGTACTATTTGAATGAGCAAATGAAAGCGATTCAAAAAGAGCTTGGCGAGGGCGAAGACGGTCAAAATGACATGGATGTGCTAAAGCAGCGCATCGATGAAGCCGGCATGAGTGAAGAAGCGTTAGGCAAAGCCCATGCAGAGTTGAAAAAACTGCAGCAAATGTCACCCATGTCTGCAGAAGCATCGGTCGTGCGAACCTATTTAGATTGGTTGATCAACACTCCTTGGAAAGCTAAAAGTAAAGTGCGCTTGGACTTGCAGCGTGCTGAAGAAATACTTGACGCTGATCATTTTGGTTTGGAAGAAGTCAAAGAGCGCATCCTTGAGTATTTAGCTGTACAAAAGCGCGTCAAAAAACTTAATGGTCCGATTCTTTGCTTGGTTGGTCCGCCTGGCGTGGGTAAAACTTCACTAGCAGAATCAATAGCCCGTTCGGTCAACCGCAAATATACTCGGATGGCTTTGGGTGGCGTACGCGATGAAGCGGAAATCCGTGGCCACCGCCGCACTTATATTGGCGCGATGCCGGGCAGAATTATCCAGCGCTTAAGTAAAGTGGGAGTGCGCAACCCGTTATTTTTGCTCGATGAAATCGATAAAATGGGCCAAGACATGCGTGGTGATCCAGCCTCAGCATTGCTAGAGGTGCTTGATCCTGAGCAAAACCATAGCTTTAACGATCATTATCTAGAAGTGGATTATGACTTATCTGATGTGATGTTCGTTTGCACCGCCAACTCAATGAATATTCCAGGTCCTTTATTAGATCGTATGGAGGTGATTCGTCTGCCGGGTTACACCGAAGATGAAAAACTCAATATTGCTAAGAAGTACTTAGTTGGCAAGCAAATGAAGGCCAATGGTTTAAAAGATGCAGAGCTGGTTTTTGAGTCAGATGCATTGCTAAATATTGTTCGCCTGTATACCAGTGAAGCAGGTGTGCGCGGGTTAGAACGCCAAATTGCTAAAGTGTGTCGCAAAGTAGTGAAAGAGCAATCAGCACAGAAAAAAATTAAAGTCACTGTGACCGCGGATGATTTAGAGCATTACTTAGGTGTGCAAAAGTACACTTATGGCTCGGCTGAGTCAGAAGATCAGGTTGGACAAGTCACTGGTTTAGCTTGGACATCAGTTGGTGGTGTACTGTTAACGATCGAGTCTGCCGTGGTTCCCGGTAAGGGGCAGTTGATCAAAACCGGTTCGCTGGGTGATGTGATGGTGGAGTCAATGACCGCTGCTCTAACGGTTGTACGCAGTCGTGCGCAGTTGTTAGGTATCTCTTCTGACTTCTACGAGAAGAGTGACGTGCATTTGCATATGCCGGAAGGGGCTACCCCTAAAGATGGCCCAAGTGCCGGTATAGGCATGTGTACGGCCCTTGTATCGGCTTTAACTAAGATCCCTGTGCGTGCAGATGTGGCGATGACTGGTGAGATTACTCTGCGTGGTCAAGTGTTGGCGATTGGTGGTTTGAAAGAAAAACTACTCGCAGCACACCGCGGTGGAATTAAAACAGTTATCATCCCTGAAGAAAATGTGCGTGACTTGAAGGAAATACCAGCTAATATAAAGGCCGATTTAGACATCAAGCCAGTAAAATGGATTGACGAGGTGCTACAGATTGCGCTGCAATACATGCCTGAGCCTTTGTCGGATGTCGCATCCGAATTATTAATCAAGGATGAGTCACGAGAAACTAAAGTGACTGACCACATCAGCACACATTAGTATTGTTGTGGTTGACATGCTTTTCGACACCTTGCTATAAAGCGCGGTGTCTGTGTCTTTTGATTGAAAACAAGCTGTTTTGTATGAATCAAAATTGCAATTATAATTATTTAAGAAACCTAAGGGGACTTACGAGTGAACAAGTCAGAGTTGATTGATAAAGTTGCTGCTTCGGCAGATATTCCTAAAGCCGTTGCAGGACGTGCATTAGATGCAGTGATCGAAAGCATCACGACTGCTTTGCAAGAAGGTGATTCAGTTGTGTTGGTTGGCTTTGGTACTTTTGCTGTTAAGGATCGCGCTGCACGTACTGGTCGTAACCCTCAAACAGGTAACCCAATTGAAATCGCAGCAGCAAAAATTCCTGGCTTTAAAGCAGGTAAAGCACTGAAAGACGCGGTGAACTAAGCGCTTCTTACATGCTGGTGTCAAAGCTGGTGTGACTGGTACGTTCTGTGGTTATTTAAATAGAAAGCGCAGACTTAACGCGTATCATTGAATACAAAGGCGCATCATTAGGTGCGCCTTTGTTTTATTGGCCCTACCCATAATGCACAGCTATTTAACATAGCGACATCGGGGGATGCATGCTGCAAAATATTCGAGATAACTCTACGGGGTGGATCTCTAAATCTATTATTGGTTTGATTGTCGTGCTGTTTGCTTTTACAGGTTTTGACGCCATTTTAGGCTCAACCAGTAACAGTAATAATGCCGCCAAAGTTAACGGTGAAGAAATTACCCTCGATGCATTAGCTGAAGCAAAAAACCTTCAGCGCAGGCAACTGTTGCAACAATTTGGGAAGGATTTTGATGCCAGTCTAATTGATGATGCATTACTTTCTGAAGCAGCATTGAAAGGTCTTATTTCTCGTAAGCTACTGGTACAAGCAGCGGATCAGTCAGGCTTTGCTTTTTCCAGCGCCTTAATTGATCAGTTTATTTTATTGGCGCCTGAGTTCCAGGTTGACGGTAAGTTTAATGCTGACCGTTTTGACCAAGTGATTCGTCAGATGGGCTACACCCGTTTACAGTTTAGGCAAATGATCGAGCAAGAGATGCGCACAGGTCAATTGCGTGCCGGTATTGCCGCTACTGCTTTTGTAACCGAACAAGAAGCGCAAGCTTTTGCTGATCTAGAGCGTCAAACCCGTGATTTTGCCATGCTCACCATTAAGCCTGAGCTTGATAAAGTTGCGGTCACTGAAGACGAAGTTAAGGCTTATTACGACGAAAACTCTTCCGAGTTCTTAACTCAAGAGCAAGTTGTTGTTGAGTATGTTGAGCTTGAGAAGTCTGTATTCTTTGACCAGGTCGCTGTTGACGACGCCGCTCTTCAAGAGTTGTATCAAGCGGAAGTTGCCAACCTTGTTGAGCAGCGCCACGCTGCGCATATTCTCTTTGAAGTGACAGCAGATGTCACAGATGAACAAGCAAAAGCAGCAGCACAGAGTGCGATTGAGCGTATTAATGCCGGTGAAGAGTTTGCTGCAGTCGCTAAAGAGGTGTCTGATGATATCGGTTCAGCTGAGCAGGGCGGTGATTTAGGTTTTGCTGCACAAGGTGTTTATGAGCCTGCCTTTGAGGACGCTTTGTACGCGCTTGAGAACGGTCAGATTTCCGCTCCTGTGCGCACTGACTATGGTTGGCATGTGATTAAATTGCTGGGTGTACAAGCGGCAGATATTCCAAGCTTTGCCAGCTTGAAAGATAAGTTGACTCAAGATCTAAAGAGCCAACAAGTTGAGCAGCGTTTTGTTGAAGCTGTTCGAGAGTTGGAAAGCGCAGCCTATGAGTCCGCTGATCTGCAGCAACCCGCCAGCGAGTTGGGTTTAGAAATTAAAGTCAGTGAGCCTTTTGGGCGTGAAGGTCTGGATGGCTTGTTTGCTAACCGTCAGGTATTGCAGGCTGCATTTAGCACTGAGGTCCTCGAAGAGGGTGCTAACAGTACAGCTATCGAACTTGATCCAGAAACCACAGTGGTGCTGCGTGTTAAAGAGCATAAGCGCCCAGAGCAGATTGCCTTTGCTGAAGTCAGCACGCAGATTCGTGAGCAGTTGCTGGTCAAGCGTGCGATAGAGCAAGCACAGAGTCAAGGTCAGGCATTGCTGAGCAGTTTACAAGAAGGTAAAACTTCGACTGCACAGGCGCAGCAGGACGCTTGGCAGGTTGTTGAGGCGGCGACACGTGATCAAGAGAATGTTGATCCAGAAGTCTTGCAAGCGCTATTTAAAATGCCTAAGCCAGAGGCGAATGCGGCTGAGTTTGCAGGTTTGAATCTCAGCAATGGCGACTATGTCATTATCCGTCTAACCGGCGTGAATGCTGCAGCAGACTCGCTGACTGCGAGTGAACTGAAACAGTACAGAGAGATTCTAGCTTCACGCGCAGGCCAAGTTGACTTCAGTGCATTTTTACAACAACTTGAGTTAGATGCAAAAATTCAACGTTTTTAAGTGTCAAATGCTAAACACAAAAAACCCGCTTTTTAGCGGGTTTTTTGTGTTTAGCAAAGGTCCTTTGACCTTTGAAAAGACTTAGTCTTCTTCGATGTTACCCATCGCTGTGGTATTGAAGCCGCCATCAACGTACATAATTTCACCGCTGATACCTGAGGCTAAATCTGAGCATAAAAATGCGCCCGCATTACCCACTTCTTCAATGGTCACGTTGCGGCGCAGAGGGGTTTGTTTCTCATTGGCCGCCAGCATTTTGCGAAAGCTCTTGATACCAGAGGCCGCTAGGGTGCGGATTGGGCCTGCAGAGACGGCATTCACGCGAATGCCTTCAGCACCTAAGCTACCCGCCAAGTAGCGCACACCGGCCTCTAGGCTGGCTTTAGCCATGCCCATCACGTTGTAGTTTGGCATGGTGCGCTCAGCCCCTAAGTAAGTTAGGGTGAGCAAGCTGCCGTTACGCCCTTGCATCATGCTGCGACCGGCTTTGGCTAAAGCAATAAAACTATAGGCGCTGATATCGTGGGCAATTTTAAAACCCTCTCGAGTGGTCACTTCAGTAAAGTCGCCATCGAGTTGATCGCCAGGTGCAAAACCAACTGAATGCACGATACAGTCTAAACCGTCCCATTTTTTTGCCAGTTCAGTAAATACGTTTTTAATATCGTCATCATTGGCAACATCGCAAGGGAAGCACAGGTCAGCGGATGAACCCCAGGTTTCGGCGAAATCTTCAACACGCTTTTGCAGTTTTTCATTTTGGTAGGTGAAAGCCAGTTCTGCGCCTTCACGGTGCATCGCCGCAGCAATACCTGAAGCAATCGACAACTTGCTGGCTACGCCAACGATTAAAACGCGTTTACCGGTCATGAAACCCATGGTACTTCCTCTTCTTCAATCAATAATCATGCGTTTGCTGCTGCGAGTTATTTATAAATGCTGCAGCGAGCAATTGCTGTGTATAGGTGTGTTGCGGCGCTGCAAAAATACGTGCAGCAGCACCTTGTTCAATCACTTGCCCCTGACGCATCACCAATAAATGGTGACTGAGGGCTTTGACCACTGCCAGGTCATGGCTAATAAACACATAGGTCAAATTGTATTTCAGCTGCAAGTTACGCAGCAGTTCCACCACTTGACGCTGCACGGTACGGTCCAGCGCTGAAGTGGGCTCATCTAAAACAATCAGCTTGGGCTTGAGTACCAAGGCACGGGCAATCGCAATACGTTGTCGTTGCCCCCCAGAAAACTCATGGGGATAGCGGTGCCGTGTGTCTGGATCGAGGCCCACTTCTTGCAACGCCGCGATGATCGCTTGCTCTTGTTGCTGCGCATCGCCCATCTTATGGATACGCAAACCTTCGCCAATGATATCTGAGACGCTCATTCTTGGGCTCAGGCTACCAAATGGGTCTTGAAAAACCACTTGAATGTCACGGCGTAGTGGTCGTACTTCTTTTTGCGAGAGCGAATCGATGGCTTGGCCTGCATATAAAATGCGGCCTTTACTATTGATCAGACGCAAAATAGCTAAACCTAGAGTCGATTTTCCTGATCCGCTTTCGCCAACGACGCCAAGAGTTTGTCCGCGCTGCAAGTTAAAACTCACGCCATCAACCGCTTTAATATAATCGGCCGTGCGCTGAAAAATACCTTTTTTGATTGGAAACCAAACGCGTAAATCACAGGTTTCTAATAGTGTCTCGCTCGGGCTGTGCGGAACGGGTTGGCCACTGGGCTCAGCGCCAAGCAGTTCTTGCGTATAGGGATGCTGTGGGTTGCGAAAAATCTCAGCGCAAGCGGCTTGCTCAACAATTTCGCCGTTGCGCATCACACACACACGATGGGCGACGCGCCGCACCAAGTTCAAGTCATGGCTGATCAATAAGATCGACATGCCAAGACGCTCTTGTAAATCGCTGAGCAGCTCTAAAATGGTTTGCTGCACAGTAACGTCCAGTGCCGTGGTTGGTTCATCAGCAATCAGCAATTGCGGCTCATTGGCAAGTGCCATAGCAATCATTACACGCTGACGCTGTCCGCCAGACAGTTCGTGCGGGTAGGCGTTCATACGCTGTGCGGGATTGGGTATCTCGACCAGCTTAAGCAGCTCTAGCGTGCGCACAGAGGCTTGCTTAGCGTTCATGCCTTTATGCAAAATCAGGATTTCATTGATCTGCTTTTCGATAGTGTGCAGCGGATTGAGCGAGCTCATCGGCTCTTGGAAAATCATCGCAATGCGGTTGCCACGCACGTTACGTAAATACTCTGGCGTCGCAGCAAGTAAATCCTCGCCTTGATACATAATCTTACCGCTGGGATGGCGTGCCAGCGGGTAGGGCAGTAAGCGCAAAATAGAATGTGCAGTGACCGACTTGCCGGAGCCACTTTCGCCAACCAGCGCCAGTGTTTCACCCTTAAGGATGCTGAAACTGATGTTATTGACTGCGCGCTGAACAGTCTCACCACTGAGAAACTCAACGGACAAGTCTTCAATACTGAGCAATTGTTGCGCTTTATTTTCTTGGGTCGAATGCATCTCGGGCAGCCTCACCAATAAAAACTAATAAACTCAGCATCAATGCCAAGACCGTAAAAGCGCTGATGCCCAACCAAGGTGCCTGTAAGTTGGATTTGCCTTGCGCCACCAATTCACCCAGTGAGGGGGAGCCGGGCGGTAAACCAAAACCTAAGAAATCCAAGGCGGTTAGGGTGCCAATTGCGCCAGTTAAAATAAAGGGTAAGAACGTAATGGTCGAAACCATAGCGTTGGGCAGGATATGGCGAAACATAATGGTACTGTTTTGCATGCCTAAGGCGCGTGCCGCACGAACATATTCTAGATTACGACCACGTAAAAACTCCGCACGAACTAAATCGACCAAACTCATCCAGGAAAATAGCAGCATGATTCCTAGTAACCACCAAAAATTGGGCTGAATAAAGCTGGCCATAATAATCAATAGATACAAGACTGGCAGTCCCGACCAGATTTCTAAAAAGCGTTGACCGACCAAATCCACCCAGCCACCATAAAAACCCTGCAAAGCGCCAACAAAGACGCCAATCATAGAGCTGACTAAGGTTAACGTCAGAGCAAATAATACGGAAATGCGAAAGCCGTAAATGACCCTAGCCAAGACATCGCGGCCTTGGTCATCGGTGCCCAGCCAGTTTTGACTGGAGGGTGGTGCGGGGGCTGGTACTTGCAGATCGTAATTGATACTGGAGTAGTTAAATGGAATGATTGGCCACAGCATCCAGCCCTCTTTTTCGGCGATCAGTTCTTTGATATAGGGGCTTTTATAATTGGCTTGTAACGGAAACTCACCGCCAAAGGTGGTTTCTGGGTAGCGCTTGAGGATTGGAAAGTACAGCGCACCGTCATACTTCACCAGCAGCGGTTTGTCGTTGGCAATTAACGCTGCGCCCAGCGATAGCATAAACAAGCCAAGAAAGATCCATAAAGAAAACCAGCCGCGCTTATGCTCTTTGAAGCGCGCAAAACGGCGTTGATTGATCGGAGAAAGTGCCATTTCAGTTGCCCCTACTGCTGAAGTCAATGCGCGGATCGACCAAGGTGTAGGTGATGTCGCCGATTAACTTCACCAACAAACCGAGCAGCGTGAATAAAAATAACGTACCAAAGACCACCGGATAATCGCGATTAATCGCTGCTTCAAAACTCAACAAGCCTAAGCCGTCGAGTGAAAAAATCACTTCAATCAGTAGTGAGCCAGTGAAAAACATGCCAATAAAAGCAGCAGGGAAACCGGCAATAATAATCAGCATGGCATTACGAAACACATGACCGTACAAGACTTTATTTTCTGGTAAGCCTTTGGCACGCGCGGTGGTTACATACTGTTTATTGATTTCATCCAAGAAACTGTTTTTAGTCAGCAAGGTTAGCGTGGCAAAGTTACCAATCACCAAGGCTGTGACGGGTAAGGCTAAGTGCCAGAAGTAATCGCCGAGCTTGCCCAAGAGGCTCAACTCTTCAAAATTATTGGAGGTTAGGCCGCGCAGTGGAAACCAGCTTAAGTAACTACCGCCAGCAAACAGGACCACCAATAAAATTGCAAATAAAAATGCTGGGATCGCATAGCCTAAAATAATCGCTGAACTGGTCCAGACATCAAACGCACTGCCATGGCGCACAGCTTTACTGATTCCCAGTGGGATGGAAATCAAATACATCAGCAGCGTACTCCAAAGTCCTAATGAAATTGAGACGGGCATTTTTTCAAGAATTAAATCAATCACTTTGGCATCACGGAAAAAACTGCTGCCAAAATCAAAATGTGCATAGTTTTTGAGCATGATCCAAAAGCGCTCGATGGCGGGCTTATCAAAGCCATACATCTTTTCGATTTCTAAAATCAACTCAGGATCTAAACCTTGTGCGCCTCGATAGTTGGTTGCAGCGCTACTGGAGACTTCTGCTCCGCCACCGGAAATCCGCCCCGTAGCACCACCTGCAGCAGCGTCAAAGCCTTCCAGTTTGGCAATCATTTGCTCTACAGGGCCGCCAGGTGCAGCCTGAATAATAATAAAGTTAACCACTAAAATGCCCAGCAACGTGGGAATGATCAGCAGTAAGCGCCGAAAAATATACGCCAACATAGTTATTTGTCCGCCGCAGTAGAAGGATGGGCTGCGTCAGGTTTAATCCACCAGGTCATTAAGCCGTAATCATACAAAGGCGCCACTGCGGGCTGGGCCAAATGTTGCCAGTAGGCGATGCGCCAAGTGTCAATGTAGTAGTTTGGAATCACGTAATGGCCCCAGAGTAAAACTCGATCCAACGCGCGCGCATGAGTGATTAAACTGGCGCGGCTTGGCGCGTTGATAAGGCCTTCAACTAAGGTGTCGATGGCAGGATCTTGCAGGCCAATAAAGTTGCGACTACCGGGGTTGTCGACACTGCTGGAGTGCCAAAAGTCCCGTTGCTCATTACCCGGAGAATTGGATTGCGACCAAATACTTGAGGTCATCTCAAAGTCCCGTGAGCGCATACGATTGATGTATTGCGATACATCGGCGCGGCGAATGGTCATCTCAATGCCTAGTTCGGCAAGATTGCGCTTAAAGGGCAGCAGGACACGCTCCAAGTTGGCTTGAGCAATAATAAACTCAAAGGCGAGTGGTTCACCTTCAGCATTGACCATCTGGTCGTTTTCAATGCGGTAGCCGGCTTCTTGCAGCAAGCGATACGCTTGCAAACGACGCTCGCGAATAATACCGCTGCCATCACTGATTGGCGCTTGGTAGGCTGCGGTGAACACTTGCTCAGGAATCGAGCTGCGTAGTGGTTCTAAAATCGCCAGTTCGTCCTCTGAAGGTAAACCGCGAGCAGCCAGTTCTGAGTTTTCAAAATAGCTTTGGGTGCGGATATAAGAGCCATAAAACAGCTGCTTATTCGTCCATTCAAAATCAAATAACAGGCTTATGGCTTGGCGAACACGTGGATCTTGGAACATCTTTTTACGCAAATTAAAAGTAAAGCCCTGCATGCCAACAGGGTTGTGGTTCTTAATCGACTTTTTGATGATCGCGCCACTGCGCAGTGCTGGCGAGTTGTAACCCGTGGCCCAGTCTTTAGCCGAGTATTCGAGGTTGAAATCAAACTGACCGGCTTTAAAGGCTTCTAGGGCGACTGACATATCACGGTAGTAATCAATGTGAATGATGTCGAAATTGTAGAGTCCGCGCGACACGGGCAAGTCTTTGCCCCACCAGTCTTTTACTCGCTCGTAGCGCAAACTGCGTCCGGCATCAACCTGCACTAAACGGTACGGGCCACTGCCTAACGGTGGGCTTAAGCTGGTTTTAGTGAAATCGCGTTCTGCCCACCAATGTTTGGGCAGGATTTGTAACTGACCTAAAATCAGCGGTAATTCGCGGTTATTGCTGTGCTTAAAATCAAAGCGTACTTGCAATGGATTTTCCACCACCACTTCAGCGACATCAGCATAGTAATGGCGATACAGCGGATGGCCTTTTTCAACCAAGGTGTTAAAGGTGAACAACACATCTTCAGCGGTTACCGGATGGCCATCATTAAAGCGTGCTTTAGGGTTTAAATAAAAGCGCACAAAGCTGTGATCATCGGCTTTTTCAATGCGCTCAGCGAGCAAGCCGTATTCAGTAAAAGGTTCATCAGCGGAGTGGTAGGTTAGGGTGTCATATAACAAGCCAATATGATCGGCAGCATTACCTTTAGGAATAAAAGGATTGAGGCTGTCAAAGCCATTGAGACCCGCTAAGCGCAAGGTGCCACCTTTTGGCGCATCTGGATTGGTGTAGTCAAAATGAGTAAAGTCGCTTGGGTACTTAGGTGCTTCATCGTATAAAGTCATGGCATGTTGTGGCTCGGCTAATACAGCCGTGCTACAGAACAAGACGCAAAGTGATAAACAACTACGACGCAAACCAGTCAGCATTATTTGATCTCCGAAGGTTTTAACCACCAAGCACGCAAGCCCAAGGTGTAAGGTGGAATGCGCACAAATTCAAAACGGTTTTGGTACGCAATACGGTGGTGGCTAATATACCAGTTGGGAATACTGTAGTAGTTCCACAACAAGGTACGGTCGAGCGCGCGGGCTGCAGTGCGTTGTTCATTATAGGTTTTTGCATTGAGTAAATGATCCAGCAGTTCATCAATCACTGGACTGTTAATTCCTGCGTAGTTCTTGCTGCCTTTTACCATTGCTTGTGACGAGTGGAAATACTGCCATTGTTCAAGGCCAGGGCTCAGCGTTTGTGGCAAGGTTAATAAGGTCAAATCAAAGTCAAAGTTATCCAAGCGCTGCTTAAATTGAGCACGATCAACAGTGCGCATGCGGGCGTTGATGCCAACCTCGTTGAGTGTCTTGATATAGGCTTGCAAAATGCGTTCTAAGCTTGGATTAACCAAAAGTATTTCCAGTTCAAGAACTTGGCCATGTTTGTTTTTCATCCCGCTGGCGCTGCTTTTCCAGCCAGCTTTAGCCAATAAACCTAGGGCTTTGCGCAAAGTCTCACGGGGAATACCACGGCCTTCAGTGGGCTCTAAGGTAAAGGGTTGTAAAAACAACTCAGGGGGTAGTTGCTCGCGCCATTTTGATAACAGCAGCCATTCTGCTCCTTTAGGTGTATCGCGAGCGGAAAAATCACTGTTGGGATAATAACTGTTGGCACGTTGATAGGCATTATTAAATAGGGTCTTATTCGCCCATTCAAAATCAAATAATAAAGTTAAGGCTTCGCGGGTGTCACGGTCTTGAAACGGCGCGCGACGTGTATTAATAAACAAAGCTTGGGTTTGCGTAGGGAGCTTGTGAGCGATTTCAGCACGAATCACACGGCCTTTGGCGATGTCAGGAAAGCGATAGTTATTGGCCCAGTTCTTTGCTTGATGCTCAATATAAAAATCAAAGCTGCCAACTTTAAAGGCTTCAAAAGCAACATGTTTGTCACGATAAAAATCGACATAGACTTTATCAAAATTGTATTTGCCGCGGTTTACCGGCAGATCTTTCCCCCACCAGTCCTTAACCCGTTCAAAGACTAAAGCGCGGCCAGGTTTGACTTCGGTGATTTTATAAGGGCCACTGCCCAGCGGTGCTTTAAAGGTGGTTTGGCTAAAATCTTGATCACGCCAGTAATGCTCAGGCAGCACGGGTAAGTCGCCCATGCGTAAAATCAACAATGGATTACCGACGCGCTTAAAAACAAAGCGAATACGATGGCTGCTGAGGATGTCGACCCGCGCCACCTCTTGCAGGTAGGTACGGTATTGTGGGTGGCCTTGCTTTAATAAGGTACGGTAAGAAAACGCCACATCTGTTGCTGTAATGGGCGTGCCATCATGGAAGCGGGCTTCTTTACGTAAGTTGAACACCACCCAGCTGCGGCTGGCATTGTATTGCACTGTTTCGGCGATTAGACCGTAGGCACTGGCTGCTTCATCACCGGACGGGTCGTATTGACCATTGCCAACCATTAAAGGCTCGTTCAGCTCACTGATGCCATAGCTGGCAAAATCAGCTGTACTGATGGGGCTGGTGCCTTTTAAGGTGTAGGGGTTGAGGGTATCAAAGGTGCCGAACGCCATTAAGCGTACGCTGCCACCTTTGGGCGCGTGCGGATTGACCCAGTCAAAATGAGTGAATTGTGCGTCATATTTAAGTTGTTCAAACTGAGCATAGCCGTGTTTGGTGACTAAGCTGGCATAGATGGATGGGCTAAAAAGCACAGCAGCAATGAAAAAAAGAAACACGCGCATAAGACACACAATCCATAAAAAACAGGCACTCAATATCCACAGTCTACTTGATCGGCTGGCGCAGCGTCATACATTCATCAAGACACTAAGGTTCATTGGCACTATCGGGCTCAACTAACGGGGCAAGTCTTTTATAGGTAGAGTGCGAGGGTTTGTCCAGGTTTTAGCGCTGTACTAATTTTGGGGTTCCAGTTTTGTAGTTGTTTTAAACTGACCTTATGGCGCTTGGCAATGCCATACAGTGAGTCGCCGGCACGCACCTTATACAAAGTAGCCGCTGCGGTTCGATGAACAGTCGGGTTGCTGTTGGCCGTTAAACTGAGGTTTTGACCTATTTTGAGCGCATTGGATGACAAGTTATTCCAGCGTTTAAGATCTGTCACTGAGACTTTATGTTGCGCGGCAATGCGTGAAAGAGTATCGCCTTTGCGCACTGTGTAGCGGCGGCTTGGGCTTGCTGCATCTGGGCGAGCGTATTGGGCTAAGTTGCCAGCGGCATCGCTTGGGCTTTTCGGGATGTTGAGCATTTGGCCAATGCGCAAGTGGTCGTTGGGCAGTTGATTGATGTCTTTAATTAAGCCTGTGGTGACAAAGTGGCGATTGGCAATGGCTGACAAGTTGTCGCCAGCGCGCACGGTGTATTGTTGCCATTGCACGATATCACTGGGTTTCATTATTGCCAGTTTAGCAGCCAGTAACTCAGCACTTTCAGTGGGGACCAGTAAATGCTTTGGCCCACCAAAAGTAATACCTTGTGTGTAGGCGGGGTTGAGTTTTAGCAGATGATCTTCTTCTACTTTGGCCAGCTTAGCTAAATGTGAAAGGTCCATTTGTTGTTTCAATGGAATCTGAGTGAAGTAGGGCTCATTGGCGACCGGACTAAGATTGATACCGTAGGCTTCAGGGGTGTTAATGATTTGCGCGACGGCCAATAATTTTGGCACATAGGCTTGGGTTTCTTCAGGTAGATTCAGATTCCAGTAATCAGTTGGTAAGCCGCGCTCAATATTACGTTTAATCGCGCGGCCAACAGTACCTTCGCCGGCGTTATAGGCGGCTAAAGCCAATAACCAGTCACCATCAAACATCGTGTGAAGGTATTCAAGGTAGGTTAGTGCCGCTTCAGTGGAGGCCAAAATATCGCGGCGGGCATCGTACCAATGGGTTTGTGTCAGTTTAAAGTGACGGCCAGTCGATGGAATAAACTGCCATAAGCCTGAAGCATGTGAGCGTGAATAAGCCAGTGGATCATAGGCGCTTTCAATCATTGGCAGCAGCGCTAATTCGAGCGGCATATTGCGTGCTTCTAAGCTTTCAATAATATAAAAGAGATAAGGGTTGCTGCGCTCTGAGATAATTTCAATTGAGCGGCCGCGGCTAGCAAACCACAAACGCTGATGGTCAATGCGTGGATTATCTAAGTGATCTTGCAGCTGAAAGCCTTGGCGAATGCGCTGCCAAGCATCAGTATCCTGATTGGTATCAACATCATTAACCCAGCTAGGGTTCTTTTCAAGACCAACACTAAAGCCAGCTTTACTATTGTGGTGTTGATTGGATGCTTGGGATGAATCGTCAGTTGAGCCATTAAAGGTCTGGCAGCCTGAGCTTATTGCCACTAGCAGCGCCATGATTGCTAACGCAATAGGGCGACGAATAGGCTGACTTGTCTGTAGTTTAGTTCGGCAAATAACAGGCATCAATTAATATGCTTTTCAAAAAGTTTGCGCGATTCTAGGAAGCTCAACTGTCAGGGTCAAGTTCATTGGTCAATTATGTGAAGTTAAAATGTATCTTTCCATGAGCGTAAAACGGCAAAAACGGCGCTAGCTGTAGGCAGAGTTTTTTTTGCTTTTTGCTCTGCAGCATCCTTGATTGCAGGCTCAAGACAGCGTAGAAAAGGGTTGCTGGCTTTTTCTAGGGCGATGTTGCTGGGTAGGGTGATCAGTTGCTGCTCGCGTAATTGCTTAACTTTCAACAAGCGTTTAGCGAGCTCTGCATTGCCAGGCTCGACAGCCACCGCAAACAATAGATTGCTTAATGTGTATTCGTGGGTGCAATACACTAATGTTGTATCGGGTAGCTTAGCAAGCTTGCTTAAAGAGGCATACATTTGTTCAGCGCTGCCCTCGAAGATGCGACCACAACCGCCAGCAAATAAAGTGTCACCACTGAGCAGCCAAGGTGCATTAGGGGTGTCGTCAGAAAAATAAACAACGTGGCCCAGTGTATGTCCCGGCACGGCAAAAACCTGTACGGTATGACCCAGTAATTCGATGTGCGAACCTTCGTCGACGGCCACATCTATACCAGGTATTTTTTCACCAGCAGGTCCGGTTACTTTGGCTTGAGTCGCTTGTTTGAGTTGGTTGACACCGCCGACATGGTCATGGTGGTGGTGGGTGATTAGAATGTCGGGCAATTGCCACTGTTGGTTGGCGGCTAACCAATCGAGCACTGGCTGCGCATCGCCCGGATCCACCACCGCACAACGCAGTGTGTCGGCGTTTTGCAGCAGCCAAATATAGTTATCGTTAAATGCAGGTAAAGCGGTAAAGGTCAGCATGGCAAGTTCCTAAGCAGCATTTAGCACAGCTTAGCACGTTTGACACTGTGCTTTTCTCAGTCAGGGTCAACATAGGTGGACAAAGAGTATGGCATTACAAGGTTTTTCTGGGCTTCTCACGCGCTCACGTAAAGCACTAGCGGGCTCGGTTGCGCAGTGGTTTTTAACCGGTAAAGGGCGCTTGCTTGGTAGCATGGAGCATGAGCTGTTGCAAGCACAGTTGGCTCGGCATTTTGGCAGTTTTGTGCTGTTTTATAATCCGCCTGCTGGCATGATTGCAACGCCAAGTATTCGTCATCAAGTCAGCATCGGTGATCGCAGTTTGGCTGTGGAGATGCATTGCCTTGAGGATCGCTGGCCAATTGCTGCCGAGGCGGTTGATGTGGTGGTGTTGCAGCATAGTCTGGATTTTGCCCAGTCTCCCCATGCATTGTTGCGCGAAGCAGCACACTGCGTACGCCCAGGCGGACACCTGCTGATTGTTGGTGCGCATCCATGGAGCTTGTTTGGTATTTACCGTTACTTCACCCGCAGTGTTTGGAAACATGCTTATTGTTTACCACCTGCGCGCATTACAGATTGGTTGGCGGTGCTGGGCTTTAGTTTAGAGAGGCGCAGTTTTGCTGCTTACCAGCCTTTATTTACCAGTTCGGCCGTGCAAAATAAATTGTCCTGGCTTGAGCGCTACGCGGCCGCAAAAAAAGCGCCTTTAGGTGGCTGTTACATGTTAGTTGCCCGTAAAATGGTGCATGGTGTGCATCCGCACGTACAATCTTCAAAATTAAAAGTGCAAAAACTGCAGCCCAGCGTGGTTGCCGCGCAGACAACACATCAAAGTAACTTTAAACATAGCGAAGAACATGACAGATAAAGTGGATATTTTTACTGACGGTGCCTGTAAAGGTAATCCCGGCCCTGGCGGCTGGGGTGCATTGTTGGTTTATAAAGGTAAAGAATTAGAGTTGTGGGGTGGTGAGCGCGAGACTACCAATAATCGTATGGAACTCACGGCGGCGATTCGAGGTTTGGCTGAGCTGAAAAAACCTTGCGCAGTGCGCTTAGTGACAGACTCCAAATATGTCATGCAGGGTATTCAAGAGTGGATGCCCAACTGGAAAAAACGCAATTGGAAAACGGCAGCCAAACAGCCGGTAAAAAATGTCGATTTATGGCAGCAGCTGGATGAACAAGTGGCCAAGCATCAGATTGAATGGCAGTGGGTGCGTGGCCATACGGGCCATCCAGGTAATGAACGTGCCGATCAGTTGGCAAACCGCGGTGTAGAGGAATTGTTTACATGAGATATGTCGTTTTAGACACTGAAACCACGGGAATGCCAGTTACCGACGGTCATCGTATTATTGAAATTGGTTGTGTTGAGCTGCAAGGTCGTCAACCGACGGGACGTCATTACCATGTTTACTTGCAACCTGATCGCACTATTGATGAAGGGGCGATTGCAGTTCACGGTATTACCGATGAATACCTAAAAGACAAACCACGTTTTAAAGATATTGCCGATGAGTTTTTTGAGTTTATTGCAGGCGCAGAGCTGGTGATTCATAACGCGGCATTTGATATTGGCTTTATCAATAATGAGTTTGCTTTGCTAGGACAAACGGATCGCGCAGATGTGACTGAGCATTGCACTGTTTTGGACACTTTGGTGATGGCACGTGAGCGTCACCCAGGTCAGCGTAACAACCTCGATGCTTTATGCAAACGCTATGGTGTGGATAACTCAGGACGTGACCTACACGGCGCTTTGCTGGATGCTGAGATCCTTGCTGAAGTTTACTTAGCAATGACCGGCGGTCAAACCAATCTGTCATTGGCCGGGGATGGCGGTGATGCCGGCGGTGGTTTTGTCAGTGTTAGCAAAATACGTCGGCTTGCTGCGGATCGCGCTCCTTTGTCTGTGGTCACTGCAACTGCAGCCGAGCTGGAGGCACACCAAGCGTTTCTGCAGAGAATTAAAAAGGCCAGCGGTATTGAACTGGCCTGGGATGAGTAAGCCGATAGGGCGTTAAACCAACCGTGACAACTAAGCAATCAGTTGTCACGGTTTTTTTATGCCCAGTGAGTGATGCCCCACCAGCCGAGTAAGCTCATGACAATAGTGTAGGGCAGCGCCATATAGGCCATACGGCCGTAGGATAAACGCACCAATGGCGCAATCGCTGAGGTCAGTAAGAACAAGAACGCTGCTTGACCATTAGGTGTCGCCACGCTAGGTAAATTCGTACCGGTATTGATTGCAATCGCCAGTAGATCGAAATGCTCTTGCGTCATTTGCCCCGCTTGGAAGGCTTTCTCAACTTCAGTAATGTAAATAGTTGCAACAAAAACATTATCACTGATGGCTGATAAGAAGCCGTTAGCAATAAACAACATTGAAGGCTGCTGCTCAACCGGCATACTTAAAACATACTCAATAACCGGGGTAAATAAACTTTGTTCTTGGATCACCGCCACCACGGCGAAAAATACTACTAATAGTGCGGTAAACGGCAAGGCATCTTGGAACGCACGACCAATATGATGCTCGTCGGTGATGCCGTTTAACGAAGTGATTAAAACAATAATTAATAAACCGATTAAACCCACTTCTGCCACTTGAAAAGCCAAAACAATGATCAGCACAACGGCAGAAATGGCTTGTACGACTAAAGCGGCTTTTTGTGAGTTGGTGCGGCGCTTGCGTTCTTCACGATCAAAGTCGGCAAGGATTTTGCGCACAGTATTCGGCAGCTTGGCGCCATAACCAAACCAACTAAAATGTTCCAAAATCGCACAGGTAGCTAGACCTGCCGCCAGCACTGGCAATGAAATCGGAGCCATGTGTTTAAAAAAGGTGAGGAAATCCCAATCCATGACTTTACCAATCAGCAGATTTTGTGGCTCGCCGACCAAGGTACAGACACCTCCTAGCGCTGTACCGACTGCGGCATGCATCAATAAGCTGCGTAAAAATGAGCGAAACTCTTCAAGGTGCTCGCGGTGCAATTCAATCACATCAGAGTCAGAACCGTAGTTGCTGTCTTCACGTGGGTTCTTGCCTGAAGCCACTTTGTGGTACACCGAGTAGAAGCCAACGGCGACGCTAATAATCACGGCGGTGACAGTTAACGCATCAAGAAACGCTGAGAGAAAGGCTGCTAGCGCACAAAACATCAGACTCAGCAGCAGCTTAGATTTCACTTTGAGCAGAATTTGTGAAAACAACGCCAGCAGCAAATCCTGCATAAAGTAAATACCAGCCACCATAAACATCAGCAGTAAGATTACGGGGAAGTTATGTACCAGCTCGCCATACAGAGCATCCGGTGTGGCCAAGCCCATTAGAATGGCCTCAAGCACCAATAAGCCACCGGGTTGTAGCGGGTAGCATTTTAGCGCCATGGCTAAAGTGAAGATAAACTCGACCACCAACAACCAACCAGCCACTGCTGGGCCTAAGCTTAAAAACACTAAAGGGTTGATAATTAAGAAGAAAAGAATGGTTTGTTTATACCAGGTGGGCGACTGCCCTAAGAAGTTGCGCCCGAAGGCCACAGCGAAAGATTTGGACATTTTTCTATCCCCGAAAAAGATGCGCATACTCTCTGCTTCAGGGTTGCAAACTTCAAGTGTTTCAAAGAGTTTCAGCGTAAAACTTGATTAGGCTCTAGAAAAGTCAGGATGTGTGGCATTATCGACTTTTTTTGACGGCTTGCTATAGTGTGTCGCACAAAAAGATATGGATCCGCACTGATAAAAACAATCGAGGTTAGGGGGCATCACTGTGTCTGAATACAAAGCGTTTAAAGTCGAGTTAAGCGATAAAATTGCCCATGTGCAAATCAATCGTCCCGAAAAATTGAATGCGATGAATGCTGATTTTTGGTCAGAGATTCGCGATATTTTTGCTTGGGTTGAAGCACCCCCTGAAGTACGCGTTGTCGTGTTATCGGGTGCCGGTAAGCATTTTTCTTCCGGTATTGATTTGATGTTGCTGGCGCAAGTCGGTGGCCAGCTTGGCAAAGAAGTCGGCCGTAATGCGCGCGCATTGAAACGCAAAATTGAAGAGTTACAGTCCTCCTTTAATGCTGTTGATCATTGCACTAAGCCCGTATTGGCAGCGATTCAAGGTTATTGCTTGGGTGGCGCAATTGATTTAATCAGTGCTTGCGATATGCGCTACAGCACTGTTGATGCGCAGTTTGCGATTAAAGAAATTGATGTCGGTATGACCGCTGATGTCGGCACCTTACAACGCCTGCCGCATATTATTGGTGATGGCATGTTGCGTGAGATGGCCTATACCGGTCGTACCGTACTTGGCGATGAAGCGCAGCGTATTGGTTTGGTCAATAGCACCTATGCTGATCAAGAGGCTTTGATGGAAGCGGTCTTTACGATTGCTGCCACGATTGCACAAAAATCGCCGCTTGCAGTGCAGGGCAGCAAAGAAATGATCCGTTATATGCGCGATCATACGGTGGCTGATGGTCTCAATTATATTGCAACGTGGAACGCTGCGATGTTGCAGGCAGAAGACTTACGTGTTGCTATGGCGGCGCACATGAGCAAGCAAGCCCCTGAATTTAAAGATTAATGGCAGAGCTTGTGTGGTGGGATTGTTAAACACCGCATACTCTGAAGAACAAGCTGCACTTCACTGTGCAGCCTTGTTAGTATATGCGATTGACCGTCTGTAACTCTGAAGCTTGTTGGTGGGTAGTAAAAGCTATTAGTGTTGTTTGATATTTTGCAATGTATTTTTAGAACAGGATGCTAGGCATGGTTACTGGAGCAACGTCCCTAAGCATGGTTCGCGATGAGCTCTTCGCCACCATGGCGGAAACCCAGCAGTATCTGGAGCAGTTTCTCGAGGCTCGAGACAATGGTGTATTGTTGCAAAATGCGGTGAGCAATTTGCAACAAATTAAAGGCATTTTGTCATTGGTTGAGCTGACTGGTGCAGAATTGCTGGCAGAAGAGACACGCGCTTTGGCGATGGATATTCCTGCGGGTGCAACAGATGATAGAAATCATCAGCTCACCGCGATTAATAACGCCCTGCATGTATTGCGCAGCTATTTAGAGCAGCTAGAGGCGCACTGGGTTGAAATGCCTGAACTCTTGTTACCTGCGATTAATAAGCTGCGCATTGCAGGAAAACAAACGCCTTTGCCAGAAAGCTTCTTTTTTGTTGCGCGCTTGGATGTACAGCGTCCGCTGCTGCCATCGAGCACTGCCGGAACGACTGACGTATTGCTGCAAGCGCGGCGTTTACGTCACATGTATCAAGTTGGTTTGTTGGGGTTTATCCGTGAGGAGAATATCCAAGCCAGTTTACGTTTAATGATGCGCGCTATGCAGCGCTTAGATCGTCTGTATGCTGGCCAAGCGGTCAGTCATTTATATTGGGTGGCTTGTGCTGCGCTAGAGTCGTACGCAGATGGACAGTTACTGCCGAAAAAAAGTCGTAAACAGCTTTTTGCCCGAGTCGATCGTGAGATTAAGCTGCAAACCGACAGCAGTCATTACGTTGCTGCCCGTGGCGTGATCAAAGATTTGCTGTATTTGATTGCATTGGCCAATAGCAGTGGCGAGATGGCAGAGCAGGTGCGTAGCCTAACCAACCTACCGACCTTACCTTTTACCGATCACATGCTCGAAGATGAGTATCAGCGCTTATCGGGTCCCGGACAAAACGTGCTGCGTTCTCTTTCTGCGGCGATTCGCGAAGAGCTTATTAGTGCCAAAGACTTGCTCGATTTGGTTGAGCGCGGTACGGCACAACATGAAGTGCTCGGTAATCTGCATTTGATCCTTGCTAAGCTAGAAAAAACCTTGGCGATGGTGGGGCTAAATGCCGCTGCCAATTCACTGAGAAGGCATTTAACTATAGTTGAAAGTTGGACCGCAGGAAAAACTGTGGAGCACGCCGATTTATCAGCGTTAGCCGATACTCTATTGTATGTGGAAAGCATGGTTGCCGGACTTGAGCGCGGCGAACGCCAAGTGCAGAATCAGAAGAGTGAGCCCCTGAGTGAGGCCGAATCCTTTGCTAAACATCAGTTATTAGAAGCACGTATTGTTGTCAACGATGAAGCGAAAAGTGGCTTGAGCTTAGCTAAGCGTGCGATTACTGCATTTCTTGAGTCCAATGGCGATAAAATGCATTTGGCCAATGTGCCAAGTAGTTTATTCAACGTGCGTGGTGGCTTATTGTTCTTAGGGCAAGAGCGTGCGGCTGAGCAGGTGGGAGCCTGTGCTCGCCACATCCAGCAGCATATGCTGGAGGCCGCCACCATGCCGTCAGAGCATATGCTTGAAACCCTGGCGGATGCGTTATCCAGTCTTGAGTACTACCTTGAAGGTGGTGTGCTGTTGCAAGCCAAAGAAAACCGTAGCGTGCTGGATTTAGCCGATGAAAGCTTACGAGCGCTGGGAGCTCTAGCTTAAATGCAGGACAGCATGATGGGAGAGCTCGATTGGCAGCAAGGCATGCCAGATACAGCTTGTGCTGGCGGTTTGGTGGTCGCGCACTATGGTATGCGTTTTTTGGCGGATGCTGGTGGTGTGCTGTTTGCGCGGCAGTGGCTCACAACACAGCTTGGAGAAACGATTATTGCTGAGCAAGGCATCGGTTACCTTAATGGTGAGCCCGTGTTTATGCTTGAGCTTGAACGGCCCGTGCAATTGTCTGGATTTAGCTGGTTGAGCTTGCGTCAGTTTATGCTCGATGGACATTTAACCTTGTTCCGTTTGCTGGGCTTTGCCAGTCAGATTGGCACTTGGGCGCGTGAGCATCGTTTTTGTGGCAGTTGTGGACAAGCGATGCAACAGGCTGTCGGCCATCGCATGATGCAATGTCATCACTGTCAGTTACAGCAATACCCGCGCTTATCGCCCAGTATGATTGTTGTTGTCAGTCGTGGTGATGAAATCCTGCTGGCACGCTCACCACGTTTTGTGGATGGCATGTACAGTGCTTTAGCTGGCTATGTTGAGCCCAATGAAAGCGTTGAACACTGTGTCGCCCGTGAAGTGCGCGAAGAAGTCAGTGTGGAAATTACTGATATACGCTATATCACCAGTCAAAACTGGCCATTTCCACACTCGCTGATGCTCGGCTTTCACGCGCAATACCACAGTGGTGAGATTACGCCACAGCCTGATGAAATCGAAGATGCGCAGTGGTTTAGTATCCACAATTTACCGTTACTGCCCGCGCAAAACTCCATTGCCCGTTACTTAATTGATTTGTATGTGGCTAAGCGTCTAGGCCGCGCCGAACCAATGTTGCCACGCTAAACGTGCCGCCAAGGTCATTACGACCAAAATAAACACTGGGCGAATTAAGCGATTACCACCACCAATAGCGACTTTTGCGCCAACGGCTGCACCCAGCATCAATGATGCTCCCATGCCGATACCTAACGCCCAGGCAACATTGCCACTGATAATAAACATGCTCAGTGCCGCGGCGTTACTGACAAAATTCATTGAGCGGGCTACGCCGCTGGCGCGCAGTAGATCCAAGGGGTAGAGCAGTAGCGTGCTGACTGTCCAAAATGCTCCTGTGCCGGGGCCGGCAACGCCATCAAAAAAGCCTAAACTTAAGCCCTGTGGCCATTGCCGTGTGGTTTTGATGACCGCAGTACTGCTCTCGCTGACCTGTGGGGTGCGGCCAAACAACAAATACACAGCGCAAGCAAAGACCACCACGGGTAACATTTGATTCAGCCATTCAGCCGGTAAACGTTGCGCCAACAGCGCGCCTAAGGTGGCACCAATGGCTGTTGCGATTAAACCGTTACGCCATTTTTTAGGATTGAATAAACCTTTGCGATAAAAGGTAAAACTTGCCGTTGCTGAGACAAAGGTGGCGCAGAGTTTGTTAGTGCCTAACACTAAGTGTGGCGGTAGGCCTGCCATTAACAGCGCTGGAATCGTCAGCAAGCCACCGCCGCCAGCAATGGCATCAATAAAACCGGCGATAAACGCCACAGCCACTAAAATTAATAAAACATGGGGTTCAGCAACGAGATTGAGCGTTAGAGACATAAAAAACCTTAACCTGTGTGACAACGCACAGAACAGAGTTTGGACGAAAGGGTATTAGCCACGCATAATGCCAACCTATTAAACACCCATAAGGAAATTTTGCATGCAATTTATTGGGCTTGCCATTGGCTTTGCAGTCTTGGCGTTTGTCGTCTTGCTTTTTGCTGGCCGCATACTCACCGGTGACCGTTGGTTAATGGGCTGGCTGCGCGGCATGCTGGGCCTGAGCTTATTGGCTGTTGCCCTTGTTGGAGGGTTGGTGGCTTACGATATCAGCACCTACCAAGAAATCCCACAAGACAAACCGCTATTTACCTTAAGCGTGCAAGCGCAAGCACCGCAACGCTATCAAGTGACGATTTTAGACGGAGCGAGCGAGCGCACATTTTTGCTTGACGGGGATTTGTGGCAGCTGGATGTGCGTCAGCTGAAATGGAAAGGCTTAGCGGATTTAATTGGCTTGCAGCCGGGCTATCGGTTAGAAACCTTAAACGGTCGTTTTTTAGCCATTGAGCAGCAAGAGCTCGCACAGTTTACTGAAGTTGAGCTGGCACGCAGTTGGTACGGTGTCGACTTCTGGTATTGGTTGCGCACTTTGCAAAAAGACTTATTCATCGTTGATGCCGCTGCTTTACGCGTCAACTATTTGCCCATCGCCGATGGTGCGGTATACAGCGTCAACCTAGTGCCCACTGGCTTGCTGGCAAAACCACTCAATAGCGCCGCCCAACAAGCGCTAAAAGATTGGCGGTGATTTTTCTGCGCGAACGCATGACAACCTTAACCTGACTGGGTATCATGCTTCGCGCTAAAAGACTGCTGCCGTCGCTTACTACGTGCATCGAAGCTTTCTTTGCCACGGCAATCGCCACGGCGCTTTAATGTTGCACACTTGCTATCTATAGCAACGCTTCTTACCGGTATTGCGCCGGTTACTCTGACCGCCCTTAGCTCAGCTGGATAGAGCGCACCCCTCCTAAGGGTGAGGCCGCAGGTTCAAATCCTGCAGGGCGGGCCATTTAAAACTATCTGCGACAAACGTTTCTACGCGTGTGACTAAGCTGTTACTAAAATAGTGTGCCTTTACGGTTAGATTTGCTAATACTTGCTAGACTTAGCCGGATATTTAACAGCTCTACACCAAGGATGTGCCTATGGTTAATCAATCACCCGAACAAAAAGCGCGCGATAACATTGACCAAATGCTGGCCAAGGCTGGCTGGTTGGTGCAGAACAAAAAAAGCATCAACCTGAATTTGGGGGCAGGCATTGCGGTGCGCGAATATCAAACCGATGTCGGCCCCGCTGACTATGTTCTTTTTGTAAACCGCCAAGCCGTAGGCGTGATTGAAGCTAAGCCCGAATCCTGGGGCGAAAAAATCACCACGGTGGAAGAACAATCCCAAGGCTACGCCAATGCCAGCCTAAAATGGGTGCACAATAAAGAAGCCTTGCGCTTTGTTTACGAAAGCACGGGCGTTATCACGCGCTTTACCGATGGTGCTGATCCCAATCCACGCTCACGCGAAGTATTTAATTTTCACCGCCCAGAATCCTTAGCAAGCTGGTTACGCGAAACCAAAAGCTTTCGTGCTCGCTTGCAAGACATGCCACCTTTGCCCACCGAAGGGCTGCGCGATTGCCAAATAAACGCCATCAGCAATCTGGAGCAATCACTTAAAGACGACAGGCCACGCGCGTTAATTCAAATGGCCACAGGCGCAGGCAAAACCTTTACCGCCATTACGGCCAGCTACCGTTTACTCAAAGAGCCCGTGAGCGCCAAACGCATTTTGTTTTTAGTGGATACCAAAAACTTAGGCGAGCAGGCCGAACAAGAGTTTATGACCTTTGTGCCTAATGATGACAACCGCAAATTCACCGAGCTATACAGTGTGCAGCGCCTAAAAAGCGCACACATCAGCACCGACTCCCAAGTGTACATCAGCACCATTCAGCGCATGTATTCCATGCTCAAAGATGAGCCGTTAGATGAATCTCTGGAAGAACAAAATCCCGCTGAACAACTCACCAAGCCGAAAGAGCCTTTACCCGTGGTGTATAACGCCAAAATTCCACCCGAATTTTTTGACGTCATTATTATCGACGAATGCCATCGCTCTATTTACAACCTCTGGCGACAAGTCATTGAGTATTTTGATACGTATCTCGTTGGCTTAACCGCCACCCCCGATGCGCGTACCTTTGGTTTTTTTCGTAAGAATGTCGTCAGCGAATACAGCCATGAAAAAGCCGTGGCCGATGGCGTCAACGTAGGTAACGAAGTCTTTATTATCGAAACAGAAAAAACATTACAAGGCGGCACCATTACCGCCAAGCAGCAGGTTGAAAAGCGTGAACGCACCACACGGCGCAAGCGTTGGGAAATCCAAGACGAAGACGAAGCTTACAGCGCTAAACAACTCGACCGCGACATTGTTAACCCCGACCAAATTCGCACGGTCATCCGCACCTTTAAAAATTCACTACCGATAATGTTTCCTGGCCGAGCAGAAGTGCCCAAAACCTTAGTGTTTGCCAAAACCGACAGCCACGCCGATGACATCATTCAAATTATTCGTGAAGAGTTTGGCGGCAGTAACCAATTCTGTAAAAAAGTCACCTACCGCGTAGCCAACGACAAACTCGATAGCGAAGGCAAGGTATTAGAAAAAGGTGAAGACCCTGCCACCATTCTGGCGCAGTTACGCAACGACTATTACCCGCGCATAGCCGTGACCGTTGATATGATTGCCACCGGCACCGATGTAAAAGCCCTAGAATGCTTATTGTTTATGCGCGACGTAAAAAGCAAAAATTATTTTGAACAAATGAAAGGCCGTGGCACCCGTACGCTGGATAAAGACAATTTGCAAAAAGTCACGCCTTCCGCACAAAGTGCTAAAACCCACTATGTGATTGTTGATGCCATCGGTGTAACCAAATCCATAAAAACCGCCAGTCGTCCTTTAATTACCAAACCCAGCGTGGCGCTAAAAGACTTAGCCATGGGCGTGATGATGGGCGCCAGCGACAGCGATACCGTGTCGTCTTTAGCGGCGCGCTTAGCGCGCCTCGATAAACAACTGGATGATAAAGAACGCGCCCGCATTGCCGAAAAAGCAGGCGGCGTGCCTTTATTAGCCATTGTTGGCGAGCTATTTAACGCCATCGACGGCGACAATGTAGAGCGCAAAGCCCTAGACATTGCAGGCTTGCCCGAAGGCGCAGATCCTGGCGATGCTAACCGCGACAAAGCCCAAGCTGAACTGGTGGGCGAAGTCGCCAAAGTATTTAACGGCGAACTGATAGAGCTGATTGACAGCATTCGCCGTGATAAAGAACAAACCGTGGTGCATGACGATTTAGACAAGCTGGTAAAGGCCGAATGGGCAGGCGATACCGAGGAAAACGCCCAAGCACTCACGCAAGAGTTTGCCGACTACCTTGCCGAACACGCCAACACCATTGATGCGTTAACTATTTATTTCCATACCCCCGCACGGCGCAGCGAAGTCACTTTTACGCAAATAAAAACTTTGCTAGAGCAAATCAAACAAGAACGCCCCAAACTTGCACCCTTGCGCGTATGGCAAGCCTACGCGCACCTCGATAGCTACAAAGGCACCACGCCCGTTGCCGAGCTAACCGCTTTAGTCGCCTTAATTCGCCGCGTGTGTGGCATTGATAGCAGCATTACGCCGTTTGATGCCACCGTGCGTAAAAACTTTCAAAGCTGGATCATGCAATACCACGCAGGCGATAGAGAAAAGTTTAATGAACAACAAATGGCATGGCTGCGTTTAATACGCGACCACATTACCGACTCCACGCACTTTGAACGTGAAGACCTCGACAATACACCCTTTGATGCCCAAGGCGGCCTAGGGCGCATGTATCAATTATTTGGAGACAAGATGGATTGGGTGATTGAAGTCATGAATCGGGAGCTGGTGGCGTGACAGATGTAAGAGCGATGAAGTCCAAATCATTTGATGCCGCTAATTTTTTAGAAACCAACGATGATATCCAAGAGTTTCTAGCACAGGCAGCAAGCACTGGCGATACTAAGCATTTATCGCATTGTTTAAATATTGCGATACGCGCTCGTGGTACGAAAGAAGTTATTAACGTAGCAGCACGAAATACCCTTAACAACAAAGCCAAAATCAGCACCAGTGATAAATAGGAAAGAGAATTGAGTAATAGTAAAAATGAATTGGGGGCTGGTGACGTGATGGATAACGAGCAATCGCAGAATTGGGTTCACTCCACTTTAGGAGAGGTCGCTGAATGGGGTTCTGGTGGTACTCCTTCTAGAAAAAACTCTGAATACTTTACAGGTTCGATTCCTTGGATAAAAACTGGCGAGCTTATTAATAAATATATTCGGGATTCCGAAGAAAAAATTACTGAAGAAGCTATTAAAAGGTCGAGCGCCAAAATTTTCCCTGCTGGTTCAGTTGGCATTGCAATGTAT
>JAAXZZ010000165.1 GCA_012719655.1 Gammaproteobacteria bacterium | reverse complement strand
GGTCTGGGGGTTTTTATGACTAGCATTCCTTTTCAGCTTTTTGCCATGTTAGCTTGGGGTTCATATAAGGATTATAACGTAATTCAGCTTATTCTTCTTTTAGTAATATTTTGCGTAACTGCATTTTTATTTTCCGTAGCATTATTGTATTTTTATGCCCGTATGGGTGGTCACTTATAATCGCTGTAACACAATTAAAAATTAACCGGGCCAAGTAATAATTTTGGACTTGCGCCTTTTGTGCATACCTTCGCTATAGTTGCACAAAATCTACACATACACGTCTGTAGTGCTTGGCTACTTTAGGTGTTTTTAATGGAACTACTTTTCATAGTTATAATTGCTATCGCCATTGTCGAAACAATTCTTAGCAGCACATGGAATCGTGCCTATTTCTCATACGGTATTCCTATCTTTAGTTACGAGCCGGCTTTAAGAAATCCTCTGCCAACCAAGATCGATTCTAAAAAGTTAGAGTACTCACAGCAGCCTAAATACTTTGTAGCACTTAAGGTTCATCGTTTTTCCGACAAGCTGTTCGGCGTTAGAGAAGCAGCGTGGGGAGGTTTTGGGGCAATATCATACACTCCGATTATGCACGGAAAAATCGAAATTCATGACAACGGCCAACTTCGCATAACTGGCGTGGTTAATTGGTTTACTGTTTTTTTTACAATTGTATTTATAGGCCTAGCTATGCAGTGGGGGAGTGATGATCAGATGGTGTTTGTTTTACCTGCATTTTTGTTTTGCTTGCTTGGCTGGATATATATCACGCAAAAAAAGCGCTTTATTGAGTTGGCTGATATTGCAGCATCGCAAACATCAGACAGCTAACATGGCCATCAGTACGACGCAGGCTAGCTAACAATCTATTGCAAGGAGGGCGTCGCTTAATGCGATATTCACTGTCTACCTGCAGTATGGAACGATAACGTGATCGAATTAATTCTTCTCCTGCTTATATATAGTTCCATCTGGTTTGTGCCGCTCTCAATTAATGTGAGACGGCGTAAAAATGGCCAAAGACCATATTGGGGGCTTTTCGTAGTAACGCTGCTTCTAGAAATTGGTGTGGTCTATCTCGTACTTTATGCAGGGCAATCATCAAGTTATAAATTATTAGTGGCGCTCTTAGGCCCGGTAATAGCCTCGATCCTGGCGGCTGCTTTTTACCTGTTGCTGGCAAGAGCCATGGATGCGAAAAGCACTTCCTCTTGATCTAGAAAAACTCCCTATAATGAGCGGCTTCGTTAATCCAGCCAGGAAGCACCGTATGACCGTCTCACTGCACCGTTTGTATTCCTTTCGCCGTTGCCCTTATGCGATGCGTGCTCGACTCGCTATTGTATTGGCTGAACTGAAGGTGGAGTTGCGGGAGATTGTGCTGAAAAATAAACCGGCCCAGATGCTGGCGATCAGTCCCAAAGGTACGGTTCCAGTGCTGGAGTTGGTTGAGACTGATGGTTCTAGCCGTCGCGTTATCGAGGAAAGCCGAGACATACTGCAGTGGGCGTTGGAGCAGCATGATCCGCAAGCTGTGTTAGATGTGGAGCCTGCCAGTGCGCAGGCTTTAATCGAGCAGAACGATAACGAGTTTAAACACTGGCTCGACCGTTATAAATATAGTGATCGTTATCCAGAACTTTCGCAGCTTGAGTACCGTGAGCGGGGCGAGGTGTTTTTACAGGTGTTAGAAACGTTGCTGGCTAAGCATAGGTATCTGTTGGGGGATACGATCAGTAGTGCAGATATTGGCATCATGCCGTTTGTGCGCCAGTTCGCCCATGTTGATCAAGAGGTTTTTTACCAGCTGCCTTATCCGCACTTACAGCAGTGGCTGGGGGATTGGTTGCAGCACCCAGCATTCCAGCAAGTGATGGTCAAATTGCCCGCGTGGCAGGAAGGTGATCCGCTGGTGGTGTTTCCAATAAACAGCGACTTTTAAGTGTTATTGATGTGGCCGATACCTTGCTTGGCTTAACTGACTTAGCGTTTTTTCAGTAACCAATCACCCTCTATCGCGGTAAAACTGGAGGCGGCGCGAATTAAGGAAAATGCAGTCAACTCTGGCACGCCAAACACATCAACAGTGATGTTGTACAAATCACGCACGCGCTGCACTAAAAGATCAAAATCACCATCGCCGCTGACCAATACTAAACGGTCCGTTTGCGCAGCGTATTGCATTGCATCTAAGGTAATGCCGACATCCCAGTCACCTTTGCTGCTGCCATCGGCCCGTTGTACATAAGGCTTGAGTTTTACTTCAAAGCCAATGGCGCGCAAAATATTTTGAAATTGCCGCTGCTTTTCATCGCCACGCTCAGTTGCGTAAGCGATTGCTTTCACCACTTCGTGGCCAGCGCTGACCTCGCGCCATAAGCGATTGTAATCAAAGCTCGCAGCGTAAGCTTGGCGGGTGGTGTAATAAATATTTTGTACATCAACTAGAATAACCACGCGACTCATCAGTATTGACCTGTTAAATAATGCAGCAGTATAGGTGCGCTGATGCAAATAAACACAACAGAGCCAACAAAGACTCTGATTTTGCATTAAAATACGTCAGCCCCTGAGTGGGCAGCGTAATCAATAAAAAACCATTAAGTGATGTTTATTGTCACTTAACATTAACGTTAAGGAGAAACACATGGGATTTTTTAGCAATATTCTTGCAAAACTGGGTATTGGTAGTGCTGAAGCGGCACAAGAGGATGTCGCCGTTGCTACGCAAGCAAAGCCTGCAGTGACTGCGATTGCCGTGGTTGATGTGGTGGCGCAACTTGAACAGCGCGCTGCTGCCAACCCGCAAAAGCTTAATTGGCGTGTATCCATTGTTGACTTACTTAAACTGCTTGATATTGATAGCAGCCTTGCTGCACGTAAAGAACTGGCCGCCGAGCTGGCTTGTCCAGCAGAGCTGATGAGTGATTCTGCACAGATGAACATGTGGCTACATAAAACTGTGCTGGCGCGCATTGCTGCCAATGGCGGCAATATTCCACAAGAGTTATTAAGTTAATTTAAGTGATAGTGCTCGTGGTTGTTTGACTGTGCTGTTTCAGTAAAGAGTTATTTTCACCATAAAGGTTATAAAAGCGTATGACGTTGTTTTTAGCTTCCACCTCACCAAGACGGCGAGAGTTGTTAGCACAGGCAGGTATTGAGTTTACTGTGTTAAATGTGGCGATTGATGAGTCACAGCGCCCTAATGAGCTGCCAACAGCTTATGTTGAGCGTCTTGCTAAAGAGAAAGCTGAAGCAGGTTTTCTAACGGTCGAACATGACGAAAACGCTGTGGTACTGGCGGCTGACACTATTGTCGTCTTAGAGGATGCCATTCTCGGTAAACCACAAAATAAAGCACGGGCACATGAAATGCTGCGCTCATTATCGGGGCGCTCGCATGTGGTGATGACGGCTTTTGCGATAAAAACCCATAAACAAGTGCGTGTGCAGCGAGTCAATACCACTGTTTTCTTTCGCCCACTTACCAGTAAAGAAATTGAATGGTATTGGCAGACGGGTGAGCAGTTGGACAAAGCAGGCGGCTATGGCATTCAGGGCAAGGGTGGCATCTTTGTGAGCTCGATTTCGGGCAGTTATAGCACGGTTGTCGGCTTGCCTTTAGCTGAAGTTGTGGTTGCGCTACGGGGCTTGGGTATTCAGGCGGATGTGCTGAGCATTGATTAAGTGATATCGCCTGTTTGCGGGCGAGCCGCCCGCGCTCCCAGATCAAGCACAATCGCGTCTGCTCGAAGCTAAACGCGCGCTCACGCTTGGGAGCGCGGGCCGCTGGCCCGCATTGTTACAGCGACAACTCGAGCGGCTAATACATAGCTCCAGCCTTATGCTTCGCAATTCGTAGACCTCATTATATTCTTGCGGGCGGGCCGCCCGCGCTCCCGGG
>JAAXZZ010000164.1 GCA_012719655.1 Gammaproteobacteria bacterium | reverse complement strand
CTAATATATTGTTCACCATCCATATCCCATGTCACGGGCGAACCCAGCACACCGGAACCCGTTTGGAACTCATAAAGTTTTTTACCAGTTTTAGCATCAAAAGCCATTAAGAAGCCTTCAGGGTTTCCTGTAAATACAAGATTACCTTTAGTTGCCAATACCCCACCCCATAACGGTGAAGTATTCTTATAACGCCATACTTCTTTACCCGTTTTTGGATCAACGGCTTTTAACACACCAATATAATCTTTATTCAGCGGCCTGATAGTAAAGCCCGCACCAAGGTATGCAGCACCTTTTTTATAGGTCACACCTTCGTTCCAGATATCCATGCCCCACTCATTGACCGGCACATAGAACAAACCGGTGTCTTGGCTATAAGCCATTGGCATCCAGTTTTTCGCACCTAAGAAGGCTGGAGCAACAAACACTGAACTGCCCTGCTTGTCTGCAGTCGGAGCGCCGGGACGATTACTCTCGTCGTAAATTGGACGGCCATTTTTATCCAAACCTTTCGCCCATGTAATTTTATCCGCAAACGGGAAACCACGGATAAACTTACCGTTGGTACGATCCAACACATAAAAGTAACCATTACGGTCAGCCGTTGCCGCCGCTTTAACGGTTTTTCCGTTTTCTTGATAGCTGAAAGGAATCAGCTCATTCACCCCATCATAATCCCAACCATCATGTGGCGTGGTTTGAAAATGCCATTTGATCGAACCATCATCAGGATTGAGCGCTAAACGTGAGGATGAAAACAAGTTATCCCCTGGACGCATATGCGAGTTCCATGGTGAGGGGTTACTGGTACCAAAGAGTAAAGCGTCGGTTTCAGCATCATAAGAACCGCCAAGCCACGGTGCGGCGCCACCAGTTTTCCAAAGGTCGCCTGGCCAGGTTTTACCGGCTTCCCCGCCTGAAATACCACTTTCAATTTTTTTGCCGTCTTTCCATACATAACCCATATGGCCTTCAACGGTTGGACGCGTCCAGATCAAATCGCCATTCAAAGGGTTATAGGCTTCAACTTTACCAACGATACCAAACTCACCACCAGAAACACCGGTGATCAGCTTGCCTTTCACTACGATAGGCGCAGCAGTAATCGAGTAACCGGCTTTATAATCTGCTACCGTTTTACGCCATACGACTTTACCGGTGTCTTTATTAAGCGCGACAAGTTTAGCATCGAGGGTTCCAACGATCACCAAATCGCCGTACAAAGCCACACCACGATTAATCACATCGCAGCACGGCATAATGCCATCGGGTAGGCGCGCATCGTACTGCCACAACTCTTTACCGGTACGTGCATCGATCGCGAAAACACGAGAATAAGAAGCGGTAACATACATCACACCATCTTTAATCATCGGTTGTGATTCTTGTCCACGCTGTTTCTCACCGCCAAAGGATAAAGCCCACACTGGACGCAATTGCTGCACAGTATCAACGTTAACTTTTTCCAAGGGGCTATAACGCTGCCCAGCTAGACCTAAACCATTAGTAACAACCTGAGAAGTTGTATGGGCATCGTTTAAAATTTCTTTATCAGTTACCGCCACAGCACCGGTACTGTGTAGCAGCATTGCGCCGCATAATGCGGATAGAGCAAACATTTGATGCAGTTTTGTGCGTTTCATTATAGCCACCTCTACAGCGTTATTATTGTGATCGGGAAATAATCCCGAACCGATATAGATTCTTAGCTGCAGCAGGCTCTACAACAATTGACCTCAATGCCTAGTTAACACCTACGTTAGTAGTAACACCTCTCTGCGCAAAACAAGCCCTTGTACAACACCAACCCACTGCACCATGAAGGCTCTTCGAGCCTAATCACATGCATCAAAAAAACTGTTCACTAAAGCCTTACGTCTTGGCCAAGGCTAAAGTTCTAAGCGCTTAGCTATAACAGAGTATGGGCTTACCTAAGCAGTAAGGCTAAAAAACAGGCTTAATTGAAAAGGAGGAATCGCTATGAAAAAATCGACTGTTCACGCTTTAATCATGTGTCTGTTACCCATCAGCGTACTGGCCAATGAGCCAATTAAAATAGGGTTAAGTTTCCCGCGTACCGGCAACTATAAAGCTGAAGGTCTTGAGTTGATGCAAGGCTCAATGCTAGCCATTGAACAGATCAATCATAACGGAGGTGTACTAGGTCGCCCTCTGCAATTGCTCAGCAAAAACAGCGCATCACGCGCTGAAAAAGCACAACGTAACGTCGATGAGTTTTTTCATAGCGAAGCAAAAATGATTTTTGGTGGCGCCACCAGTGAAGAAGCCATCGCAGCAGGACGACGTGCACGTGAGCTAGGCTTACTGTATTTTGCCTTACTCAGCTACGCCAACGAGGTCACTGGACGTGAAGGCCATCGTTATATTTTCCGCGAATCCAATAACGACTGGATGAGCGCACAAGTGCTCGGCGAGTACCTATCATGGCACATGCCGCGCCAGCGCTATCATTACATTATTAGCGACGATACCTGGGGCCTGAGTATGGAGACGGCATTGCGTTTAGCAACAGCCAGCCAAGATCGCGCTAAACACAGTTTCACCCGCTTAAACCCTGTCAATGCTAGCCATACCGAATATAAGCAGGCACTGACCAAGGCTCAGAAAAGCCAAGCGGATATATTAGTATTAGTGTTGCAAGGACAAAATGTTATGCGCGCCATGCGAGTTGCGCATGCGATGGGTTTAAATAACCAAGTACAAATTATTATTCCCAACTTAAGTCGCACCCTAATCCAGAATCTTGGCCCGCAAACAATGACCGGCGTAATTGGCAGCCAAGCTTGGAATTGGCGCGTACCCGCACTGGAAAACAGCGAAAAAGGTAGCGCTTTCGTTAAAGATTACACCCAGCGCTATAGTGAATACCCCGGTAGTGCCGCTGCGTCGGCTTATAGCGTAGTGTACCAATGGGCTGACGCTGTACAACGCAGCAAGAGCTTGGAGAGCGAGGATATTATTAAAGCCCTAGAAGATCACAGCTACCAACTACTGAAAGGGCCGCAACAGTGGCGTGGTTTTGACCATCAAAACGTACAAGACATCTATGCGGTTCGGGTTAAATCACGTGCAGAAATTATGCAAGATCCCCTCAAACAAGATTATTTTGAAATCATTCATCGTATGCAAGGCCGGTATGCGGTGCAATCACTGGACGACTGGCATCAAGAGCGCGGCGAGTACTTACATCTCGACTGATAACACGCTATCGGGAGACAACCTCCAAGACTAACTGAGCAGTACTTGGAGGTTAATCAGCACTAAGATGCCTGAAAAGTCATTGCTTTCTATTGATCGAGTCGCTGCCACTGCTGCTGCTCATAGCGAGGATAGAGGTGACTGACCGTTCGGATCAATTCATAGCGCGTTAAACTCACCTCAGCAAAGCGCTCAGGGATCGGCATACGCATCACTTGATTCATATCATACCCAGCCTGCGCTGCTTCAAGCAGAGCACTGTCTAACCAGCTCAAGTAATCACGCATCTGTTTAAAGGGCTGATGATCAGTGGCCAGTGGTCCATGGCCAGGCACAACCAACCGCCACGATAGCCTCTCTAAAGTATCAATATCCGTTAGCCACTCTTCAAGGCTCGGAGTATTCGGGGTCGCTAAAGCACGCTGATAAAACACTAAATCCCCAGCAAATAACACACCTGTACGTTCGTCTAAGATGGCTAAATCAGCACCGGTATGCCCAGTAAGGCTCAGCAGGCGTAAAGGATGTCCGCCAATTTCCATTAGCCCCTCCTCAACGATTTGTGTCGGCAACAGTATCTCAGTACCGCGCATCCAATCACCTACCATACGGTACATATTTTCTGCCATATGGTCACCTTGCTCTTGCAGCAGCTTTTTAGTGCCAGCTAAAGCAGCAATGGCAACATCGTCAAAAGCCTGATTGCCTAGCACGTGATCAGGATGGTGATGAGTTAGCAGAACTTGGATTACCGGTTTATCAGTCACACTGGCAATCGCTGCACGGAAAGCTTTGCCATAGGCAAAAGAAGGGCCTGTATCAACCACCACCACGCCTTTGTCAGTCACAATAAAGGCCGCATTGACGATATTACCGCCATTATGCAAACTAAAATTCTCCGTTGAGCCTTCGACTAACCAAGTGTTCTCAGCAATTTTTTTCGGTGTTAATTGATAATCCGCAAGCGCGTTCAGACTCAAGAAGAAACTGCAACAAAATATAAATAGGTAACGCATAACAGCACCTCAATCGACCAAACAATACGCGCTAAAGTGATTGTCGCGCGCCTCACTAGACCGCGCCAAGTACAGAATAGAACCAACAGCAAAGCTGTCGTCATCTATGGAATATGTGCAGTAAACTCATTGCCGTTGTTATCACGCAACCACAGTTGCGTTTCTGGCTGACCTTTAACCCCTAAGGTAATGGTGGGGTTTTCACTCATCGCAGAAAATATCTCTAAACGTGCCAGCACTGTACCGGACAAATTACGTAGCTCAGCCTGATCCAGATAAAACTCAGGGATGGAATCGACTAAACCATTGTCCATTGGATGCGAGACGCTTAAACGTAAACGGCTGTTATCACCGATATTAAAGCGCGCACCTAAGATTTCACCGAGATGATCCTCCCAGCCTTCCTGCGCTCTGACTACACTGGGTGCAGTGCAACCACCACCGGCGGCCTCAACCCGTGCTGAGCCGACGTGCCAAATACCATCATCCATTAAAAATGCAGCACGAATCGGCGTGGCCTGTTCCACACGAATCCGCACGGCCAGAAACTTTTCTAATTCAGCACCAGGATAAACATTCAGCACTTGTGGAATGGGGTTAAGTTCAGCCCACAGCATGATTTTTTCAACCCGACCGGTTAAAGCCCGCGCGTCAACTTCAACAGGCACTTGCCGCGCATCCTCAGCAAAAGGCGGCACGCTCACCTGAACCGCTTCATCAAAGACAAATTCGGCATTATTGAGTAAGCGCTGGTGAAAGTACTCCCACATCACAGAAGGTTGCGGATCGCCCTCAACCGCATTGACCCAACACGACATCAGGGACAAGACTAAGGCACAGACCATACGCTGTTTCATACCACCTCCAGCTTTACACTATGGGAACCACTGTTGCATTTAAGCTATTGGTACATCTCAGGCTTCTCATAACTTAAATGGTATTTGTCATACAAAGCCTGCATACGCCCATCAGCAATCATTGCTTCAGTCAGCGCTTCAACGGCATAGGCTAGTTGGCGATTACTTTCATGCACAGCCATACCCACTTCCCAAATCGCTTGACCTAAATTAGGATAGGCGGCCTCAGATTTTTTCAGCTGTGCATTATTAGTTTGACTTAGCAGCCATTCCAGCACACCGCGCATCGCCATCACCGCATCGACCTCGCCATCTTGCATGGCGGCAAACGCTGCAGTCGGACTGACAAAGTGCTTAACATTGGAACTCAAACGCCCAGCAAAGGCGGTGAGCAAGTAGCACGAAGGCACCGAATCGTCTTCGACACCGACGGGAGGGTATTGAAACACCCCAACTGTTTCTAAGCTTTTAATACGACGACTGTTGTACACGGTGAGCCAGCGTTCACGCTGATAAGGGCCAAACATCACTACTAATTCATTAACCAACTCACCCAATTCATTGCGTCGATTGGAGAACTCTCGATCGTAAGGCACGCGCAACATTAAATCAGCACGAATGTCCTTACGTAAGTAATGACCGCGCCAAATAAAGTTGCGAAAATCATCATCAATTTTTTCACCTGGAACAACCCAGAGCAGCTCTAAGTTAACACCCAACTCCTGAGCAATCTGCTCAGCCAATTCAACATCAACGCCCTTAGCCTGACCATCAACAGTAAAGCTATAGGGCGCAAAATTTTCGTAGACTGCCACTTTTAATGTGCCAGCATCAATCATGTCATCGAAACTACGGACATCAGTACTAAAGCTTTGCGCATACACCTGTATGGTTAGCAACCCGCTTAATACTGCACATAAAGATAGCAGAATACGAGGCATCATCATTACTCCGGAACAGGACGGCTTTCAATGTAGGTACGAATCGCCCACAGCGCTTCTTGGCTTAAATAATCAGCCATTCTTGGCATATACACCGCACCATTGCGCACTGCTCCATTGATCACACGCTCTTTGTACCACTCATCGCCATCGAAACCAGGCTCTAACAGACGCAAATCAGGCGCAATACCACCAGACATAGCCTCCAAGCCATGACAACGTGCGCAGTTCTGATTATAGGCTGATGATCCAATTTCTATCGCCAACGCATTTTGCTCACTCGGCGCACGGTAAGGATTCTCATCCAGCCACTCCTCACCCAAAGCTTGTAACTCACCGGTATTAACACTTTGTGGCACCACATCCCCGTGCGCATGCAGCACAGCAGAGAAACCTAAACATGTCGCCATTAAAGCACCCAGTATTGTTTTTTTATTATTCATCATTCCCACCATTATTTAAATGTACGCAAGGCTTTCGCCACCCATATAAACACTGGTTTTCATGTTAGAAATGTCTCGATCAGAGTAGAACGCTGCTTTAGTTGCCGAGAAGCAAGCCCTTAGTAGTAGTTTAAAAGACATATAAAAAATAGCTTTAGAAGCACTGCCAAATAAGCCCCTAACTGGGAATAATTCCCGCCATCAGCAGGAAATATTCCGTAGGCATCTGACGCGCACTTTCACAACATGGGCACCGTCACTGCGCACATATCTGGCGCAAGACTCACAACATGCAACCATGGGAAGTACAGCAATGATAAAAAAACAATTACCCAGCTCTGCCAAGCCCCTAGCCCTCGCCGTCAAGGGCTTAATCTTAGGCGCCACCTTACTGGGCTCGACCTTGAGCTTCGCCAAACCAGTGACTTGGGAGGATATTGCCAAGGACCATTTAACCACCACTAACGTTTTACAATACGGCATGGGCACTAACGCTCAACGTTATAGCCCATTAAGCAAAATCAACGAAGACAACGTGTTCAAGCTGACGCCAGCTTGGACATACTCTTTTGGTGATGAAAAACAACGCGGCCAAGAATCCCAAGCGGTGATTCATGACGGTATTATTTATGTTACTGGCTCCTACTCACGCGTATGGGCACTTGACGCTAAAACAGGTGAGCGGCTATGGAGCTACAGCCATCGTCTACCTGATGATATTCGCCCATGCTGTGACGTAGTGAACCGCGGTGTGGCGATCTTCGGCGATAAAGTATTTTTTGGTACTTTAGATGCGCGCGTTGTCGCACTCAACAAAGATACTGGCAAGGTTGTTTGGAACAAGAAGTTTGGTGATCATGGCGCGGGTTACACCATGACCGGTGCACCAACCATGGCGAAAGATGCCAAAACAGGCAAAGTATTATTGATTCACGGCAGCTCAGGCGATGAATTTGGCGTAGTCGGTAAACTCTTTGCCCGCGACCCAGACACGGGTGAAGAAATTTGGATGCGTCCATTTGTTGAAGGCCACATGGGCCGCCTCAACGGTAAAGACAGCACACCAACCGGTGACATTAAAGCACCGTCATGGCCAGATGATCCAAACCATCCAACCGGTAAAAAAGAAGCTTGGAGTCAAGGTGGTGGCGCACCATGGCAGAGTGCAAGCTTTGATGAAGAAACCAACACCATTATTATTGGTGCTGGTAACCCGGCGCCTTGGAATGGCTGGGAACGTACCGCTGATGGCGGGGATCCCAAAGATTACGATAGCCTCTACACTTCAGGCCAAGTTGGTGTTGATGCGACCACTGGTGAAGTCAAGTGGTTCTACCAACACACTCCAAACGATGCCTGGGACTTCTCTGGTAACAACGAGTTAGTACTGTTTGACTACAAAGATACAAGTGGTAAGAAGACTAAAGCCACAGCACACGCTGACCGTAACGGTTTCTTCTATGTCGTAGATCGTGAAAATGGCAAACTAAAAAACGCTTTCCCATTTGTCGATGGCATCACGTGGGCTTCGCATATTGACTTGAAAACCGGTCGTCCCGTTGAAAACAAAGGTCAGCGCCCACCAAAGCCTGAGCCTGGCCAGACACGTGGTAAATCAGTAGAAGTTTCACCTCCGTTCTTAGGTGGTAAAAACTGGAACCCTATGGCTTATAGCCAGGACACTGGCTTGTTTTATATACCGGCTAACCACTGGAAAGAAGACTATTGGACTGAAGAAGTTTCCTACAAAAAAGGCTCTGCTTACTTAGGTCAAGGCTTCCGCATCAAGCGCTTGTTTGATGACCACGTGGGTATTTTACGTGCGATGGATCCAGCTACTGGTAAAGTGGCATGGGAACATAAAGAGAAATTACCACTGTGGGCTGGCGTATTGGCCACCAAAGGTAACCTTGTGTTCACTGGAACCAGTGACGGCTTCTTCAAAGCCTTTAACGCCAAGACAGGTAAAGAGTTGTGGAAATTCCAGACTGGTAGTGGCGTGATTTCACCACCAGTAACTTGGGAAATGGATGGCCAGCAGTATATCGGCGTAACTTCAGGTTACGGCGGTGCTGTGCCACTGTGGGGCGGTGACATGGCAGAGTTAACCAAACCTGTGGCACAGGGCGGTTCTTTCTGGGTGTTCAAATTACCCGAGTGGGACAACAAGTAATAGCACTTAGTCTATTCACTTAACACTCACCGCTGCTGTGCTGGCATAGCAGCGGTTTTCCTGAGGTATTTTATATGCAACGCCATTTTTTAACTGCTTTAGCACTGGTGATCAGCACCGGTGTTTGCGCCAATCAAGACGACGTTCCAACAATCAATGGCTGTAAGCTCGAACCTGCCAGCAACTGTGCGGGGATGGATCTACGTAACGCCGATCTCAGTAATATGAATTTGAAAAAGATTAACTTCGACAAAGCCAACTTATCCGGCGCCAACTTACGTCACACGCAATTGGACCTAGCCACCCTCAATCAGGCCAACTTAACCGGTGCCAACCTGACCCGCGCCAGCTTGCAGCAAGCCAGTCTTCGTGGAGCTAATCTGAACAATACCAAACTGGTTGCCATCACTGGTTGGGCCTTAATGGCACAGGGTGCGAAGGGGGAAAACACTGATTTTAATGGCGCTAATTTAGATTTCGCACGTTTTTCAGGTGCAGATTTACAGAATGCTAACTTTAATGCAGCCAATCTAGAAATGGCTTGGCTAACAAAAGCCAATCTACGCAAGTCCACTTTTATTGATGCCAATATGCAAGAGTCTAAGCTTAGTGAGGCCAACATGGCCGATGCTAATATGACTGGTGCACGTCGGCATTACGCAACCTTTTTAGGCACATTTATGGAAGGCTGTACCGCATGCCCGCTCGACTGGTAAAAGCGCTCAGCATGCTCAGCTAATAGCAGCTTTTAACTGCCTATTAGCTGGCTTCACCAATGCGCAACACCCCTGTATCAATAGCCAAATGCACCAATTCAACGTGCGAACCGACTTGTAACTTGTGCTTCAATAATGTCATGTAGTTGGAAACAGTTTTATTGCTGATACACAAGGTTTCGGCAATTTTCTGGGTTGGCAATCCTCGCGACAACATTACAAAGACTTCCATTTCTCTAGGAGTCATACTTTGCAAGCGTGGATCGATCGCACCTTTAGTGTATTTTTGACTGGCCAGCTGCGTTGCCAGCCCCTGCTCAATATACATCTGCCCTGCTAATGTGCGACGCACCGCCTCAACTAAAATATCAGGTGAAGAGCTTTTAGTAATATAGCCCGATGCACCTGCATCCAATGCCTGTCTAACTAAAGACAACTCATCATGCATACTAAAAAATAACACCGGTAATTGCGGCAAGCGTTGGCGCAAACGCCGACAGGTTTCTAAACCGCTGATACCTGGCATACCAATATCAAGCACGACTAAATGCGGTCCTAGCGCGTGAACAGCCAACAACGCCTCTTCACCACTACCGGCTTCATCCACTTGTACTTCAGGCAGCAAGGCCTTAAGTAAACTGGCATAGCCTTGACGCACCACGGCATGATCATCCACCAATAAGATTTTCATTATTATTCTCCAACTATTGGAAGATAAAGATAAACACTCCATCCACGTGCGCTGCGTGCTTGAATATGCAGCTGAGCATCCAAAGTTCGAGCACGCTCAGCCATGGAGCGCAGACCTAGACCTGGCTGCGGAGCCGCGCAACCACGGCCATTATCACGCAGCAATAAACGCAAAGCACCAGCCTTGTACTGCAACCAAATCTGCACCTCAGCTGCCTGCGCATGGCGGCTGACATTAGTTAAAGCCTCTTGCAAAAAACGATATAGCTGATTTTTTTGCGCAACAGTTAAAACTGGCAGCTTGTTGAGAATATGCAAACGACAGTAACTGCCATGACTTTTCTGCCAGTGCTCCTGCAGGTGATACAGCATTTGTGCGGCACTCAGATGATCGAGCATGGCCGGATACAAATCACGCACCAAACAGCGAAAACCCGTTTGTAATTGTTGGCCATGCTCTTCTAATACCTGCGCCACGGATAACACGGTTTGTGGTTGCTCATACACAACTTGCAGCAACTTAATTTGTGCACGCATGCCAGCCACATACTGACCTAAATCATCATGCAAGGTTTGACCTAAACGGTTGCGTTCTGTGTCTTGTAGGTTCAACAGTGCACTGGTCAACTGAATATTTTCTGCTTGAGTGGACTGTAAAGCTGCAGCCATTTTATTAAATTGCTCGGCTAACTGTTCTGCTTCACGCAGCGGGTAGGTTTGCAAACGAACGGCTAACTGCCCTTCACCGATCTGCTGCAATGCCGACAGAACGTCATCCAAAACCACCAGGCCACGGCGTACTGCCCAGCGAATGGTCAACAAGGTCATAATCAGTGCTAAAGCAAAAACGCCCAGTAACTGTACAATTGAGTCCTGTGCTTCTTCCACTTCATCTTGTGGGTCAATTGCCAGCAACAAGGCACGACCATCAGCTAAGTTAATCCGATGTAAAGGTGCCGGTTGCGGATATAAAAACCTAGTTAAGCGATCATGTGCATGTGTTGCGCGCAAGGTGCTACTTTCTCCAGCTGCCACCAACTCCAGTCGCACATGCCTTAGATACCCTTCTAAGCGAACAAATCGTTCTGGGTCATTTGGCGCGGCTTCAGCTAAATAATCGACCAAAACTTGTGCAGCGCCTAACTCACGCTGCACATCAGCTTCAGCTTGACGTAATAACACCACTAAACAAACACTGACTACTACGGCAAAGAACAGCGTCACATAGACATTGATGCGCCATAACGTCGACATACGTCTATCCTCGACCACTACAGATTACTTAACAACAAACTCGCCGTGCATGCCTTTACTCTCAAGACCCTTGCAAAAAAACGGGTATCTGCCAGGTCTAATTGGTACAAAAAACATCTCAGCTTGCCCGGCATCTTCAAACTCCAGCTCAGTCAGCATAATCGCTTTAACTTCGATACCACCGGCTTCGACTTTGCGTAAATAAATAGACTGCATAAATTGTGGTGCCTGCAAGGCACATTCTTTTTGTCCGTTAGAAATCACCTTAAGACGATAAGAGCTACCGGTTTCTAACTGATAAATTTTTTCAGAGAAACTGTAATCACTCTGTTCTGAACCCATTACCAGATCAGGCAAACGCTCTGGCTTGGTAGTCAAATCTCCAGCCGCTTGAGCCCTGTCAAGCCCGATCATGCCTGACAGTAATACGGCTGCTAACGTTGTCGCTTTTAAAAAACTCATAGTCTGTCTTCCTAGTTATTTTTATGACAAGACAATGCTAATCAGAGCGCAATCCAAACATTCTCCTACCTTGGTACTGCATACTTGGTACTTTCTGCATATTCCTTTCAGAACAGAGTCTTCCTATGCTGGTTTTTAATTAGCGAGGACGTCATTACTATGCGCATTTTAATATTCTTAATCGGGCTGAGCTGTGCTTCAGGCAATTACGCGGCAACCGAGAGCAACGCAAACCTCGATATAGCTATTGGGTATTTAGCCTATCAACCGCCAGCGCGCCCTCTGTTATCAAATGTTATTCCAGAGCCGACCGACTCAGGCTTGCGCGGCGCTGAATTGGCCTTAGTCGATAACAACAGTACTGGGCGTTTTCTCAAACAAAGCTACAGCCTCAGCAGCCATGTGTCCGACAGCGCCGACACATTATTGGCCGCTGCACTGAAACAGCATGCGGAAGGCACTCGCCTATTTGTGGTCAACGCACCGCAATCAGTATTACGCCAACTGGCCACGCAATTGCCAGACAGCTTGCTATTTAACGCCGGCAGCGCCGATGATGAATTACGCCAAGCGGCCTGCTTAAGCAATGTTCTGCATACCCTGCCCAGCGATGCCATGTTAACTGACGCCTTGGCGCAATTTATGGCGTTGCGTCAATGGCAGCGCTGGCTGCTAATCGTTGTTCAAGCCCCAGAAGACATTGCTTACGCGAATGCCTTGCGCCGCTCAGCAAAGCGTTTTGGTTTAAAAATAGTGGCAGAAAAAACATGGGACTTCAGCAGCGACCAACGCCGTTCTGCCAGCGTCGAAATGCCGTTATTTACCCAAAGTAAAGAGTATGACGTGGTAGTGGTGGCCGATAAAGCCGGTGACTTCGGTGAATACCTACCCTACAACACCTGGCTGCCGCGGCCTGTGATTGGCACCCAAGGCTTAACCCCTGTCGGTTGGCATAAAACTATTGAAACCTATGGTGCGGCACAGTTGCAAAAACGCTTTGAAAAACACGCAGAGCGCTGGATGAATAGTGTCGACTTTGCCACTTGGATTGCCGTACGCAGCATTGCTTCAGCGGTCACCAAGCTCAAACACGCTGATCCCGCCGCGGTACGCCAACTGGCACTCAGTGATCAATTACCAATTGATGGTTTTAAAGGACGAAAACTGAGCTTTCGTCCTTGGAGCGGACAGTTACGTCAACCGATTGCCTTAGTGCACCCACGCTCACTGGTCAGTACCTCACCGCAAGAGGGCTACTTACATCCTCACAATGAAATGGACAGCTTGGGCTTTGATCAAGCTGAAACCACCTGTCATTTAAGCGACAAAACCCTGTAACAGCAGCGCGAACTGCCTGTTTTACCGGTCAACTATGAATAACAAGAAGGACACACCATGCGCCATTTATTGCCTTTATCTGCCCTGCTGCTTGCCTGCCAAACCAGCCTGGCCGCCACCGCCTACGTTTCCAATGAGAAAGACAACACGATTAGCGTGATTGACGTTGCCACGCAAACCGTCACGGAGACCCTTGAAGTCGGTATGCGTCCGCGCGGCTTATTGCTATCACACGACAATAAACTGCTCTATATCTGCGCCAGCGACTCGGATCGTGTGCAAGTGATGGATTTAAGCAATCACAGCATTATTAAAGAGTTGGCGTCAGGCGATGACCCAGAACAATTCGCTTTACACCCCAACAATAAATGGCTGTACATCTCGAATGAAGATGACGCCCTAGTCACCGTTGTTGATGTTGATAACAACGTGGTGATGGCACAAATTGATGTGGGTGTGGAGCCTGAAGGTATGGCAGTTAGCCCTAATGGTAAATGGGCCGTCAATACCAGCGAAACCACCAATATGCTGCATTGGATCGACACCGCTAGCAACGAGTTGGTGCATAACACTCTGGTTGATCAACGTCCCCGTCATGTTGAGTTCAGCAAGGACAGCAAACGCTTATGGGCCAGCGCTGAGATCGGCGGCACGGTGACGATTATTGACGTCGATCAACGGGAGATTTTGAAGACAATGAGTTTCGAAATCAAAGGCGTGCATCCTGATAAAATCCAACCGGTTGGTATCAAGCTCACCGATGACGGCCGTTACGCTTTTGTCGCACTCGGTCCAGCCAACCATATTGCCGTAGTGGATGCTAAAACCTGGGAGATTTTAGATTATTTATTGGTCGGTCGCCGCGTCTGGCATATGGCCTTTACTCCGGATCAAAAAACACTGATCTCCACCAACGGAGTGAGCGGTGATGTATCGCTGATTGATATCGACAGTTTGCAAGTGACCAAGTCAATTAAAGTTGGACGTTACCCTTGGGGTGTTGTGGTGACACCATGAGCGCCTTGGAAGTCAGCAATGTCAGCTTTTCCTATGGTGCAAGAGAAGTTTTGCATGCTCTTAACTTCAACTGTCAAAAAGGTCGCCTAACCGCACTCCTTGGCCCCAATGGTGCCGGAAAAACCACTCTTATTTCCTTATTAACCTGCCTTTACCCAATTCAACAAGGGCAGATTACAGTCGGTGGCCACGATCTTAATCGCGCACCGCGTTCAGCCTTACGCGAACTAGGGGTGGTCTTTCAGCAAAGCACTCTGGACCTCGATCTGACCGTCGAGCAAAATCTGCGCTATCACGCAGCCCTGCTGGGGTTTTCACCCTCTGCCGCAAAACCACGCATTAATGCTGAACTTGAGCGCCAGCAACTCAGCGAGCGACGTCACGATAAAGTACGTTTACTCAATGGCGGTCATCGGCGGCGTGTCGAAATCGCTCGTGCGTTGTTACACAATCCACGTTTGCTACTGCTGGATGAGGCCAGCGTTGGGCTTGATCCAGCCAGCCGCAAAGCGTTGCAGGCACATTTACGTTCATTGTGTAAAGAGCGCGATATTGCTGTGTTGTCGACAACGCATTTACTGGATGAAGTTACACCTGAAGACCATGTGCTCATTCTCAATCAAGGTTCTTTGGTGGCAAACGGTAGCATTGAATCTATCCAAACTCAGTACCAGCAGCAACCCCTAGAGCTTATCTTCCAGCAGTTAACGCAAAAGGAGGTAAAATGATGACTTATTGGTACTGCCTGTCGGGTATTTTTTTTCGTGAATGGCTGAAGTTCTGGCAACAACGCACCCGCTTACTAAGCGCCTTAGTCCGACCTCTATTATGGCTGATTGTATTTGCTGCTGGATTTCGCGCAGCACTGGGCATCGCCATTATTGCCCCCTACGATACTTACATCACCTATGAGACCTATATTGTACCTGGGCTAGCCTGCATGATTTTATTATTTAACGGTATGCAAAGCTCTCTTAGCATGGTCTACGATCGCGAGATGGGTAGCATGCGTATCCTTTTAACCAGCCCACAACCGCGTAGTTTTTTACTGATTTGTAAGCTTGTAGCCAGCGCCTGTATTTCCATCGTGCAAGTTTATATTTTCTTAGCCATCACGTGGCTGTACGGTGTTCAACCCCCCTGGCAGGGCTTGTTAGTCGCATTACCGGCCCTGCTGATGGTGGCACTCATGCTCGGTGCAATCGGCTTACTTCTCTCCAATGGCATTCGCCAACTGGAGAATTTCGCCGGAGTAATGAACTTTGTGATTTTCCCTCTATTTTTCTTATCCTCAGCTTTATACCCTCTTTGGAAAATGCAAGAAGCTAGCCTCTGGCTGTATTGGATTTGTGCTCTCAACCCTTTTAGTCATGGTGTCGAACTCGTGCGTTATGCGCTGTACTTACAATTTAATCCTGTCGCTTTAATGGTATGCGCGGCAACTACTGCGGTGTGTTTGTGTGCTGCTGTATTAACCTTTAACCCTAAACGAACTTCTCTACGTAACGCGCTGGGTAAATAGTTACCGCAACAAAAACAGCACTTTAGTAGCGGTTTAAGCAGCATAATGTAGCATTCCCAAAGGCTGTTGCTTTGCATCTAATGAACCCAACAACAGTGAGTAAAAATAATGTTAAAAACAACACTGCCTGCCCTTGCCTTAACATTACTGTCTTTAGCAGCAGCATTTTGCTATGCCGAACAACCATCCTTATTTACTGATGATGGTTATCGAAACACGCTGTATCGAAGTCCGACACCCCTGTCGCATGAGCATGCCCAAACACTTACGCCGCAAGAGTTAAAGGCTCTACAAGAGAAAGTTGCAAACGTACTGTTGGTGGATGTCTATCGCAATCCATGGCTACGCGGTCAATTCACTTTACCAGAAAAGCATACTAATCTACCTAATAGCTTGTGGTTGGCCAATTGCGGGGATGGTGTGCTATCAGAACAATGGCTGGCGTACTGTAAACAACATCTTGAGCAAGCAACCGCAAACAATAAATCTCATCCTATCGTATTTTACTGCCGTTCAGACTGCTGGCTCGGTTGGAATGCAGTCAAGCGTGCACACGCTTTAGGCTATAACAACCTATACTGGTTACGTGATGGCACTGATGGCTGGCAACAAGCTCATTTACCTTTAGAACACGCACAACCTGCACCCTTTCGCTAACCTTGCGCTTTGCATACAAAAACGAGGTCACTGACCATGTACAACATATTAATTGCTGACGACCATCCGCTGTTTCGCGAGGCGATTTGTAACGTTATCCGTTCAGATTTTCCTGACTGTACTATTATCGAAACCGCAGACCTCGATAGCACTTTGCTGCTTGCCTGTGAGCGCGACGATCTTGATTTGATTTTATTAGATCTCAATATGCCTGGCATGAGCGGACTCAACGGCTTGATGAGCTTACGCAACGAGGCGCCCACCATCCCAGTGGTTATCGTATCTGCAGAACAAGATAAACATATTGTCTTGCAAGCCATTACTTACGGCGCTGTTGGCTTTATCACCAAATCAACACCACGCAAGCAAATGACCGAAGCTATCGAACAAGTACTCAATGGACATGTTTACTTACCGGCCGATATCATCCGTTCTGAGCAAGCCAATACGCGCCGCACACCACGCGAAGCCACTATCTCGCCAGAACTCTTACAAGCCTTAACACGCAAGCAACTGCAAGTGCTTGAGCGAATGGCTAAAGGCGAAGCCAATAAACAAATTGCTTATAATTTAGATATTGCAGAGACCACAGTTAAAGCGCATGTTTCGGCGATTTTAAGAAAGCTTAACGTACATAACCGTGTACAGGCGATTCTTTCCGTCGGTGATATTGACTTCTCCACCTACCTTCGCCGTTAGCATACGTATCAGCACCAACACTACCGCTATTTCTCAAGTAAACTGCTAACTTTAGGCCGACAGACCCAAACCATTGCAACGTTTTTTACTTGCATGGTACTTGTCGGACTAAAGATCTAATCAAACAAAAATTGCTGTATAGAGCTTAGCGTCCGCCATCTAACAGATGATTCATTGCGGCCTTCAAACGCATCGGCTTGACAGGTTTGTGCATCAAAGTATGGCCTAACTCGCGCATTTTTTGCTTCAACTCATTGCTATAATTAGCCGTAATCATCAGAGTCGGAATGGGTTTTTGTCGTTGCTGATTGATGTTAACCACCACATCAACACCGTTAACATCATTATCCAAATGGTAATCAACGATCAATAAATCAACCTCAGAATGAAAACCACCCACTTGCACAGCTAAATCATTCTCAGATAGACCAGTGTGTACTTCACAGCCCCAACCTTCGAGTAAGGTTCGCATCGCTACACAAATAGCAAGGTCGTTATCAAGCACCCAGACCCGCGCACCGCTGAGACGGTCTAAGCAATATGCTGATGATTCAATCTCAGGGGCCGCCCGCAACTCGTCTTGACGCGCTAAAGGCACAACTACAGAAAATACTGAGCCTTTACCTAGCTGCGACGAAACCTGTATTGAGTGATCTAAAATACGGGTAATTTTGTCAACAATAGCTAAACCTAATCCTAACCCACGATCTTGCTTTAAACGTTGCACATCACCGCGCTTAAACTCTTGAAATATTTCTTCTTTTTTATCTTCTGCAATACCAATCCCGGTATCCCATACTTCAATTGATACATGCTCAGCATGACGGCGACAGCCTAACAGCACACGACCACGTTCAGTATAGCGAATCGCATTGCTTAAAAAATTACGTAAGATTCGCGCCAGCAAGTGAATATCACTTTTAATCAGCAGCGAACAGGGTACAAAATCTAATCTGAGCCCGACACTCTTAGCCAGTTGCTGGTACTCGACCGCTAAATTACTTAACAGTTCATGGGCTGCAAAAGCGGACACATCAGCCTTAATTACCCCAGCATCGAGTTTAGAAATATCAACCAATGTGCCTAATAGATTTTCGACATCTTCCAATGAGTTACTGATATTCCTGACTAAAGTGTTACGGTCTGGCGAGTTCGGACGCTCTGATAATGAGCCAGTAAATAAACGTGCAGCATTTAATGGTTGAAGCAGATCATGACTGACTGCTGCTAAAAATTTAGTTTTCGATAAGTTAGCTTCTTCAGCTTCGCGCTTAGCATCACGCAAACGTACCTCCACTTGTTTGCGTACTTCAATCTCCGAAACCAGTTTGCAATTGAGATGTGTCAACTCTGCCGTACGTTCACGCACTCGCTCTTCAAGGTTTTGATACGCTTGATGCAGCGCTTCTGCGGTTTGTCGACGCTCAGTAATGTCTCGCACTAAAACGAAAATACCAGAAATCTCACCATTACTTTGTCGATTAGGCACATAAGAGCGTTGCATAAAGCGAGGCTTACCCGTCACGCTCGACTCAGCCACATCAAAAGTTAAACTTTCACCTTTTAGTGATCGATTGATGTATGGCTCCAGACGCATAAAGTGCTCATCGCTATGCGCCTCACGCAAGCTGCGCCCTAAAATGCTACCGCGAGGCCAGCGATACCATTCTTCATATACCTTGTTAGTAAATTCATAAGTGAAGTCATTCTTCACATAGGCGATCATCGCCGGTACGTGGTCGGTAATTAACCGTATCCAGTTTTCACTTTTACGCAAAGCTTCGGCATGTTGATAACGCTCGGTAATATCGGTAAACGTATTAACAAAACCGCCCAAGGGTAATGGATGCGTGCGAATTTCGACCATTCGCCCATCCGCTAAACGCTGTTCTTTTTGCAGTAAAGGCGTGTCATCTTCTGCCAGGCTTTGCGGGGTCAGTAACGTTGCACAACTGTTATTCATCACCTCAGCAAACGCCAGATTGGCCTCAATGGGTTGCAAATCACACAGCTCTAAAAACCGATGATTCCACAACTCTAGAAGACCATCTGCGTTAACCATAGCAACGCCTTGCGACAAGTTATCCACCGTTTTTTGCAACAAATGGGTTTTTTGCGCTAAAGCTTGCTCGCGACGCTGCGCTTCAATGTGTTTCAGTTCGGTAATGTCTGTATACAAGATGACCAGTCCGCCCTCTTGCGTTGGTCGCTCGGTCACTTGTAACCAGCGTCCTGTGCGTAAGCGGTACAAGACCCGTTGACGACCGCTGCGCTGCTTTTCCACCACTAGCCCAGTTTCATCAATTACGTCTCTGACTTCACTCAAATAGGTGCCAAACTCCATACGGTAGGCACTTTTCTCCCAGAATTTTTTAAAATGCCGATTGAATAAAACAATACGATGATCTTTATCAAATAACACAAAGCCATCACTGATGCTTTCAATCGCATCAATCAGATGCTGATGCGCAATTTCGGCCTTTTGCCGCGCATCACTGAGTAGTATGTTGCTGTTTTTCAAATCAGCCATGGTTTGATTCAGCGCATCAGTACGCTCACGTACTTGTTCAGCCAAAATCACAGAGTGACGAAAAGCTGCATAGGCATCTGAGCTTTGCGATGTACCTGACTCGACACGCTCCACCAAAGCATTATTAATGCGTCGCAGTTTGTTATTTTCCTGCTGCAACGCTTGTATTTGTGCAACAAGCTCAGCGTTAGCCATATTTTGGTCGTCCAATGGCTACACCGGTGAACGTCTGGTTAATGTGCATGCCATTACACTGTTCGCCGTAAGTGTTAAAACCAACCACATGTTGCTTGCGCAGCACCTCTTCGATCGCGGCCTGACCGCCTTTACTATCAATTTCTAAGCGTCGTAAAAAACAATCACAACCGATCGTAATCAATAACTCACCCAAGCGCTGATTGAGTCCTTGGAACAGTTGATTGACGTTCTCAAGCAAGGAGGTGGTATTCATTGCGGTCAGCACAATGCCATTTTCCACCGCACAATAAAAAGTCAGACTTTGATCAGGATTCGTCTGTTGAATCGCTCGCGGGTAGTAGTTCTCACTGATTTTTACTGCCAGTGGATGACTAGCAAACAGATGCATATCCAGTTCATCCAAGCGACAACCTATCAGCCGCGCATACTCTTTGGCTGCGGGCTCTGCATTGAACTCGAGTACCCGCCGTGAATCGCTATCAACTTTGGTCACCACAAGCTTTTCACTGGAGGGCTGTAAATGGTGAGTGGTAAAGACTTCAAAATCTAAATGGGTATTAATTAACACCACCACTGCCGCGCCATTATGAAACTGGCCGTCATAATAGACATGGGTGTGGGTTAGATGATTGTCATCGCCAGCAGAGCCACCGAAGTGCGGAATACTACCTAAAGCCGCACTGAGCGCGGCCAAAACCACTTCTTCTCGACTGGAAAGACCATCCAACAAAGTTAAGGCAAAGCTGTGATCTTTAATCGGCGCTAAGGAGTTACCACGGCAATCACTGATGAGAGTTATGGTCAAATCTGGTGTACGAGCATCAGGCGGTTTTCCTGTCTGATTGCTCCATTACTTGTTCGCCGTCTTGGAATTTAACGTTATTGACCACGAGGGTTAGCAGTTGAAATCCTTTCAGGCGGTTCCAGCGCT
>JAAXZZ010000163.1 GCA_012719655.1 Gammaproteobacteria bacterium | reverse complement strand
TGAGGGGGGTGGTGTTTCAGGTGACAGCATTAATATTCGTGGCTTTAGCGCCAATGCCAATATGCAAATTGATTGCCTACGCGACAGTACACAAACCAATCTCACTGACACCTTTAATATTGAAGCCGTTGAGGTGATTAAAGGCCCTAACTCAGTATTTGGTGGCAGCGGTACTACCGGTGGTAGCATCAACCAAGCCAGTAAAGCGCCTAAGCAGCGTAATTTTGCTGAGCTCGGTGCATCCTTAGGTACCGATGGTTATCACCGCATGACTCTGGATGCCAATCAGCGCTTAGAGGGTGTGGGCACTGGCAGTGCGTTTCGTTTAAATTTAATGGCACACGAAAATGATGTGCCAGGCCGTGATGACATTGACCGTAAACGTTGGGGCATTGCGCCATCGGTGTTGTTTGGTCTGAGTGACGCCACGCGCTTAACGCTGAGCTATTTCCATCAGGTCGACGACAACTTGCCCGACTACGGTGTGCCAGCGCGCGACGGTAAAAAACTGTCTGGTGTCAGCCGTGATGATTATTTTGGTTTTCGCAACTTTGATAAAGAAGAAATCACTAGCGACGCTTTCACGGTTAAATTTGAGCACGATATCAGCGATACACTGCAAGTGCAGAACTTAACCCGCTACAGTCGGATTGATCGCGATACCGTGATTTCTGCTGCGCATGTCAATGTGACAGGCTTACCACCAGGCCGTTATAAACCTGCCGGCCCACAAGGGTATGGTCGCGATGTCGAGTCACAAATGTGGATCAATCAGCTGAGTTTGATTGGTGAGAATAAATTATTAGGCATGCAGCACAGTTGGGTGGCCGGTGGCGAAATCTCCCGCGAAACCTATGAGCGCGAAGCTTACAATCATGCCTTTGATTTTACTGGCATTGATTATGACTTATACAATCCTCCAGGCTATTACGCTGGTCCCGCGCAGCGCACCTCATTGGATAACATCGAGACTTATTTGACCAATAAAGCTGTGTATGCCTTTGATACCATTAGCTTAACGCCAAAATGGGATATTAACTTAGGTTTGCGTTATGACTGGCTCAATGGTGACTATGAAAAAACTACAGTTAATACTGGAAAATACGAGAAGTATCGCACTGAAGACAAAAAGCTCAGTGGCCGTGCCGGTTTAGTTTACAAGCCTGCGGATAATGGTCGAATTTATGTGGCCTATGGTACTTCTTTTAACCCATCTGCTGAGTTTTTAACGTCGATGGGTTCAGGTGTGAGCAATGCAACGGCTGATTTGTCCCCAGAGAAAAACCGCACACTCGAGCTGGGGACCAAGTGGACCTTCTTCAACAGCGCTTTAGAGTTGGACGGTGCGATTTTCCGTGTGGAAAAAACCAATGCGCGAGAACAGCTCGCTGATGGCTCTTATCGTCTTGCTGGTGAGCAGCGCGTGCAAGGTGTGGAGTTAGCTGCGACGGGTAAAGTGACTGACGACTGGAAGGTCTATGCTAACTACACCTATTTAAGCAGTGAAACCACCAAGTCCAATGATGCGAAGAAAAAAGGCCAAGCCTTAGCCAATACACCGCCGCACTCATTCAACTTGTGGACCACCTACGATTTACCACAAGGCTGGCAAGTGGGTTACGGTAGCCGTTATGTCAGTCAGCGTAATGTCACTTCGGCGGATAGCGCCAAACTAGCTGAGTACTGGGTGCACAATGCTTTGGTCGCTTATCAAGTTAATGACCAGCTCAATGTGCAGCTCAATATGAATAACATCTTCGATAAAGACTATGTAGAACGTGTACGCCAAAACGCAGGGGCTGATTCACGTTCTTCAGCTGTTGAGTTTGGTGATGGGCGTAATGTGATTTTATCCACTACTTATAAGTTCTAAGCTAACTCGCCCTCTAGGCTTTGCGCGTAGAGGGCGTTTTGAGATGAAAATTATGATGCTACATATCCCTAATGTATTAACCGCGCAGCAGGTGCAAGACTGTCGCCAGTTATTGGCACAAGCCAGTTGGCAGGACGGTAACGTCACCGCGGGCTTTCAGTCAGCAATGGCAAAAAACAATTTACAGCTCGCGCAAGACTCCGCTATTGCGATCAATATTGGTGCGCTGATTGTGCAGGCGCTGCAGAGTAATCCGTTATTTATCTCAGCAGCTTTACCTGAGATGATTTTCCCACCGTTATTTAACTGTTATCAAGCAGGCCAAGGCTTTGGCATTCATGTCGATAACGCCATTCGCATTGATCCCAGCACTGGGCAAAAAGTGCGTACAGATTTATCGGCGACTTTGTTTTTTAGCGAGCCGGATGAATACGATGGCGGTGAACTGGTGGTGGAGGACACCTATGGCGCGCACAGCGTTAAGTTGCCAGCGGGTGATATGATTCTCTATCCATCGAGTAGTTTGCATCAGGTACTACCCATTACCCGTGGGCAGCGTGTGTGCTCGTTTTTTTGGCTGCAAAGTATGATCCGTGAGGATGCGCAGCGCAGTTTGTTATTTGATTTGGACACCAGTATCCAAGAGGTTAATCAAGCGCTCGGTGCAGGTCATGCGACCAGTGTGCAATTAACCGGTGTCTATCATAATTTGCTCAGACGCTGGGCGCGTTAAACCGTTCAGTTCAATACAGATCGGTACGATAGCGTCCTTGTTGCTGTAAGTTCTGCATCTGTTCTGTGCCGAGCAACTGCGTCAGTGTTTGCAGTACACCTCGGCCCATCCCTTGCAAGCGGCCGCAGACATAAATCGTTGCGCCTTGTTCAATCCAGCTGATTAAACGCTGTTGCTGTTCAACGAGACAATCTTGTACATAGCGCGGTGTGTTTGTATCGCGGGAAAACGCGTAATCGAGGTAAGTGAGGTGCTGACGGCGTTGCCATTGCTGTAATTCTTCAGGCAGCAGTCGATCAGTGCGCGGGCAACGCTCACCTAAAATGAGCCAGTTTTGGCTTAACTTTGGTCGTTCGGCAAGGTGTGCTCTTAAGCCAGCTAAACCGCTGCCAGCGCCAATAAAAATCGCCGGTTTGTCTTGCGCTGTAGCGTGAAAGTTAGGCTTAGTGCAGCGACTAAAAACAATACTGTCGTTAATGTTAAGTGCTGTACAGAGCCAGCCTGAGCATTGCCCCGGCGTTTGTTTGGCATCGAAGTTAAGACGTACAATCAGTTCTAAATAGCCACTGGCTGCGCTTGATGCAATGGAGTATTCACGGGTGCTAAACGCTGGATTATTGAAGGGATGAACCCGCACAGTATCGCCAGCTTGCCAGTCACAGCGCGCGGTTTGAAAACGCAGTTTATAAAGACCTGGGCTGTTGCTGTCAGGATTGAGATGCTGGCGCTCGAGCAGAGTGGCATGAAACCAAGAGGGTTGGTATTGGCTCGCTGCAATAGCGTCGATGGCAAAGTGTGCAGCCATACACTGCTGCCAGTGTGCCAGCTGCTCTGCTTGCATATTGTCCACTGTCATCAAGGGTAAGCTGAGTGTGGCACCCTGTGCGATTAAGCGGGCTTGCAGTTGCTCAGCAAACTTACAAAATTCAGGGTAACGGCGATCACCCAACCCCAGTACATGAATCTTTAAATGCTGAAGACTGCACTCGACGGCTAGTTTTTTTAAAAAAAAGCGTGCATGTTCAGGCGCTTCACCCACGCCGAAGGTGCTGACGATAAAAATGATTTCTGTGCTTTTTTGCAGCAGGCTGCTACTGAGCTGTTCTAGCGCTAAACAGCCTGCAGGTTTGCCCGCTTGACTGAGTTGTTGCTGCAGTTGCTGAGCAAGCTGCTGGGCGTTACCACTTTGGCTGGCCCAGACAATGAGCCGATCTCCTGTCGCGTGAGAAATGCTGCGTTGCTTGGCGCGATAACCACGCCAAGACCCAATGCAGCATGCGCAATAACTCAGTAGCACGCCAGCAGCAATGAGCTGGCGGCTACTGTCAGCAACGATCTCAAACATGCCTGCTTACGGCGCTAACACTTCAAGTGTAGCGGTGTAGCTGGCACGTTTTTGGCTTGCCGGCGATGCAGGGTTTTTGATCGGCTGGCTGCTGATCGCTTCGAGCCAATACATACCAGCCTGTGGCCAAGTGATGGAAACTGCGCCATCTTTGTCGGTCGTCAGCTGCATGTCATTGAGTTCATCGCGATAGCGAATCCCTGCAGCAATCACCGTGACTTTTAAATCCGCCGCGGGTTTACCATCGAGCAGGAAAGTAAATTTTGCTGCTTCACCGGCAAAGAGGTCATTGGGGTGCGTGTTTGCCACCAGCTCTAAGCCGTTGTTAGTGGGTTGCAGCACGTGCTCAGAGGGTTGCCCTGAAGTGACAAAAACTTCCATGCGGCTGGACGTTTCAGTGACCTGTAGCTGTTCTGCGTCTTTGGGCACGTGTTTGGCAAAATCTGCTGCTTGGCCTGACCAGCGCTTCATTTCGCCATTTTCTTTATAACGGGCAAATAAACCATGGTTGGCAATTGCCAGTTTCCAAGTGCCTTTCTGGTTTAGCTGAACGTCGAAGGTGCTGCGATAGCGGCCAGTATTGCCAAATTGCGGCTGCGTCAAGCTGCCGTCTGGGCGAAAAATCTGCAGTTGTGCACGTGGGCGTGCAGGAGCGTTAGCCGCGGGTTTTTGCCCAGGCATCACCAAGGGTTTACCGATGCCCTCAATTTGTAGCGGAAAATGCTCAAAATAGAAAATATCATTGGATACCGCGGCATCCACGGTAATCCAAGGCTCTTCGCCGGAGAGTACCGTGGCGGAAGGCAGCATCCAGGCACGGTGAGCGTTAGCGCTGAGTGGTAAACATAAGGCTAACGCCAGTGCGGTCCATTTAAACATAGGTTTCATACTGTGGGTTCCGTAAGGATTGACGGTGAGGGTGATACGACCAAGCTCGGAGCTACCTTGTACGCGAGCGACTTGCGTTTGCTGTGCTGGCCAGCTAAAGGGGATACGCAGAATTTCACGACCGCCAACTTCGCGAGCGGCCTCAACCAGCAGCTCATAGTTGCCCGCTTTGAGTGGCTTTAAAGCAGCGCTGTCACGGCTAAAGTTGACTGTGTGTGTGCCCACGGCACGGGTGGCAGCGCTGACACCATCAACGGGCAACTCAAGGCTGCGACCGCTGCGCCGCCACCATTGGCGCATATCTTTAAGCCATTTTTCTCCCTCGTTGTTTTTCATTTTCAGGTCATACCAAACATTTAAGTCGGTAATATGCTGATTGTCTTGTTCAATCCACAGCGCAACGTAAGGGCGGTGATATTCCGCAACATCGAGGCGAGGTATTTCGATCTCAATCTGTAAGTCCGCAGCGCTAACCGACAGACTGGTTGCTAAAGCGCACACAGCAAGAGCGTGTTTAAGCATGGAGCGATCCTTTCTTAATGAATAAATAACAGCATGATCAGTAGTGGGATTACCAAGCCAGCCAAGGTGACCGGCCAAGTGCTTGGGCGCATCTTGGTTTGTCGCGTTAATAGCCACAGACCGGTAAAGCTAAACACCACGCAAATACCAGCAAAAATATCAATAAACCAAGCCCATGCTTCGCCGGTGTTACGGCCTTTATGCAGGTCGTTTAAATAAGCGATCCAGCCGCGATCGGTGCTTTCATAGAGAAAATCACCAGTGTCCAAATCAAGACTGAACCAACCATCTCCGCCAGGGCGCGGTAAGGCCAGATACAGCTCATCAGCCGACCATTCCACAAGGCTTGGATTGATTGAGCGCTGCAGTTGTTGCTCAATCCATTGCTGTGTCGATGGGGGCATCTGTTGTTGTGTTGCGGCGAGTTGCAGTTCTGCGAGTAATGGCTTTGGTAAGGCGCTGTTGAGGGTAACGATATGCGCTTTAGCACTAATTTGGCTGGCGTGATTGAGGGTGATGCCGGTGACGGCAAACAGCAGCATGCCCGCTAAGCACAGTGCTGAGCTGATCCAGTGCCATTGTCGAAGTGTGCCGAGCCAAACAGGGGAAAGCATAAGAAGACCTGCTACAAACACCACTGGCACATCTTGCATGCCAGTGATGTTTAAACGAGTGGAAAGTTAGAACGCGTAGGTGGCTGACATCCACAAGCGACGGCCTTCTTCGATGGTGCCTGAAGAGCCTGCAGTGGAATGCGTGTAGTCTGTGCCGTAAGCGATACCGTTAGCGACGCCAGCATTGCTGTAGGTGGCGTAACTTTTACCTTTAACAAAGTCTTTATTGAGCAGGTTGTAGATGGTGGCGTTGAGAGTCAATTCTTCAGTGGCTTGATATGAACCGCCTAAGTGGAACAAGGTATAAGCTTGCATGTTCTTGCCAAGATTTTGATAAATGGACTGGCTGGTGGAGTAACTGCCATTGGCGTTGGCAAGGTTGGCGTATTTTGAGGTGAAACGTGCGCGTTCGCCGCGGTATTCACTTTTCAGCCACAAATTAAGCTTGTCTGTGGTGGCCCAATTTAAGCTGGCGTTAGCCAAGTGCTTCGGTGTGTTGGTTAAAGGTTCGCCCTTATCTGCGCCGCTTTTCTGCTCGCTGTCAGTAAAGGTATAGTTGGCGTTGATGCTCCAAGCATCAGCGAATTGCCAGCGACCTGCCAGTTCAAAACCTTGGGTAATGGCTTCATCAACGTTAATTTTTTGAGAGCACTCGCCGCCCGTATTACCGGCGCAGAGTGGATCGATAATGGGATTGCCGGTGGCAATTTTATCTTTAAATTTGTTATGGAAAACTGTGACGTTGGCATTGAAACCGGTAAGGTTGTCAAAATATACGCCAAACTCAGTACTGGTACTGGTTTCTGGTTTTAAATTGGGGTTGCCGATGGGGGTGGTTTTACCTTGTCCGGTGACACCATTGATGCCGCTGTGTAGGTCATTCAGACTCGGTGTTTTGTAGCCTTTACTGATTCCTCCTTTGAGGGTCCAGTTATCAGTGGTATTCCAGACCAAGTACGCACGGGGGCTGGTATGGCCGCCAAACGCTTGGTGGCGGTCATAACGCGCGCCCAATGTCAGTGCTAGATCGTCGGTCATGTGCCACTCATTTTCGGCAAAGACAGCAGCGGCCTCTTGCTTAAATTTCTTGGTGGCGATGCCATCTTCCAACTCTGCATCCCAGTACTGACCGCCGATAGTGCTAACTGTATTGTCGCTAAGCGCAGTGACAAATTTAGTATCAACAACTAAGTCAGTGGATTTTAAGGTGCGTTTATCACCGCCAACAATGTCAGGGAAACCGACATAACCTGTGCCAATGGTGCCAGGAATGGTGCGACCAAAGGTTTCAGTGGTGTTGTAGGTGATGGCGCTGTCTAAGGTACCCAGATCAAAACGACCAGTATGCGTGAGAGCGTATTGAGTGCGCTCAAACTTTAATTCATCACTGTAACCATTGGCTTTGCTTGCATCGTTAACAGCACAGCCATCAATCGCATCACCGCCTTTTTTGCCATCTAACGTACCCAGCTGGCAGTCATCGTTATTGTAGCGCTGACGACCTTTTTCAAAGTCCAAAGCAAAATCATGATCATCGTGTGGGGTGAAGTTTAAGCGTGCACCGAGGTTAAAGTTTTGTCCTTCAACTGGCGAGGGGCCGCGTTTGCTGACATTGATGCCGTTGCCGTAGGTTAGGTCTGATTCCTGACGATCAAAAAAGCTACCGCGTACGTTTAAGCCGAGCAAACCCTCAACTAAAGGACCGCTGCTGTAAAAACTGGTACTACCAGTATCGCCAAAATCACGTTCTTCTTGGTAGGTGTAATCCGCGGTGACGCTACCAGTCCACTCAGTGCCGACTTTTTTAGTGATGATATTAATCACACCGCCCATGGCGTCGGAGCCATAGAGGGTCGACATCGGGCCACGAATCACTTCAATGCGCTCAATGGCAGACATCGGTGGCATAAAGCTGGTAGATGTTTCGTTGAAGCCGTTAGGGGTGACGTTACCGGCAGGATTTTGGCGGCGACCATCAATCAAAATCAAAGTGTATTCGCTGGGCATACCGCGCATGCTGATATTCAGACCACCGGTTTTACCCGTGCCTTGCTTAATATCAATCCCTTCAACATCGTCTAGAGCTTGAGCGAGGTTGCTGTAGCGCTTTTTCTGTAGGTCAGCATTACTGACCACAGAAATACTGGCAGGCGCATCAGTGATTTTTTGCTCAAAACCTGAGGCGCTAACGACAGTTGAGCCCAGTTGTGCAGGGGATTGATTGGCAAGGGCAAGGCTGCTGCTGAGTATTGAACAGGCCAGCAATGAATAAGCAAATGGGATACGCATAGCAAACTCCAAATAAGACTGCTGCACATGCGAGCCATTCTTATTTGTAAAGTAAATATAGATGCGAATTATTATTGTTTAGATTGGCTTGTGCTTGCGAGCTTAGCTTTTTAGATGACAGTTGCTCTGCCGTTGATTCTTTTACCGCGATTGAGTGTGGGGTGCTGAGCATGCGGGTAGGAAACAACAAGCATGCTCAGGGTAAGTTTACGGCAGTTGAATCTCAATCACGCCATCAGCAATGATGCTGACTTCTGTGCTGCCGGCTTCAATTTCAGGGGCTGCAGCACTTTCATCGACCATCACGGATGAGAGCATTTTAGCTGAGCGAGCATAGATGGGAGGACGGTTATAAGCGTTGCTGTTGAGGTTTAAATTAACCACTTTATATTGGCTGCTACCAAAGGCGGCGCTGACGAGTTGCGCTCTGGCTTGAAACGCGCTGATGGCTTCTTTAAGCAATGCATCTTCGCTGCTGAGGCGGGTTTTTGGCGCAATACTGAACTGCATATTGGACATTTTTAAAGTCTTTAAGAGCTCGCCAGTGAGTGCGGATAGTTCAGAGAAAGCGGTACTTTCTAAACGGATTTCCGCGCGTTCGCGCCATGCAGTGATTTTTTGTCCTTTGCTGTCATGTATCGGATAACTGCTGCGATTACCGAGTTTAACACTGACTTTGGGCTGTTTGCGGGCGGTTTCTACGGCGCTATTGAGTGTCTTGGTAATCAAGTCAGCTAAGCGTGCGGGATCAGTGTCTTGCGCCTCTGTGTACAAGACCACTTGCATTTGGTCGTGAGCCACTTCCTGGCTGGCTTCGGCGCGCAATGAAATTTGGTTATAGGTTTGTTCGCTAGCAAGTAGGTTGGCGCTCGTGGTGAGGCCGATGATAAGTAAAGCGATAGGGGCGTTGCGCAGTAAACCGATCATAATGACTCCATGTGTAAGCATGCGTGAGCGTAAAAGACAGTGTCGATGTTTTTAGGTTCCTTAAGCCTAACTGTGTGACCATGGGTCGCAGTTTGCAGTGAATAGGCATTGGGCAGTTATACTTCTAACATGCATTGAGGAGAAAATATGCTGGCGCCTACACAATTATTATCCGCCAGTCGTCAAAATTTATGGCGGCTGACTTGGATTCGTCTTTTAGTGCTTGCTGCACAGGCCGGTACCTTGGGCTTTACCTACCTTAGCGGTGTAGTGTCATTGGCTTGGTTGCAACTGGTTGTGCTATTGGCGTTGTCGCTGGGTATGTGCGTGTTAACCGGTCTGCGTTTGCGTGGTAAATGGCCTGTGACTGAGCTTGAGTTTGCTGCGCATTTGGCCATGGATTTATTTATCCATAGTGGTCTGCTGTATTATGTAGGAGGCTCGACCAACCCCTTTGTCGCTTATTATTTGGTGCCGCTGACCATTGCCGCCGCGACCTTACCTTGGTTGTACTCGATTGTTCTGAGCGGCTTGGCCTTGAGTGGTTATACGGCGTTACTGATTTGGTATCGACCTTTGCATTTGCTGGGTGAGCAACTGGGTGAATTGCTGATTACTTTGCACTTATTTGGTATGTGGTTGAACTTTGCTTTATCCGCCGCTTTTATTACCTTTTTTGTCTCGAAAATGTCAGAAGCTGTGCGTGAGCAGGATTTGTTGCGTGCTGCTCGACGTGAAGAGAGTATGCGTGATCAGCAATTACTGGCTGTGGCCACGCAGGCAGCAGGTGCGGCACATGAATTAGGAACACCGCTGTCGACCATGAGCGTGTTGCTCAATGATTTGCGTCGAGAACATCGCGATGTGCCAGAGTTGCAAGACGATTTAGCTTTGCTGCAAGAGCAAGTTAAGCTCTGTAAAGGTACGCTGCAACAGCTCGTGCGTGCAGCTGAAGCGGATCGTCGCCAAGCGATTGAGGAGCAAACGGTGGTGCAGTGGCTTGAGACAGGGCTAAGCCGCTGGCATTTAATGCGCCCCGAAGCCACCTATCATTATCAGCTGGAAGGTGTTGGCAGTGCCCCCACTTTGCTGCCGCCAGTTGATTTAACTCAGGCACTGCTTAATCTGTTAAACAATGCTGCAGATGCTTGCCCTGATAACCTATTGATTCGTCTGCGTTGGGACGAGCAATGGATCGTGATTACCATTCGTGATTACGGTGCTGGTGTGCCGTTAGCGATTGCAGAACAATTAGGTAAGCCGTTTTTTACCACCAAGGGCAAAGGTTTTGGTCTAGGACTTTTCTTAAGCCAAATCAGCGTTATTCGTGTCGGTGGTACGGTAAAGTTGTATAACCAAGACGGGGGTGGAACTCTAACTGAGTTACGCTTGCCGCGAATGCATACATTGCTTTAAGCGAGGAGTTGCAAGTGACTGAAGAAAACCTATTTGAAGGTGAAGAGCAGCCGCATTTGCTGTTAGTGGATGATGATGAAACCTTTACTCGGGTAATGGCGCGAGCCATGTCACGACGAGGCTTGCGAGTGTCGATTGCTAATTCTGCAGATGAAGGCTTGGCGCTGGCTAAAGACGACTTGCCCGACTATGCCGTGCTTGATCTGAAGATGGAGGGCGACTCAGGGTTAGTGCTATTGCCTAAGCTGCTTGAACTGGATACGGAAATGAAAGTGCTGATTCTAACCGGTTACTCCAGTATCACCACCGCGGTTGAAGCCATTAAGCGCGGAGCTTGTAACTACTTATGCAAGCCGGCCGATGCGGATGATGTGCTGGCCGCTTTGCTGTCAGATCATGGTGACCTTGCAACATTGGTTCCTGAGAACCCCATGTCAGTTGATCGCTTGCAATGGGAGCATATTCAGCGGATTTTGGCAGATCACGATGGCAATATCTCCGCAACGGCCCGCGCTTTAGGCATGCATCGACGTACTTTGCAGCGTAAACTGCAAAAACGCCCAGTACACCGCTAAAATAAAAAACGCCTGTGTATTGCGACGCAGGCGTTTGTCGTACTGAGGGTACGGCGTGGGTTAGCGGGTACCAAATACCACCATGGTTTTGCCTTTAACGTGCACTAAACCTTGCTCTTCTAGGCTTTTTAAAACACGCCCAACCATCTCGCGGGAGCAGCCGACAATGCGTCCGATTTCTTGGCGAGTGATTTTAATTTGCATGCCGTCTGGATGGGTCATGGCATCAGGCTGCTTGCACAGGTCAAGCAGTGTTCTGGCCACTCGGCCAGTTACGTCTAAAAAAGCTAAATCGCCCACTTTGCGTGTGGTGTTGCGTAAACGATCCGCCATCTGATTGCCCAGGGCATATAGCATCTCAGGATCTTGCTGGGTCAGTTCACGAAACTTGGTGTAGCTGATTTCGCCAACTTCACATTCGGTTTTTGCGCGCACCCAAGCACTGCGCTCTTGATCGGTATTGGCCGAACTAAACAGGCCTAGTTCTCCAAAAAAATCACCTTGATTTAAATAGGCAATAATCATCTCTTTGCCATCATCATCTTCAATCAAGATTGTTACAGAACCTTGAGTAATAAAAAATAATGATTCACAGCGATCACCGGCATAAATAATGGTGCTTTTGCTGGCATAACGACGTTTGTGGCAATGAGCTAGAATTTTGTCGATGTTTCTTATTTTTGGTGTAAGCGTAATAGCAACCATGCGATAACCCCAAGAGTGAATCAAGTCTTTAAGATGCTAGGCAAACGTAAATTTTTATAATTCTGTCAAGTGTGCCGCAATTATCATAAAGATAAGCCTGCTGATTGCAAGGTTAATTGATATTTGCGATGGGTGTCACGCTAAACCGCTGTTTTCACTTATTTTAGCAGAGCAGAAGTGTCGCTAGATGCTGTGTTAAACTCATCGTTTTATTGTGTAAAAAGGTGTGGATTATGCAGGCGCGGGTGAAGTGGGTTGAGCAGGCGATGTTTTTAGCCGAATCGGGCAGTGGTCATACGGTGGTCATGGATGGTCCGCAAGAGAGTGGTGGTCGTAATGTCGGCGTGCGCCCAATGGAGATGTTATTGATGGGATTGGGTGGTTGCAGCACCTTTGATGTGGTCAGTATTTTGCAAAAATCTCGCCAAGCGGTGGATGATTGCGAAGTGCGGATTGATGCTGAACGCGCTGATGTTGAGCCCAAAGTGTTTACTAAGATTGCTTTGCATTTTATTGTCACTGGTAAAAACTTAAAAGAAGCAGTGGTTAAACGTGCAGTGGATTTATCTGCTGAGAAATACTGCTCGGCTTCTATTATGCTGGGACGTGCTGGCGTGCACATTACCCATAGTTTTGAGATTGTCGAGTCCGCTTAGACCGTTGATCCAAATGGGCAGCGTTATAGTGTTTTAAAGCTAGCTTCCGCATGTCTTGCTCTGCATAATAACGCGCCCCTTTTTTACACACCAATTGGGTGTGTAAGGGAAACCAGAATCGCATCGCGAAGAGGTGAAAACTGCCCTACGCAACTGTATCGCGTTCAGTGTTCATACAGTTGACCGGCGTGCATGATAACGCGGCGGCGCCGCACCAATGAAGAGAATCGAACGTTGACCAGTAACCTCAAGCTGCATGGGTTCAACAACCTGACTAAGACGTTGAGCTTTAATATTTACGATATCAGCTACGCACGCACTACAGATGATCAACAAGCTTATGTTGGTTATATTAATGAAGAGTACGATGCTGAGCGTCTTACGCAAATACTGACCGATGTTGTCGAAATCATTGGCGCGAATATTCTAAATATTGCTCGTCAAGATTACGAGCCGCAAGGCGCAAGTGTAACCATTCTGATTTCAGAAGAGCCTGTCGAGCCTACCGCCAGTCAGATTGAAGAGTCGCCAGGGCCATTGCCAGAAACCATTTTGGCGCACTTAGATAAAAGCCATATTACGGTTCACACCTATCCAGAGATTCATCCAGTGGATGGTTTAGCGACGTTTCGTGTGGATATCGATGTGTCGACCTGCGGCGTGATTTCACCCCTTAAAGCCTTGAACTACCTTATTCACCAGTTTGATTCTGACATTGTCACCATTGATTATCGTGTACGAGGCTTTACTCGCGATGTTGAGGGACGTAAGCATTTCATTGATCATGAAATCAATTCGATTCAGAACTATTTATCTGAAGATACTCGTTCTGCTTATCAAATGACCGACGTTAACGTTTATCAAGAACACTTGTTTCACACCAAGATGTTGCTGAAAAACTTTGAGTTGGATGATTACTTGTTTGGTGATGCTACGCGCAATTTGTCTTACGAGCAGCGTCGTGATGTGGAAGAGCGTTTACGTCATGAAATGTTAGAGATTTTTTACGGCCGTAATATGCCTAGCAGTAATCGCTAATCGGTACACTATAAAAAAGGCGCTTAATCAGCGCCTTTTTTATGCAACTCAGTGACCCCGTGTTTGCCTCGGGTCGCAGTTAAATGCGGTAAGTGCTGCTCGTCATCACTTTAGCCATCAGGCTCATACCAAATTTAATAGGCGCTGGAAATTTAAAACCGCCAGCCTCCAAAGCACTATTGGCATGTTCTTCTTCATCAATACGCATTTGCTCTAAAATAGCGCGTGATTTGCGGTCTGTGTCAGGAATCTGCTGCAGATGTTCATCGAGGTGCTTGCACACTTGCTCTTCTGTAGCGGCGACAAAGCCGAGACTGACCTTGTCGCTGATCGCGCCGGCCGTGGCCCCAATAGCGAAGGACAGACCATAAAAAAGCGGATTGAGTAGGCTAGGTTGACTGCCAAGCTCACGAATCCGTTGTTCACACCAGACCAGATGGTCAACTTCTTCCTCAGCCGCCAACTCCATTTGCTCACGGACCTGCGGCAGGCTGGCTGTTAGCGCTTGGCCTTGGTACAAACCTTGTGCGCACACTTCACCGGTATGGTTGATGCGCATCAAACCAGCCACATGACGTGTCTGCTCTGCATCTAATGTGCTGTGCGGTTCAAGTACGGCTGGTGACGGGCGACTGGCGTGACTGCTATTAGGAATCAAGGTGCGCATCGCTGCGTCTGCTTGCAGTAACAAACGATCGATTTGCGAGTAGTGGCGTTGAGAGGACATAGCAGGCTCCTGTTAAATAGCCGTAGTAAGGGTGTAGCAAAGGCTGCAGACGTCTTGCGTTGATTGTCTACCTATATATAGTCTTCTATGACTAGCCGGGTGGCCAGCTCATTTGTCGTTGACCGAGAACGTGCAGGTGAATGTGATAAACAGTCTGGCCGCCCAGTTCGTTGGT
>JAAXZZ010000162.1 GCA_012719655.1 Gammaproteobacteria bacterium | reverse complement strand
GCTGCCTCACTGTATCTTGCGGCTGAAGATTTTAATTGCTCCGTCAATGCGCCAGTCATGCACACTCTAATACTATTATGGGAAGCGATGCGGTTTTCATCACCCATGGCCTTCAAGCGCGTAATGATGCCGTTATAAACGCTAGCTAAAGCCTAGGGAGTGTTTTATATGAATACGATTGCTAACCACCTTGATCCGAGCATCATTGCCTGTGCGCTTGATCAGTCATACAACGCAGTTTTGCTGACAGATGCGCATTGCGGTGCCGGTGGACATCGTATTGTTTTTGCCAATCAAGCTTTCTTGCAGATGACAGACTACAGTAAAGGGCGGCAATCTGCCGATGTCGATTGCCATGCTGGATGTTGATCACTTTAAAGAAGTCAACGATCTCTGCGGGCATAGCACGGGGATAGCGTACTCAAAGCCATTGCTAACACACTGATTGCCACACTTCGGGCGAATGACTCGGTTATACGCTGGGGTGGCAAAGAGTTTTTACTGATTTTTGGCGGCTGCAATTTAGAGCAAAGCCAGCAACTGGCCGAACGTTGCCGTCATGCGATTTATAATAAAGAGCATGGCAACGTTGGTCGTGTGACTGCATCCCTTAGTATTGGTGAATTAGGCGCGAACGAAGCATTAACGGACCTGATTGAACGGGTTGATCAAGCTCTGTATAGCGCGAAAAACTCAGGCCGAAACAAGACTAGGGTTGCAAGTAGAGAAACAGATTTGCACAGCGCAAAAAACTAACGCGAAACTGCAATTTTCTGCCCAGCCAACCGTCAAGTACTTTAGTAAATGTTTGTCTGCATTGACTTATCAATCATTGACCACCACCCAGCACTTTAAATAAAAACGACTCTGTGCTGATCCAAAAAAAAGAGCACCAATAAGTGCTCTTTTTAATATCATCTTACAGATCTAACGACGCAGATCCGTTATTCCCACTCAATGGTCGCCGGCGGTTTGCTTGAGACATCGTAGACCACGCGAGAAATGCCTTCGATTTCATTGATGATGCGGCCTGAGACTGTTTCCAGTAACTCGTAAGGCAAATGCGCCCAACGTGCCGTCATAAAGTCGATGGTTTCCACAGCGCGCAATGACACAACCCACGCGTAACGGCGGGCATCACCGACCACACCGACCGATTTAACCGGCAAGAACACAGTAAAGGCTTGGCTGGTTTTATCGTACCAACCGGATTTACGCAGCTCTTCGATAAAAATATGGTCCGCTTGACGCAACAAGTCAGCATATTCTTTGGTCACTTCACCCAAGATACGCACACCAAGGCCCGGTCCTGGGAACGGATGACGGTACACCATGTCGTGCGGCAAGCCTAATTCAACACCGAGCTTGCGTACTTCATCTTTAAACAGTTCACGCAGCGGTTCAACCAACTGGAACTTCATATCCTCCGGCAAGCCACCCACGTTGTGGTGTGATTTGATCACATGGGCTTTACCGCCCTTGATGGCTGCTGATTCAATCACATCAGGGTAAATGGTTCCTTGCGCAAGGAAATCAATGCCTTCTAATTTACTGGCTTCCTCATCAAAGACTTCGATAAAGGTACGGCCAATAATTTTGCGCTTAGCTTCTGGATCCGTTACACCTTTAAGTAAATCTAAATAACGCTGCTCAGCATCAACACGGATCACTTTAACGCCCATGTTATCGGCGAACATACGCATGACCTGATCACCCTCATGCAAGCGCAGTAGGCCATGATCGACAAACACACAGGTCAACTGACTGCCAATGGCTTTATGCAACAACGCAGCAACCACCGAGGAGTCAACACCACCCGACAGGCCTAGCAATACTTTGCGATCGCCCACTTGCGCACGCACCGTCGCAATCGCATCCTCAACAATGTTGGCGGGTGTCCACAGCGCTTCACAGGCGCAAATATCCAACACAAAGCGGCTGAGAATCTCAGCACCTTGCTTGGTGTGTGTCACTTCTGGGTGAAACTGTACGCCGTAGTATTGGCGAGCCACATCAGCCATAGCAGCGATTGGGCAGCTGTCGGTGCTGGCAATGGTCATGAAACCTTCAGGCAAAGCTGTCACTTTATCGCCATGGCTCATCCAGACATCCAAACCGCTGGCTGAAGCAGGCGTTGCAGCATCACGCAAACCGTCTAGCAAAGGATTATCAGCGACAACATTCACTCGCGCCGCACCAAACTCGCGAACGTTCGAGCCTTGCACCTGTCCGCCTAACTGCTGCGCCATGGTTTGCATGCCATAGCACACACCTAACACTGGAATTTGCAGATCAAACACCAACTGCGGCGCACGCGGACTGTCATCAACATGCACAGACTCAGGGCCGCCTGACAAGATAATTCCGCGCGGATTGAAGGCACGAATTACATCTTCACTGACATCAAAGGGGTGAATTTCGCAGAACACACCAATGCCGCGAATACGACGCGCAATCAGCTGCGTGTACTGTGAGCCGAAATCTAAAACTAAGATGCGGTGAGCATGAATATCTTGAGCAGCCATGGGATAAGTCTCAATAACAGTTTATAAACGTATGGAAGGACAAACCGCCTCAGTACGGCGGTTTGTCTAACGAATACGAGCTCAGCTTAGCTGACTCGATAGTTCGGTGCTTCTTTAGTAATTTGTACATCGTGCACGTGAGATTCTGCCATCCCCGCGCCGGTGATGCGGACAAACTGAGGTTTAGTGCGCATGTCTTCAATCGTGGCACAACCGGTGTAGCCCATTGAAGCACGCAAGCCACCCATTAACTGGTGAACAATGGCTGCCATCGAACCTTTGTAAGGGACACGGCCTTCAATACCTTCAGGCACGAGCTTTTCAGCACCGCCACTGGTGTCTTGGAAGTAACGGTCTGATGAGCCTTGTGCTTGTGCCATGGCACCGAGCGAACCCATACCACGATACGACTTATAAGAGCGGCCTTGGAATAATTCAATTTCGCCCGGCGACTCTTCAGTACCGGCAAACATTGAACCCATCATCACCGCATCAGCGCCAGCAACGATGGCTTTGGCTAAATCGCCAGAGAAGCGAATACCACCATCAGCAATCATCGGCACACCCGTGCCTTGCAGCGCTGCAGACACATTAGCAATCGCAGAAATCTGTGGTACGCCAACACCAGCAACGATACGTGTGGTACAAATCGAGCCCGGACCAATACCAACTTTAACCGCATCAGCACCGGCTTCCACCAGCGCTAACGCAGCTTCGCCAGTGGCGATGTTACCGCCGATCACTTGCACTTCAGGGAAGTTTTCTTTCACCCAGCGCACGCGATCTAAAACACCTTTGGAGTGACCGTGGGCAGTATCCACTACGATCACGTCAATGCCGGCAGCTGCCAAGGCGGTGACACGCTCAGCCGTATCCGCACCGGTACCAACGGCTGCGCCAACGCGCAGACGACCTTGCTGATCTTTGGAGGCAAAGGGATAGCTTTTAGCTTTTTCAATGTCGCGGAACGTCACCATGCCACGCAATTGAAACTTCTCGTTCACCACCAGCATCTTTTCAATGCGATGCTCATACAGCTTGGTTTTAATCTCTTCGAGGCCTGTGCCTTCTTGCACAGTGACCAACTCTTCTTTAGGCGTCATAATCGCCGTGACAGTATCGCCAGCATTTGGCGTGTAACGCAGGTCACGACCGGTCACGATTCCCACCAGCTGATTGTCGCTATCAACAACCGGGAAACCGGAGAAACCGAGCTCACGAGCGCGCTTAAGTAAATCAATGATTTTAGTATCTGGGCTTACAGTAACAGGATCATGCACGATCGCCGTTTCATGGCGCTTTACTTTGCGCACTTCAGCGGCTTGCTGTTCGACTGTCATGTTTTTATGAATAATACCGATGCCGCCTTCTTGTGCCATTGCGATGGCCAAACGGGCTTCAGTCACAGTGTCCATTGCAGCGGACAACAGAGGGATATTGAGTTCAATACCACGAGTAAGACGGGTTTTTAAGCTGACATCTTTTGGTAAAACCTCGGAGTAACCGGGGATTAACAATACATCATCAAAGGTCAGAGCTTCTTGGCTGATACGCAGCATATTACACGCTCCCGAACGGGAAAAATGGAAGCGCGGTATTATACCGCGCAAACTCTTGCTTCTCAATGGCTAAGCACTTAAGGAAGCACTGAATAATGTTAGCGAGGCAGTCAGGCTAGGCGCAACGACCAAGGGGAGTAACAGCCAAAGGCTGACCCGAAGGGCGAGCGCTAGCGAGTCAAATCAGCGAAAAAGCGCAGTTTACAGGTAGTAAATGAGCATTTTGAGCTGATTTTTAACAACGTCCTGACAACGTAGGTAATTATTCAGCGCTTCCTTAAACAGTTGTAGTCCATTGAGCAGCTGTGTTAATCACTCGATTTCTTTACGCTTGTAGGGATACACGTCAATGACTTTACCCTCGCGAATGGCTTCTTGCAGCCCCTGCCAATACGCAGCGGTAAATAAATCGCCATGCATGTCTTTAAAAAGTTTACGCAGCTTATGATCAGTGAACAAAAAGCGCGGAAACTCCTCAGGAAAAACATCATGCGGCCCCACTGAATACCAAGGCTCAGCCGACATTTCATCTTCTGGGGTGCGTGGCTCTGGGATTTCGCGAAAATTCACCTCAGTCAAATAACTGATTTCATCGTAATCGTAAAACACCACACGACCATGGCGAGTGACACCAAAGTTTTTCAACAGCATATCGCCTGGGAAAATATTGGCCGCCGCCAACTGCTTAATCGCTAGGCCATAATCTTCCAGCGCATCTTTAATTTGCTGCTCGTTCGCGGTTTCTAAATAAATATTCAAAGGCGTCATGCGGCGCTCTGTCCAACAGTGACGAATGAGCACCACATCACCTTGCACTTCAACGGTCGAGGGCGCGACCTCAAGTAATTCCTGCAAACACTCAGGCTCAAACTTTGCCACAGGAAAACGAAGATCAGCGAACTCCTGAGTATCCGCCAAGCGCCCCACTCGATCGACATATTTAACCATGCGGTAACGATCAATCACCGTCTCGCGGTTAACATTTTTCGAGGGTGAGAAACGATCTTTAATGATTTTAAATACCGTATTAAAGCCAGGCAGAGTAAAGACACTCATCACCATGCCGCGCACACCCGCGGCCATCACGAACTTATCATCGGTCTGTTCTAAATGCTGAATCAGCGCACGGTAGAATTCCGACTTACCTTGTTTATAAAAACCAATCGAGGTGTATAGCTCAGAAATATGCTTACGCGGCAAGATGCGACGTAAAAAGCTAATAAACTCAGCAGGATAGGCGACGCGCACCATAAAATAGGAGCGGGTAAAGGAGAAAATAATCGACACTTCTGCCTCGTCGACAATGACCGCATCCATCCGGATGCCTTGGCCTTCGCGATGCACAATGGGAATCACCAACGGCCATTGTTCGTCTTGGGTAAAGACACGCCCAACCAAATATGCACCTTTATTGCGATACAAGCGCGAACTGTACAGCTCGATACACAGCTCAGGGTCTTTGCACACCCAGTCAGGCAAGCTGGCACGCAGCTGTGCTTCAAGGCGCTCCAAGTCTCCTTCTTGATTGGCATAAGGCACCGCAAAGCGGTAATCCTCGCTGATTTGGCGCAACGCTGCGGCCAGATCACCATGCGGGCGGTAGGTGCGAATCTGCATGGGTGCATCATGCTCTCGCAAGCTGGGCCTTGTACTGTGCACAAACATGCAGTCATCACTGATCAAGTCATGACTAAAGAGGCTGTTAAAAATCGAGTTAAACCATGTTTCCGACAGCTCATCATCGAGGCGCAAGTCAATTTGGCCAATATAGGACTTTTTAATTTGCGGCCAGCATTCAATGTTCATCAACACGTCTTCACCGTACTCTTTTAGCAACGCCTCACGCGCCAGAGTCACACGAATTTTATACAGCTGAATACGCGCCGCCGAAGCCTCTTGTATTTCTTGCCACTGCGCTTTTTCAAAACGCTCACGGCCTAAATTGGTAATTTGACGAAATTGCTCTCGATAATCATCAAATCCATCTAAAATCTGTCGCGCAATAGCAACAGCCGGACACTTAACCGCCATGGACAATGCTCCATTAAATAATTACAGCCTACTCTAAGACGCCCGCATGCAGTACACCAATGCCTTACTGTGCCAACTCTTGTTCGGTAAAGAGCCCATCGAACAGCATGCTGGATAAATAGCGCTCGCCTGAGTCAGGTAAAATCACCACCATGGTTTTGCCTTGCATCGACGGTTGCTGAGCCAAACGCACGGCAGCCGCCATCGCCGCACCACAGGAGATGCCGCACAGAATGCCCTCTTCGCGCATCAAGCGCAGCGCCATCAACTTAGCCTCTTCATCACTGACCTGTTCCACATGATCAAGCAGGCTTAAATCCAGATTTTTCGGCACAAATCCAGCGCCAATACCTTGAATTTTATGCGGCGCGGGTGCTGCATCTTGTCCGGCTAGCACTTGACTGATGACCGGTGAACTGGTTGGCTCAACACCGACTGAAAGGATCGGTTTGCCACAGGTTTTTTTAATGTAACGCGAGACACCGGTCAGCGTGCCACCCGTGCCAATGCCACTGACCAGCACATCAATTGCACCCTCGGTATCACGCCAGATTTCGGGTCCTGTATGCTTTTCATGAGCGGCGGGGTTGGCAGGGTTATCAAATTGCTGCAGGACCAAGTACTTGGCTGGATTGCTAGCGGCAATTTCTTGAGCTTTTTCAATAGCGCCTTTCATGCCTTTAGCCGCTTCGGTCAAAACCAACTCAGCACCTAAAGCTTTAAGAATTTTACGGCGCTCTAAGCTCATCGACGACGGCATGGTTAAGATCAACTTATAACCCCGTGCGGCGGCAACAAAAGCCAAGCCAATCCCTGTATTACCGGATGTGGGTTCAACCATGGTCACCCCGGCTTTTAATTGGCCTGCGGCTTCCGCTGCTTGCACCATGCTGACACCAATACGGCACTTTACTGAGCCGGCGGGATTACGCGCCTCCAATTTAGCCAGAATCGTGACACCTTTCGGGCCTAAACGGTTGATCTGTACCAGCGGTGTATTGCCAACACTTTGCGCGTTATCGACATAAATACGGCTCATCGTGCAGTCCTCTATCAATGATGGGTAATAACTGTGAGCGTAAAGCCCAGCAGCGCTAGCGTCTAGTCTGATTTAATTAACTAATTGAGCAAATAATGACTCAATCTGTCTTTTCGTTCACAAAAGTTCAACAGCCGCGCTATAGTAAGCCAAAATATTACTGCGACTGTTTGCATTAAGAAGAACTGTCGATTTGTCTTGCTGAGGTTTGTTATGAAGTTTTCTGGTACTCAATCCTATGTGGCTACTGATGATTTAAAGTTGGCGGTTAATGCTGCCATCACCTTAGAGCGCCCTTTATTGGTAAAAGGCGAGCCGGGTACGGGTAAAACCATGCTGGCTGAGCAATTGGCCGAATCCTTTGGCACACGTTTGATTACTTGGCACATCAAATCCACCACCAAAGCGCACCAAGGCCTGTATGAGTACGATGCGGTCAGCCGTTTACGTGACTCACAGCTCAATTCTGCCAAAGTGCATGATGTACGCAACTACATCAATAAAGGTAAATTGTGGGAAGCTTTTGAGGCTGATGAGCGTGTGATCCTGCTGATTGATGAAATCGATAAAGCCGACATCGAGTTCCCCAACGATTTGCTACAAGAAATCGATAAAATGGAGTTCTATGTTTACGAGACTGATGAAACCATTAAGGCCAAACATCGCCCGATTATCATCATCACCTCCAATAACGAAAAAGCGCTGCCAGATGCGTTCTTGCGTCGCTGCTTCTTCCATTACATTGCTTTCCCTGACCGTAACACGTTGCAGAGAATTGTTGATGTGCACTATCCCAACATCAGTCAATCCTTGGTCAGTGAAGCGTTGGATGTATTTTTTGATGTGCGTAAAGTCCCGGGCTTAAAGAAAAAGCCTTCCACCAGCGAGTTGGTGGATTGGTTAAAACTGTTAATGGCTGACAATATCAGCGAAGCGGCATTACATGAGCGCGATGTCACCAAAGCGATCCCACCGCTGGCGGGTGCATTAGTGAAAAACGAGCAAGATGTCATGCTGCTTGAGCGCTTAGCCTTTATGAGCCGTCGCACCAACCGCTAACACCATGTGCTGCGCGGGATGGCCTTGAACACCTAACAAGCATCCCGCTGCACCTTTTACTTAAGAGGTCTGTAGCCATGCTGCTGAATTTATTTAATGAAATGCGCGCCGCTAAAGTGCCGGTGTCCGTGCGCGAACTGTTGGACTTAATCAATGCGCTCAAACACAAGGTGGTGTTTGCTGACATGGATGAGTTTTACTATGTAGCGCGGGCGATTCTGGTTAAAGATGAGCGTCATTACGATAAGTTTGACCGTGCTTTTGCCGCGTATTTTAAAGGCATTGAAAACCTTGATCAGCACATTGAGGCGTTAATCCCTGATGAATGGTTGCGCCGTGAGTTTGAGCGTTCATTAAGCGATGAAGAACGCGCGCAAATCGAGTCACTGGGCGGCTTAGATAAGCTGATTGAAGCCTTTAAAGAGCGTCTCGAAGAGCAAAAAGGCAAGCACCAAGGTGGTAATAAATGGATTGGCACCGGTGGTACCAGCCCCTTTGGCTCTGGCGGCTATAACCCAGAAGGTTTTCGCTTGGGCGATGCCGGTAAACGTCAAGGTAAAGCGGTTAAAGTCTGGGATCAGCGCGAGTATAAAAATCTCGACGATCAAGTCGAACTGGGTACACGCAAAATCAAGGTCGCCCTGCGCCGTCTGCGCAAATTTGCTCGCCAAGGCGACGAGGATGAGTTTGATCTCAGTGGCACCATTGATCACACCGCACGTGATGGTGGCTTGCTGAATATTCAGATGCGTCCTGAGCGTCGTAACACAGTAAAACTGCTGATTTTATTTGATATTGGCGGCTCGATGGATGCCCACGTCAAAGTCTGTGAAGAGTTGTTTTCTGCCTGTAAGACTGAGTTTAAGCATATGGAATATTATTATTTCCATAACTTTATTTATGAGTCAGTGTGGAAAAACAATTTACGCCGCGGCAGCGAGCGGACCTCTACGCACGATGTGCTGCATAAGTACGGCGCAGATTACAAAGTGATTTTTATTGGCGATGCTGCGATGGCACCTTATGAAGTCACGCAAGCTGGCGGCAGCGTTGAGCACTGGAACGAAGAGCCTGGCTATGTTTGGATGCAGCGTTTTATGCAGAAGTTTAAAAAACTCATCTGGATAAACCCTTACCCCAAGCATACGTGGGACTACACAGCATCTACCACCATCATTCGCGAATTGATCGAAGATCAAATGTACCCATTGACCATTGAGGGTCTTGAAGAAGGCATGCGCTATTTAGCCAAGTGATACTTGGCGCATGTGGCATCCCACTCTCGAATACCACACCGCTGATCAATGAGCATCTTGCTGGTGTCGCGGAGAGCGAACCATGGAAGGTGAGCGCCCGAATCGGGGCAGGAAGCCCCGTTGAGGGAAAAGCGAGACCAGCAAGGTGCGGCGTGCGCCTGCCCTGCTGTTTGCTTAGCATTATTACATTGCTTGATCTGTGCATAGCGTGCTTCGGGGTAAGCAGCGGGCAGGCTGCCCGCGCTCCCAAACAAACAAGTGCATACCATACTTCGGGACACACTGCGGGCAAGCTGCCCGCGCTCCCAAACAAACAAGTGCATGCCGTACTTCGGGGTACGCTGCGGGCAAGCTGCCCGCGCTCCCACAGCAAATTACTTTAAGCCCACAGCAAATCGTTTAAAAAGAGTCGTACTAAAGATGCGCAAACAACATTATTGATCAACGAGCATCTTGCTGGTGTCGCGACGAGCGAACCAGGGATGGTGAGCGCCCGAATCGGGGCAGGATGCCCCGTTGAGGGAAAGCGAGACCAGCAAGGTGCGGCGTGCGCCTGTCCTGCTGTTTGCTTAGCACTATTACATCGTTTGATCTGTGCATAGCGTGCTTCGGGGTACGCTGCGGGCAGGCTGCCCGCGCTCCCAAACTAATAAGTGCTGCGAGACAAGCTGCTCACGCGCCCAGACTAATCACTATAGCCTTGCGCAATCATCTCACCGTCGCGCCAGAGACGCCATTCTCCCGGCGCATAGACATTCCAACACTCATTATCAGTCAAAGGCTCAGTAGCCAAGACCGTAACAATATCGTTCGCTGTGGTTTCCGCATGAAAATCCACACTCATATCCGCATCTTTCAGCGTCGCCGGACCAAAAGGCGCGCGACGCGTAATATGCGCCAGCTTAGTGCTGCAAAAACTAAACAGCCAATCACCATTACTCAGCAAACAATTGAATACACCTTTACTGCGGTACTCTTGGCAGGCCGCCACGATCACCGGCAGAAACTGCTCAATACAGCACTGTTCAGTGCAAGCAGCACGCAAACGATTGAGCACATCACAAAACGCCGCCTCACTGTCAGTATCCCCCACCGGCTGGTACACACCTTTACTCGGAGTAAAATCCGCCAACTGACCGTTATGGGCAAAACACCAATTACGCCCCCACATCTCACGCATAAAAGGATGGGTATTGGCTAAACTCACCGCGCCAACATTCGCCTGACGAATATGACCAATCACCGTTTTACTTTTAATCGGATAACGCTGCACCAAGCGCGCAATTTCTGAATCAACACTGGCTTGCGGATCTTGAAACAAGCGCAAACCGCGCCCTTCGTAAAAGCCGATGCCCCAACCGTCACGGTGCGGACCAGTACGCCCGCCACGCTGCATCAACCCTGTGAAACTAAACACCACATCCGTTGGCACATTAGCGCTCATACCCAGCAGCTCACACATCACTGACCCTCCTAACGGCGCGCCACCAAACCTGACTGCTGACTTTCTTTTTCCAAGTCGAGCATTTGCTGCAAAGTAAGCGACGAATCGAACTCTTCCGGCTCAGCATCGGCCCTGTTGTATGCGCTTTTTTTAGCCCCACGTTTATGACGCGTGAACAACCAGCGCACCACAACAAACACCAAATACACCACAAACACCAGCGCGCCATACATCACCAAATCAGCGACAGAACGCCAAGCATCGTTACTGACTTTAAACAGCAAATCCATCGCTGTCATCGCAATTGCCGGCGCATAAAGATCGCGCGCAGGATCAACCACCGTCGGCGTAAACAAAATCACGGCAGCCACAACACGTAAAGGTTCGCGCACATAGCGCCACATCCAGCCGGTAAAATAAAACCACGCCAACAAGCAGCCTAAAGCGGAAACGGCGTAAATACCCCAAGCCAACTGATAATCGTTTTCTGTCATGATGTTTTAAAATACTAGAGAATCCAAGGAAGCGCCTATCATAGCGATTTTTGCAGCGTTGCGCATGATTGCACAGCACTTCAACCAGCACATTTGCTCGGCAGCCTGCTCAATTGATCGCGCACAGCAACCTTACACAAACAAATACTTATTGATGCTGCTGCAGCGCCCAGCGCACATGCTCGCGCACCAGCGCAGAAGGATGCTCTAAGCGCGCCTTTAGCGCCTCTAATACTGCAATCGTGCTGGGGGCATTGCCTAAGCCTACCGCCAAGTTGCGCAACCAACGCTCATAGCCGGTTCGGCGAATCGGCGAGCCTAAAGTACGCGCCAAAAACTCATCCTCAGTCCACATAAACAACTCAGCCAAACTGCTGTTATCCAAACGATGCCGCGGCTGAAAATCATCTTCTTGAGTCGGTTTAGCAAAACGATTCCACGGGCAGACCAACTGACAATCATCACAACCAAATACACGATTGCCGATTAATGGTCGCAAGTCTTCTGGGATCGCGCCCTTTAATTCAATGGTCAAATAAGAAATACAGCGCCGCGCATCCAAAACTCGATCACCCACAAAAGCCTGAGTTGGACACACCTGCAAACACGCCGTGCATTTACCACAATGATCGCGATCATTGGGCTGATCAATCGGCAAAGGCAGGTCAACCAATAATTCGCCTAAAATAAACCAACTACCGGCTTTACGGTTCAGTATCAGCGTGTTTTTCCCCATCCAGCCTAAGCCAGCTTTACGCGCTAAGGCTTTCTCTAACACCGGAGCGCTATCAACAAATGCTCGATGACCAAAAGGGCCGATTGCTTGACTGATTTTTTCCGCGAGCTGCTGTAAGCGCTTACGAATCAACTTGTGGTAATCACGCCCCAGAGCATAACGCGACACATAAGCCCGCTCAGGCTGCGCCAGCACTTGCGCCATCTGCGTATCTTGCGGCAGATAATCCATACGCACAGAAATCACCCGCAAGGTACCCGGCATCAGCTCATCAGGACGAGAGCGCATCGTGCCATGACTGGCCATATACTCCATTTCACCGTGATAACCAGCAGCTAAATAAGCCTCCAAGCGCAACGCATCTTCAGTTAAATCAATATCAGTGATACCGACTTGCTGAAAGCCCAACTGTGCAGCCCACTCACGAATCGAAGCCGTCAGCGCTAGCAGATCAAGTGGTGCCGATGACATTCAGCGCTATCTCCTTTAAAAGCTCGTTATACTGTTACTAATTAGTAACTATGGGTCAATGTAATCATGACAGCTGATACCCCAGTGCGCAGTATACACGCCGCCAACCTTGAGCCGCTTGCTCCGCGTCCAGTTGATTGCCACAAGGGCCAGCTCGGCCATGTCTTGGTGATTGGCGGTGATGTTGGTATGGGCGGCGCCGGCCTACTCAGCGCCCAAGCCGCTCTGCGCTGCGGTGCTGGCATGGTCAGCTTAGCCACGCGTGAGCAGCACATTGGCGCAGCGTTAAGCCGCTTACCAGAAGTCATGGCCTGCGCCATACGCGCCAGTGCAGAGCTGCGCGCACCTTTGCAGCGTGCCACAGTATTGGTTGTTGGGCCTGGACTGGGTCAATCTCCTTGGTCACGGGCGCTACTGAGCAGCGCCGCACAACACAAGGTTATACAAGTATGGGACGCTGATGCACTGAATATGCTGGCTGACACTATTTGCTCGCAACCGCAGCAGTGCATTTTAACACCTCATCCAGGCGAAGCTGCACGGCTATTAAAAACCACCACCGCACAGGTGCAAACTGACCGTTGCGCTGCTGTATTAGCCATAGCACAGCGCTATAATGCTGTCACCGTACTGAAAGGCCATCATTCCTTAATTGCAACACCACAGGGTGAGCTTTCACGCGTTGAACGCGGCCATCCAGTCATGGCTGGAGCAGGATTTGGAGATGTGCTCAGCGGTGTGATTGCAGCGCTGCTGGCTCAAGGCTTATCGGCCTATCCAGCGGCATGCTTAGCGGTGTGGCTACATGCCTGTGCCGGTGAGCAATTGGCCAGTCAAGGCCGTGGTTTAGTCGCCAGTGAGATGTGTGAGCGCATACGACAATTATTAGAGGAACACAGCCCATGTCAGGCTTAGAGCTGTATATCAAAGATGAAGAAGCCATGACACAGCTTGGCCATGCGCTGGCCAAACAGAGCGCGGGGCATGGCATTATTTTTTTGCAAGGCGATTTAGGAGCAGGTAAAACCACCCTTTCACGCGGCATTTTGCGCGGCCTGGGGCACACAGGTGCGGTTAAAAGCCCAACATTCACCTTGGTTGAGCCATATGAGATTGGCTCAGTGCGTGCTTGGCACTTTGATCTGTACCGTTTAGCCGACCCTGAAGAGCTTGAATACCTAGGTATTCGTGACTATTTTGCCGATGATGACTTGTGTTTAATTGAGTGGCCACAACAAGGACAAGGTTATTTACCGCAACCAGACCTTGAAATCATCATAAAGACTCATAATGACGGACGAATTGTGCGATTATTGCCTAGTAGCACACGTGGCGAAAGTTGGTGCGTTGCTCTGGCCACCCTGACTTAAATTCATAGCGAGGTTATCTGTGCGCCTACATTTTTTACTGGCAGCATTCATTGGCTGCATATTATTGCCACTAGAAGCCTTGGCAATGACGCAAATTAATAGCGTGCGCTTGTGGCGAGCACCCGATAACACACGCCTAGTATTTGATCTGACCGGCCCTGTGGAACACAGCGTATTTACTTTGAGTGCGCCGGATCGGATTGTTATTGATATAAAAAAAACCAAACTTTCCACCGAACTGAAAGCCTTAACAGGCGGTAACTCACCCATCACCCAAGTGCGCACCGGCAATCGTGAAGCAGATGAGCTGCGCATTGTTTTAGACATTACCGCACAAGTCACTCCGAAAAGTTTCACTTTAGCCCCAAACCAGCAATATGGGCATCGTTTGGTTGTCGATTTATTTGATATTTTACCCAACAACAACGCTCGCCCAACAGCTGCAACAGCTGCAACTGCGGTCAGCAAACCCGCTACAACAGCCGTCACAACAAAACCGTCTTCCTTACCAACTTCAGGTAAGCGCGATATTGTCATTGCCATTGATGCCGGTCATGGTGGTGAAGACCCAGGTGCAATCGGACCTAAAGGTGTGCGCGAAAAAGATATCGTGTTAAAAATTGCCCAAGAACTGCAGCGCCAAATCAACACTGAAAAAGGTTTTCGTGCAGAATTAGTACGCACCGGCGACTACTTTATCCCACTGCGTCGTCGCACCGAAATTGCCCGCAAAAAAGGTGCTGACTTATTTGTCTCCATCCATGCTGATGCGGCACCTCGCGCCGCCGCCTTCGGTGCATCAGTGTTTGCCCTATCAGACAGCGGTGCCACCTCAGAAACGGCACGCTGGCTGGCTGACAGTGAAAACCGTTCGGACTTAATCGGTGGAGCAGGTAACGTTAAGCTCGATGATAAAGATGCCATGCTCGCCGGCGTACTGCTTGATCTATCGATGACAGCGTCATTGTCATCGAGCCTTGATGTGGGTCAGAAAGTTCTTAGCAATATGGGCCGCATCACTCCACTGCATAAAAAGCGTGTTGAACAAGCTGGCTTTATGGTGCTGAAATCACCCGATATGCCATCTATTTTGGTGGAAACAGGTTTTATCAGTAACCCAAACGAATCCATCAAATTAGCCAACCGCTCACACCAGCAAGCACTCGCCCGCTCAATACATGCTGGTATTCGCCAATTCTTCCAGCAAAACCCGCCACCCGGCAGTTATGTGGCGTGGTTGCGTGATTCCGGCAAACTAGCAATTGGCCCGCGCGAGCATGTGGTGCGCTCAGGCGAAAGCGTTTCTTTACTGGCGCAACGTTATCAAATCAGCCCCGCACAACTGCGCAGTGCTAATAATTTAAAAAGCGATGCACTTAAAATTGGTCAAATATTGACTGTGCCAGCCACGACTTTAGCAGGACAATAATGACTGTTGTACGCGCCATCCATCTTCTTAGTCCGCGTTTAGCTAACCAAATTGCTGCGGGCGAAGTGGTTGAAAGACCCTCGTCAGTGGCGAAAGAATTACTGGAAAACTGTTTAGATGCCGGTGCTAAACGCATTGATATTGATGTTGAACAGGGCGGCGTAAAACGCTTACAAATCCGTGACGATGGTCATGGTATCGCCGCCGATCAACTGCCCTTAGCCCTAGCACGGCATGCCACCAGTAAAATTGCTATCTTGGAAGACCTAGAGGGCGTGGCCAGTTTAGGCTTTCGCGGTGAGGCGCTGGCTTCGATCAGTTCAGTATCACGCTTAACCCTCACCTCGCGCACTGCTGACGCTGAGCAAGCCTGGCAAGTGGAAGCTGAAGGCCGTGACATGCAACCACGTGTCCAGCCTGCTGCACACCCGATCGGCACCACGGTCGAAGTATGTGATTTATTTTTTAATACACCGGCGCGGCGTAAGTTTCTACGCACAGAAAAAACTGAGTTTGACCACCTGCAAGATGTGATTAAGCGCATGGCCCTGGCGCGCTTTGATGTGGGCTTTCACCTAAGACACAACGGTAAAACAATTCTTGCGCTGCATCCGGCACATGATGACGTGTCACAAGCACGGCGCATCGCGGCCGTCTGTGGCGATGCATTCCTCGAACAAGCGCTGCCGATCAATGTTGAGCGCAACGGCTTACACCTGTGGGGCTGGGTTGGTTTACCGACCTTTTCACGCAGCAAAGCAGATATGCAGCACTTTTACGTCAATGGCCGCGTAGTTAGCGATCGACTGGTCGCCCACGCGGTACGTCAAGCGTACCGTGATGTCATGTACGGTGGCCGTCATCCGGCTTTTGTGCTCTTTCTCGAACTTGATCCCACCGCTGTCGATGTCAACGTCCACCCGACTAAACACGAAGTGCGCTTTCGAGAAAACCGTAGCGTGCATGACTTTCTCTACAGCACACTGCATCGTGCCATCGCCGATGTACGCCCCGATCACGCCGTTGAATCAGTAAACCCCTTGAACCTGCAGGCACAACCTTTGGTCAGTGGCTTAGAAGCCGGTGAGTTTGGCCCTCAAGCGCATATTCCGCTAAGCAATACGGGCATGCCCCAACCTGCATTTCAGCCCAACACTCAAAGCACGAGTTTTACTCAAAGTAGCTATGGTCAAGCACCACGCCAGGCCACTCAAGCGCCAGCCAATTATCAAGAGGCTTACCAAGCATTTGCCAAGCCTTTAGACAACGTGGCAGAGTCCGCGCAAGAAGAGATTCCACCGTTAGGTTTTGCTATTGCGCAGCTCAAAGGGATTTATATTCTTGCTGAAAACCAACATGGGCTAGTGCTTGTCGATATGCATGCTGCCCATGAGCGGGTGATGTACGAACGTTTAAAGTTAGCCATGGCCAACGAAGGTTTACGCGGCCAACCTTTACTGGTTCCCGAAACACTCGCCCTGAGCGAGGCCGAAGTGGACTGCGCCGAGCAACATGCGCAGTGGTTTACCCAAATGGGTTTTGAGCTGCAAGGTTTAGGCCCGGAAAGCTTAGCGATTCGGCAAATCCCTGCTCTACTCAAGCAAGCCGATGCCGCCGCGTTAGTACGTGATGTTTTAACTGATCTGATGGAGTATGGGACTAGCGATCGAATTCAAGCGCACACCAATGAATTGCTAGCAACCATGTCATGCCATGGCGCAGTGCGCGCCAATCGTCGTCTGACACTGCTGGAGATGAACGCCCTGCTACGTGACATGGAAATCACTGAACGCAGTGGGCAGTGCAACCATGGCCGTCCCACATGGACACAACTGGGCATGGACGAGCTCGACAAACTCTTCTTACGCGGCCGTTAATAGCTTGATCGCCGCGGCAGCAAGAGCCCCTTTCAAGAACGCCTAAACACAAAAAAACCGATCATTTGATCGGTTTTTTTGTTAGTACCAGCAGCGTTCTACATACCCAGTTTCTTCTCAAGGTAATGAATGTTCACACCACCTTTACAGAAACCTTTGTCAGTCAGCAAATCACGATGTAACGGCACGTTGGTTTTAATGCCATCAATAATGATCTCATCTAAAGCGTTACGCATACGCGCCATCGATTCTTCACGCGTAGCCCCCCAAGTAATCACTTTACCAATCAATGAGTCATAGTTAGGCGGCACAGTGTAGCCACTGTACAGATGTGAATCCACACGCACGCCATTACCACCGGGGGCATGAAAGTGTTTGACCAGGCCAGGACTTGGCATAAAGTTATCGGGGTCTTCTGCGTTAATACGGCACTCAATTGAGTGTCCACGCATCACTACATCTTCTTGCTTGATTGACAGCTTATTGCCGGCAGCAATGCTAAGCATTTCCTTAACCAGATCAACACCTGTAATCATTTCAGTGATGGGGTGTTCAACCTGAATACGGGTATTCATTTCGATAAAATAGAAATGACCGGCTTCATACAAGAACTCAAAGGTACCAGCACCACTGTAACCAATATCAATACAGGCTTGCACACAGCGCGCATAAACACGCTGACGAGCTTCTTCATCAATATCTGGCGCCGGCGCTTCTTCGATAACTTTTTGGTGACGACGTTGCAATGAACAGTCACGATCACCTAAGTGAATCGCATTACCCTGCCCATCAGCCAAAACTTGAATCTCAACGTGACGCGGATTACCGAGGTACTTTTCCAAATACACCACAGGGTTACCAAAGATTTGCCCTGCTTCGTTACGCGTTAAAGTGGCCGCACGAATCAAATCTTCCTCTTTGTGCACCACGCGCATACCACGCCCACCGCCACCGCCAGCGGCTTTAATGATGACTGGGTAACCGACCTCACGAGCAATAGCCAGAGCCTGCTCTTCATCTTTTGGTAAGGCACCGTCAGAGCCTGGAACCACTGGCACACCGGCTGCGATCATCGCGGCTTTAGCAGCAACCTTATCACCCATCATCCGAATCACTGCAGCGCTAGGCCCAACAAAAGTAAAACCTGAGTTGTGCACTTGCTCAGCAAAATCTGGATTTTCTGCAAGGAAACCGTAACCTGGGTGAATCGCAGTCGCGCCTGTGACTTCCGCTGCGGCAATAATTGCTGGAATCTGTAGATAAGATTGTGCGCCTGGCGCGGGGCCGATGCAGACTGTTTCATCAGCTAAAGACAAATGCATAAGATCACGATCTGCCGTGGAATACACTGCGACCGTTTTAATGCCTAATTCTTTGCAAGCACGCAACACACGTAACGCAATCTCACCACGGTTTGCGATTAAGACTTTTTCCAACATTGTAAACTCCTAGGTCGTTAGACAATGGTGAATAAAGGTTGGTCATATTCAACTGCTTGACCATTGTCGACCAGGATAGACTCAATCACTCCACCAACTTCAGCTTCAATGTGGGTCATCATTTTCATCGCTTCAACGATGCACAGTACATCGCCTTTTTTAACCGTCTGACCCACAGTCACAAATTCTTCAGAGTCCGGCGAGCCGGCACGGTAGAAGGTACCAACCATAGGTGAACGCGCAACGGTGCCATTGTATTTCGGGCACGCCGGTGCTGCATCAGCTGCGGCTGCAGGTGCTGGTGCTGCTGGTGCAGGAGCAGCTGCTTGTTGTGGCGCTGCAGCATAGATTGGCTGTTGTGCAACTTGCTTACTGTGACGACTGATACGAACGGATTCTTCGCCTTCGTGGATTTCCAATTCGTCAATACCAGACTCTTCCAGTAGTTCAATAAGCTTCTTTACTTTACGAATATCCATCGACCTTGACTCCAAACTTAAGAGGTTAATATTTAATATGTTCAAACGCTGCGTCTAAGGCGAAGCGATAGCCACTCGCACCTAGACCGCAAATCACACCCACCGCCACATCGGAAAAGTAGGAGTGATGACGAAACTGTTCTCGTTTATGCACGTTAGAAAGATGCACTTCGAAGAATGGGATGCTCACAGCAAGCAGCGCGTCACGCAATGCGACACTGGTATGAGTAAAAGCAGCTGGATTGATAATAATGCAGTCAATTTTCTCATCACGTGCGGCATGAATCCGCTCAATCAGCACATGCTCGGCATTGCTTTGCAAAAACGCTAAATGATGGCCGGCAGCTTCAGCTTGCTCAACCAGCGCCTGATTAATCTGCGCCAGCGTGGTTGCACCATAGACTTCGGGCTCACGCGTGCCTAACAAATTTAAGTTGGGCCCATGTAAAACTAAAAAGTTGGCCATCGACAATCCTTGATTCTAAAAATAACTGCATGAATATGCCTATTTTCAGCTTAAATGTCAGCAATTGCATGGAAAAAAGCAGGTTTTATTAACATATATAAAAAAACCCTGCCGCAGCAGGGTTAAAGGAGAGTATTAACTACAACAGGTTTTTTTTAAAAAGCGTATTGCACCCGCAAACTGATTGCATCACCACTGTCATCATTGGCAGCATTAGCGACTTGATCAGTCTTAGCCTTTAAATAGTTGGCAGACACTTTGACCGCATCGTTGGCATACCAGTTGACGCCCATCGTATGCACTTTCGCTTTAGTGTCATAAAAGCTACCTGTTATATCCATATCTGCATCAGCAACGGTCAAGTGATCGTAACGGTAAACCAACTCCCAAGCGCCGGTTTGTTTGTTGCTCGGTTTGATGCTATCGAACTTACCACCATCCAATTTATAACCGCGCGACTCGCCGGTTAAGGTATACGCCAATTGCAGGTTATAACCATCCACCTGACGGTCTTTCAAGGCCGAGCCGGACTTTGCACTGATATCACGACGCAAGTATTCACTTTGTGCAGAGAACGGGCCCAACGCATAGGCAGCTTCTAAACCCCAAGCGCTATCACTATCAAACTGGCCTGCTTGACTGCTGGCAAAGGTTGGGCGATTGCCGTTCTTAGAGTCTTCTGTAGTGCCGCGCACGCCCATTCGCGAACGAATACGGCCATCGAAGTCTTCAGTGCTACGCTTTGCATAGTTCACACCAAAATGCAGCACATTACCGGCTTCAGCCATGGGTGCGACGACTGCACGCATGTTGTAAGTGTTGTTATTACTACCGTTATCATCTTCATTGTTTTTAGCGCGGTTAATACCTGCGGAGCCATAAAACATGCCGCTAGTGCCGCTCACTTGGACACCCATGCCATCTTGCTTATCGTTCACCCACTCGCCCGCATCGTAAATAATCGATCGTTCAATGGTACTAATCCATTTCGAACTGGTGGCTTTTTCTAAACCGAAATCCGGATCAAAACGACCCACTTTCACCTTAACCGGTTTAAAACCAGTATAGGTAATCGACGCTTCATCCCATTTGCTGCTGCCATCTTCAGCAAAATCTAAATTAAAAGCATATTTCCAATCATGGTAGGCGGTACCCGACAATTCTAAAATTGCACGACGAAAATACGCTTCGTTAGCGCTTTTACCGTTTTTCGTATACACCCCATCAAACTGATCAAAATCAGCCTGAATACGCCCACCTAGTTTAAATGAAAAAGACTGATCAACCGCAGCCGCCTCAAAACCACCTTTGGTCTTAATGGTGATATCAGGGCCATCGGTGGTCACCGTTCCGGCCATCGCATGCGATGAAATAATTAACGCTAAAGTGCTGGCAGCAAACGTTGTATAAGTCGCTGAATGGATGTGCAGACGCTTCATTGAGTATTCCCCTTATATTGGCAAGAACACAACGCAGTAGAAGGCGTTGGTGTTGCAGGCAATACTGATCAACAAGGATTACAGTGCAGTGACTAAGGCATGAAGCTTTAATGACAGGCGAACTAAAACGTTTCTAAACGGTATACACCATACGCCGGCTCTTCATAAGGGTGCGCTGTTTTCAGCGCAGCGATCACAGGCTTGATGCAAGCTGCAGCAACCACCATCTCAACACGCCACTCGGCAACTTGCTCAAGCTGACCTTGCTCGCCAATAAAAGGCTGACTGCCGGGCATCGGACGAAACTGCCCCTGCCCCAGTACTTGCCAGCAGCAGTGTTGATAATCACCCATCGCGCCCGCGCCTGCAGCAAACACAGCGTCTTTAACACAATCTAAATGACTTTGCGGGACATAAAAAAATAACGTATACACATGGC
>JAAXZZ010000161.1 GCA_012719655.1 Gammaproteobacteria bacterium | reverse complement strand
GAGTTGGTAATCACCGACATCATGATCAAACCAGGGACAATGTATTGCATGTAGGTAAAGCCATGCATGTCACCAATTTGACTGCCGATCAAATTGCCAAAAATGACAAAGTACAACACCATTGTGATTGCTGGCGGCAGTAAAGTCTGCGGCCAAATTCTTAGAAAACGGCGGGCTTCGCGATAGACAATCGTTTGCAAAGCAACCCAGTTGGATTTCAGCTCTGTACTCATGCCTGATCACCCGACAAATTTTTCTCTACCAATGACACAAAAAGCTCCTCCAGTCGGTTGCTTTTATTACGCAAACTCAACACTTCAATACCCTGTGCCGACAGTTGGGTAAATAAATCAGTTAAACCGCGATGCTTTTCCACCTGTACTTGCAAAGTACACTCATCGAGCAGTTGCGCAGGATAACCCTCCAGCTCCGGCGCGACGCTTTGTGTCTCTTTTAAATCCAGCAAAAAGGTCTCTTTTGATAATTGCCCCAACAAAGCTCGCATACTGGTATGTTCAACAATACAGCCGTGGTCAATAATGGCGATGTTACGACACAGCTGCTCAGCTTCTTCTAGATAATGCGTGGTGAGAATGATCGTCGTACCCTGCTCATTAAGTTCGGTTAAGTACTCCCACATTGAACGGCGCAGCTCAATATCAACACCCGCGGTTGGTTCATCGAGAATCAACAAGCGCGGCCGATGCATCAAGGCGCGCGCAATCATCAAACGACGCTTCATACCACCAGAAAGCATCCGCGAAGCCACATCACGCTTATCCCATAAGCCCAATTGTTTGAGCAGCTCTTCAGCACGCACACGTGCCTCTTTGAGCTTGATGCCGTAATAGCCAGCCTGGGTGGTTAAGATATTTTGCGCAGTTTCAAACTGGTTGAAATTAAACTCTTGCGGCACCAAACCAATGCAGCGCTTTAACGCCAAAGGTTCAGTATCCAAATCGTGGCCAAACACCTGTACGCTACCGCTGCTTTTCGTGACCAAGGTCGAGAGAATACCTATAGTGGTGGATTTACCTGCGCCATTGGGGCCTAGCAAAGCGAAGAAATCGCCTTCAGCAACCTCTAAATCCACACCTTTGAGGGCTTCAAAGCCATTGGCATAGCTTTTTCGTAACTGCTTAATCGATAACGCCAAAGTCATAATAATGTGCACACAAACATAAGATTTGATCTATGGAAATGGGGGCTGTCTGCGCATTTTGCAAGAGCCATTGGATCTGGCAATCTTTACAGCGCACCGAGCGGGTAAAACTCACCCTTACTGCATACGCCCAAGACCTTTCGCCCGTCGACAATACGTTCCTGTGCAGCGTTCACCAGCCAATAAAAATCACTGCGCTGCAGCAAAACGGCAAGGTTATTGCCAATCGACACATAAGGCGATGGCTCTTGAGTGTCAGGATCTATTTCAACCTGCAGAGGATGCTCAGCGCTAACCGGTACGATATCACCAAGATTGGTGGTCACATACAGCACTTGCTGCCCTGCTTCCTCTTGCGCTTTGACTTCAACCGAAACAAAGGGGGCGTCTTCAACTTCAATTGTCAGCTTTTCTACCGGTGTTACCAAAAAGTACTGATCACCTTCACGGCGCAGTAATCGCGAGAATAGCCGTACTAATGCAGTGCGCGCAATAAGGTCACCTTGATGATACCAGCGCCCATCACGGGCAATGCGCATCTCGCTATCGCCCAGTTGTGTAGGATGCCAATCCGCGCTATAGGATAAACGCTCAGCCGTGTTTGCTAAGCGTTGCAGAACACCATCGTCACTTTCAATAGATAACATAGCTCAAGCCATACTTAAGGGTTCAAGCCCAACAAACGTCTTGCATACTCACGCAATGGCGGACGCAATAAGCTTTCTGGCTTAGTATTATAAAAGGTTAGAAAACCACCTCGATGGCGTATATTCACCGTGTCGACTAAATAGCCATTGCCTACTTCAATCAGCATCAACTGCAACGCGCCACGATCAACACCTAAGCGCGCACCACTGTCTTTTCTCGTCTTAAACTCGTCCCAGTTACCAATACGATCATTACCTTGAGCGAAACGCACATAGAGTAAGTAATGCGCACCATCACTGCGCGCCGCTTGCAGTGCTTCGTCCAAGCCCTGTGGCGCGTGCGCTTGACGCAGTCGTGGAAAGTACTCTACAAATGCGTTAAATGCTTCCTCAGCGACCACATTCGGCCGTGCCTTTGGATGGCCAAGCGGAATAAACAGCCCCTGACTGATATAAATGTAAGAATCAGCTTGCAAACGCCAATTATTGGCACGCTTAATTTCACTGTGATCCAGTAGACCTGCGTCGCGCAAATGATAAGTCGCACCATCAGTCAAATCCCCAACAGTCATACAGGATGCCACAATAGCGGTCAGAAGAATCAGCAATACTTGGCGCATATGATTTCAGCCTCGAGCGTCAAAAAATAGTCTTAACTCTTTATAAGCAGATTCTGCGCCAATCGGCGGTTTTAAATACTTATAATCCGAGTTGCCACTCTTGACGCAATGCCATGGTTTCAGGGTGTTCAATGGCCTGTTGTAACTGCGCTAAGAAACGCTGCTTATCAGCGCCTAAAGTGCCTTTGAGCGGTAAATAATTAGAAGCATGATCACTGCGGAACACTGTGTCTTTGAGCTCTAACTGACCGATAAAGCGCTGCAATTCCACAAACAATGCGTGCTGGTCCAAGGGCTCGAACTCAGCAAAGTGCTGCTTAAAACGTGCATCACCCAGCGGAAAGCTGACAACCAAAGTCGAGAGATACTCAGGTTGCGCTGCATTCATTAAGGCGGCCGACTGATCCGCGTGCTGGGCACTTAAACAGCGTCCGCCTAACCCGTTAAGAATCATCACCGAACGCGTAATCCCTGCTTCGCCGAGCTTAGTTAAGGCGCTTAAGGTTGATGCAAAAGTTTCACCCTTATTGACCTTTTTGAGCACTTCATCATCGCCAGACTCAGCCCCGACATACACCATTTTCAAGCCGGCATCAGCCAACTCTTGCAACTCGCTAACTGATTTGTTTTTCAGATTGCTTGGCAAGCAATAGCTGGAGACACGTTGCACAGTCGGCAAATATTGCCCAATGGCTTGTAAGACCCTTAGCAGACGGCGCGTCGATAGCGCCAAAGCATCGCCATCAGCGAGGAACACTCGCTGTACAATCATCTGCTCAGAAACACGTTGGATTTCGCTCAGCACCTGCTTTTCATCACGCACGGAAAACTTCTTCTGCGGTGCAGTATACATTTCACAAAAAGTACACTTATTCCAAGAGCATCCATTGGTCAGCGGCAAAATCAGCGAATGCGCCTCACTGGGTGGACGAAATACCGGCTCGATGTAATCAATAGGCCATGTCTGCGTCATCTATCTCAACCTCTAAACACCACCATCAGTCAGTTTCTTAGGCGTCTCATCACGCTTGGTGCGTCGATTACCCATGCGCACACCAATATCCATCAAAAACTGAAAAAAACCTTCTTGATCTTCTAAAACATTGCTCCAGAAAGGCGAGTGATACAAAGCCACTGCGCCATGCACTAACGCCCAAGCCGCGCAGTAGTGGAAATAAGGCGGTACATCTTCCAGCTTGCCTTCGCTAATACGGCCTTCTATCAGGCGAGTTAAACGCTCGAAGTTGGAGGCACGAATCGTATGCAGCTGCTCAACCATTTCTGGTACTTGATGGCCTTTGAGCACTTTTTCTTCCAGCCGATCAAATAAGCGATAACGCTGCGGATCGCGCATGCGGAAAGCAAAGTAAGCGCGAGATAGCGCTTCTTTATCACTGGCAACACTTTCGGAATGAAACAGCTCATTGAGCTCGCGCTCATAGTCGAGCATTAAGCGTAAATAAATTTCTGCCTTAGATTTAAAATGTTTATAAATCGTCCCTTTGCCAATGCCTACTGCATCAGCAATCATCTCTACAGTGACAGAGTCTTCACCCTGCTCCAGAAATAATTTAAGGGAGGTATCAAGAATTTCTTGCTCGCGACGACGAAACTCGCGCACTTTTCGTGACTCTTTTTGCATACAAGGACTGTCTGGTCAAAAAATGGAGCACCTATTATGAACGCATTCTCAAAAATTGCACGAAACAACTGAAATTTCTAAAGTGACGCAATACGCAAGAGCAGTCAGCTCGTGCGTACTCGCCATTAAAAGCTTGATTTAGCCAAGCCGTGCTAACATTTTTGCCTCATCGGCCAGCAAACTCTGCAGCGACTCTCTCTGCAAAACACGCTGTTTGTGCGCAGCAAGTTTAGGCCAACGCCGTGCATCCAACGTTTCATTGCCATAAGAAAAATTAATCCACTGAGAGACAATCGCAAGATCAGCCAAAGTAAAACGCTGGGCAACAAAGTAATCGTTCTCTGCCAACTGTTGCTCCAAATAATCAAAATGGGGGACTAATTGAGCCAAAGCTTTTTGTACCGCCACTTCATCACCCGGCAAGCCCATACTTTTGGCTAAGACGCGATTAAAAAACACAGTGAAAGTTGTAAGTGGTGCCAATTCATAATCGGCATACTTTTCCAGCCAACGAATTTTTGCTACTTCTTCTGCACTACTGCCACATAAGGCATTGTTTGTAGGGTATTTTTGCTCTAAATAACTGCAAATCACTGAAGAATCACACACATCAAACTCGCCATCACGCAAAGCGGGAATGCGACCCAGTGGATTAATCTGAAAATACCAGTCCGGCTGATTTCGCGGAAGAATTAATTCAAAAGTGTAAGGGAGCTTTTTTTCCAGCAAACAGGCTCTAACTTTACGTACAAAAGGCGACAACGCTGCACCATAGACTATCAAGCTCATAACAACCTCTGATTAATCGTAAATTTGTTTTTTCTTCCACTCATCTTCTTGATTTTGTTGTTCAATCCCTTCCGCCAATTGAGTGCTTTGTGCCGGATTAGGACGGGTATGCTCAAGCACTAAAGCATTCGCACGGGCCAATAATGCGTCAAACTCTTGCAGTTGCTGCCGATACAGCTGCATATCTTTTTGTTTTTTAAGATATTGCACTGCCCGCTCAAAGACTAAACGAGCTTTGCTCGGCTGATTTTGAGAAAGTAACTGGCGGCCTAAATTACTAAAATAATCAATATAAACATTAACCAGCATCTGTTTAATGTGCTCCAACCATTGTTTACCCTGATTAGCAGCAATTAACTTTTCCTCAACCGCTCGAATAATTTGCGCCTGCAAACTTTCCAGTTGAAAACGAACATCTTTAACTTGCTCATCACTGGTAATTGTCAACGGAGGGTTTTTAATCGGTAATTCATCGGCTTTAGCAATCAGTTGACGCAACTCTTCGGCACGCAATTTGTATTTAGGATCATGCCTGTCAATTACCCGCAGTTGATCAATACAGTGCAGCTCTACACGATTGAGTAACTGCTTAAGATCGGTAGTCATCAATTGACCTGGCAGCGACTCAGACAGATGGGCACAGCGTCGCTGGCGATCAATTAACTCAGCTTTTCGGCGGGCTTTATCGAGCTTATTTTTTTCTAATATATGGTTCAAATAACCAATTAGAAACAGCACAACAACACCGACTAGAATCAAAATAACAATAGTGACTGATGACACAGCGTACCCTCAGATGCATGCTCATTACACGGCAAGAAATTAAATCCCCTCTCACTTTCTTAGTGTAAAAGCGTATGACACTCCTTAGTTTCTATACAATCATAGAACCACCGAGCCGATTGACCCAATTGCCTTGTTAGGTGCGCAGTAATTTCACTACGTCTTCTAATTCAACCACCATTTGCCGGATAAGTTGCTTAAACTGACTGCCCTCATCACTCACTTCAGGGCTGGATAAACGCTGACGCGCACCACCAATAGTAAAGCCGTGATCGTATAGCAGACTACGAATCTGACGGATCATTAAGACGTCATGCCGCTGATAGTAACGACGATTACCACGGCGCTTAATTTGCGCAAGCTGCTCAAACTCTTGCCCCCAATAACGCAACACATGTGGCTTTACAGCACATAACTCGCTGGCTTCACCAATAGTGAAATAACGTTTGTTTGGGATGGTTGGCAATTGGTGATTATGACTAGGTTCCAACATAGGCTTCTACCCGATCGCGCAGTTTTTGACCTGGACGAAAAGTCACTACGCGCCGTGCGCTAATAGGAATCTCTTCGCCAGTTTTAGGATTACGGCCAGGCCGTTGACGTTTGTCACGCAATTCAAAGTTGCCAAAACCAGACAGTTTCACCGGCTCGTTGTTTTCGAGGGCTAAACGAATTTCTTCAAAAAAAGTGTCCACCAACTCTTTGGCTTCACGCTTATTAAGACCGATCTCCATAAACAGGTGCTCGGCCATTTCTGCTTTCGTTAAAGCCCCCATACGCTTACATCCTCAATGTGGCTGCAAAGTTATCAGCCAGCACGGTCAAGATAGCCTGTGTTGCTGCGCTGACTTCATCATCCGTAAGAGTGCGTGAAGGATGCTGCCAGGTCAAGCCGACCGCTAAACTTTTGCAACCCTCTTGCACCCCTTTACCTTGATAGACATCAAACAGGCGGATTTGCGTTAAAAACTCACCGGCCGCACTGCGCATCGCCGCCATCAACTGCTCGGCAGGCACTTCAGCTTTAACCACTAAAGCCAAGTCGCGGCGCACTTCAGGGAAGCGTGACAGCTCTTTAAAGGCTGGCAAACGTCCTGCACTGATCGCATCCAGTTGTACTTCAAACATCAGCACTTGCTGGTCAATGTCTAACTCAGTGGCCAACTGTGGATGTAAGGTGCCGACAAAACCAATCGCCTGACCATTGCGCTCAATGCGCGCACATTGCCCGGGATGGAAGGCATGCTGCTGGCACGGCACAAAAGTGAAGCTGTCACGATCACCTGCAGCCGCTAGTAAGGCTTCAACGTCGGCTTTAATGTCGTAAAAATCAACTCTCTCTTTACCGTGGGTCCACAATTCAGGCAAGCGTGCACCGGTGATCACACCGGCGAGCATACGCTCTTGCTTAAGATCATCCAACTGCCCCACAAAGCTCAAGCCACTCTCAAACAAACGCACACGATCTTGCTGGCGATTAAGGTTGTGCTGTAAAGCTTTAAGCAAGCCGGGCAGCAAAGAGGCGCGCATCACCGACAGTTCAGCGGAAATCGGGTTGGCCAAGGTTAAGGCTTTCAGTTCAGGATGAAAGGCGCTGAACAATTCAGGCTCAATAAAGCTATAAGTGATCGCTTCTTGATAACCACGCGCCACCAACAAACGACGCAATAGCGGTAAAGACGCTTGTGCTTCAGATTGCGCTTGCGGCGCTAAGCGTGCCGCCGGATAACGCACAGGCAAGCGATCATAACCATACAAACGACCGACCTCTTCCAGCAAGTCCACTTCGATACTGATATCAAAGCGATGACTTGGCACGGCTACTGACCAAACACCGGCGCTCTGCGCAGTCAGCTGCAAACCTAGCGGCGTCAATAGTGTTTCAATCTCGCTGTCGCTCAAACTCAAAGCAAACATCTGCTTAACACGTTCAGCGCGCAAAACAATAGGCGCTGTGTTTGGCAGGTACTGCGCATCTTCAGTGATCACCGTAGGACCTGCACTACCGCCGACAATACTTAGCAATAACTCAGTGGCACGCTCAATCGCTTGCGCCGGCAACTGCCAGTCAACACCGCGCTCAAAGCGGTGTGAAGCGTCAGTATGCAAACCATAAGAACGCGCTTTACCAGCAATCGCTACGGGTTCAAAGAAAGCACTTTCAAGGAAAATATCGGTGGTTTTACCCACTTCAACACCGCTGTCAGCGCCGCCCATCACACCGGCAATCGCCAGTGCACGTTGCTGATCAGCAATCACCAAGGTATTGGCTTTTAGCTTAATGTCTTGACCATCAAGTAAGGTGATCTCTTCATTGTCGTGCGCCATACGCACACAAATACTGCCGTTGATGCGTGCCAGATCAAAGGCATGCAAAGGTTGGCCTAATTCAAGCATCACATAGTTGGTGACATCAACCACGGCATCAATACTACGGATATCACTGCGCTGTAAACGCTCAACCATCCATGCGGGGGTTGGCTGAGTTAAATCAACGCCCGTAATCACCCGTCCGGCATAACGCGGGCAGGCCTGTGAGGCCGCCAGTTCAACGGCAACTGTTTGCGCATGGCTCGCTGCTACAGCAGTGATTACCGGCAACTGCACCGGCACGCTGTACAACGCACCCACTTCACGAGCTAAACCTTGCAGTGATAAACAATCACCACGGTTTGGGGTTAAATCCACTTCAATGCTGGCATCGTTAAGATTCAAGCACTCACGAATGCACTGCCCCACCACAGCGTCAGCCGACAGCTCTAATAAGCCATCATTTTCTTCGCTGATTTGCAGTTCGCTGGCAGAGCACAGCATGCCGAAGGACTCAACACCGCGCAGTTTCGCTTTTTTGATTTTAAAATCGCCGGGCAGTACCGCACCAATACGGGCGAAAGGAATTTTCAAACCCGCACGCACATTCGGCGCACCACATACGACTTGCACTGTTTGCTCGCCATCACTGACTTGGCAGACACGCAGCTTGTCGGCATCAGGGTGCTGCTCAGTGCTTAATACTTCACCGACCACTACACCGCTGAACTCGCCCGCTACAGGGCTGACCGCATCAACTTCTAAGCCGGCCATGGATAAACGGGCCACTAGCGCATCGCGATTGACTGGCGGATTAACTAAACTGCGTAACCATTGTTCACTAAATTTCATGCTGCTCTCCTAAACTCTAAAAGGTATCGACCTAGCGAAACTGTGCTAAAAAGCGCAGGTCGTTATCGAAGAACAGACGCAAATCATTCACGCCATAACGCAACATAGCCAAGCGCTCAACGCCCATACCAAAGGCAAAGCCTTGGAACTCTTCAGGATCAATACCCGACATGCGCAGCACATTTGGATGCACCATGCCGCAACCCATCACTTCCAACCAACCGGTATGCTTGCACACACGGCAGCCTTCGCCATTGCACATCACACACTGCATATCAACTTCAGCGGACGGCTCAGTAAAGGGGAAGAACGAAGGACGGAAACGCACGCCAAGATCTTTCTCGAAGAACACCCGCAAAAACTCTTCAATGGTGCCTTTCAAATCAGCAAAACTGATGTCTTGATCAATCAGCAAACCTTCCACTTGGTGGAACATCGGTGAGTGCGTGATATCTGAGTCACAGCGGTACACACGACCTGGGCAAACAATGCGAATCGGTGGGCGCTGAGCCTCCATGGTACGCACTTGCACGGGTGAAGTATGGGTGCGCAGCAACATATTGGCATTGAAATAAAAGGTGTCGTGCATCGCCCGCGCTGGGTGATGACCTGGAATATTCAAAGCTTCAAAGTTGTGATAATCATCTTCAACTTCAGGACCTTCAGCGATGCCATATCCGATTTTAGTAAAGAATTGCTCAATGCGCTCAAGGGTGCGAGTCACTGGATGCAAACCACCGCTTTGTTGACCGCGACCGGCTAAGGTCACATCAATGGTTTCTGCAGCCAGTTTGTTTTCTAAGGCAATACGATCCAAGTGCTGCTTACGGGCATTCAAGGCCTCTTGCACTTGCTCTTTAGCAACATTGATTAAAGCGCCAGCTTTAGGACGCTCCTCAGCAGACAATCCACCCAATTGTTTCATCAACTGAGTCAGCTCACCTTTTTTACCTAAATAGTGAACCCGTAATTGCTCCAAGCCTTGTGATTCTTCGCTCTGGGCAATGGCTGCTAAAGCCTGTGCCACTAGCGCATCAAGATTTTCCATACAATACTCCAGAGGACCTTGCAAAACACAGCGCAAATGCTTTGCAAGGTGCTCTTACTATGACTTACAAAATAAAGAATCTATACGAAATAAGGGAAGAGCCTAGGCCCTTCCCTTATCAAAAACGCATGTCGCAACGTTTTAAAACTTAGGCCAAAGTTGACTTAGCTTTTTCAACAATTGCCGCAAACGCTGCTTTTTCATTTACTGCTAAGTCAGCCAGTACTTTACGGTCGATTTCAATTGAAGCTTTTTTCAAGCCTGCAATGAAACGGCTGTAAGACAAACCATTAACACGTGCACCAGCGTTGATACGTGCAATCCACAGAGCGCGGAATTGACGCTTACGCTGACGACGGTCACGGTACGCGTACTGACCAGCCTTAATAACCGCTTGCTTAGCTACGCGGAATACGCGTGAACGCGCACCATAGTAACCTTTAGCAAGTTTCAAGATTTTTTTGTGACGACGACGGGCTAAAACACCACGTTTTACACGAGCCATAAACTATTACCTTTATTTATCCAGACCTAAATTAACGAACACGCAACATGCGTTCAACGCGAGCAACATCAGTTGGGTGCATCAAAGATGTCCCACGCAGTTGACGCTTACGCTTAGTTGTCATTTTGGTCAAGATGTGACTCTTGAAAGCGTGCTTATGTTTAAAACCGTTCGCTGTCGCTTTAAAGCGCTTTTTAGCGCCACTTTTCGTTTTCATCTTTGGCATGTTGAATACTCCGCATTCAGATTGATACGCATAACCTTAAGGCCTGCCGCTGCCCTAGGGGGTTATTTTTTCTTTTTGGGGGCGAGGACCATTATTAACTGGCGTCCTTCCATCTTAGGATGCTGTTCAACAGTGCCGTATTCAGCAAGGTCACTTTCAACCCGCTTTAACAACTCCATTCCCAGCTCCTGGTGGGCCATCTCTCGTCCGCGGAATCGTAATGAAACCTTGGCTTTATCCCCATCTTCTAGGAAACGTATCAGGTTGCGTAGTTTTACCTGATAATCCCCGTCTTCCGTCCCTGGTCGAAACTTGATTTCTTTAATTTGAATCTGCTTCTGATTTTTCTTAGCAGCCGCAATTTGTTTCTTTTTCTCAAACAAATGCTTGCCGTAGTCCATGATGCGACATACCGGCGGCTCTGCATCTGCAGAAATCTCAACTAAGTCCAGCTTAGCTTCATCAGCCGCGGCCAGCGCTTCATCAATCGAGACGATCCCGATCTGCTCACCTTCTGCACCAATCAGGCGCACTTCGCGGGCTGTGATGTTCTCATTAATGGGTGCCTTAGGGGCAGCTCGTCTGTCTTGTCTCATATCTCGCTTGATAATTATCACTCCAAATCTTGGCGACCACGCCGGGAAATCGCAGTATTTAATAACTCACTGAACTGTTGGACGGACATACTTCCTAGATCTTCACCGCCGCGCGTTCGTACTGCAATAGTTTGTGTCTCAACTTCCCTATCGCCAATAACAAGCAAATAAGGAACCTTGAGCAAAGTATGCTCGCGGATTTTAAAGCCGATCTTCTCGTTTCTCAAGTCACTCGTGACTCTAAACCCACTTTCTAGCAAGTTTTTTTCAACTTTTTTAGCAAAATCGCCTTGTTTCTCACTGATATTCATCACCACCGCTTGCGTCGGTGCTAACCACGCTGGAAATGCACCTTCGTAATGCTCAATTAAAATACCAATAAAACGCTCGAAAGATCCTAAAATCGCACGGTGCAGCATCACTGGATGCTGGCGACTGTTATCCTCGCTGACATATTCTGCATCTAAACGTACAGGCAAATTGAAGTCGAGCTGCAAAGTACCGCACTGCCAAACACGCCCTAAGCAGTCGCGCAGTGAAAACTCAATCTTCGGGCCATAAAACGCTCCTTCACCGGGTTGCAGCTCGTAAGCCAAACCGGCTGAATCAAGTGCATCGGCCAAGGCTTTTTCAGCGCGATCCCACTGATCATCAGAACCAACACGCTGCTCAGGGCGGGTTGACAACTTTAATTCAATGTCATCAAAACCAAAATCGTGATAAACCTTTTGCGTTAAACGGATGAAGACGGCTGATTCGGCTTGCATCTGCTCTTCAGTACAGAAGATGTGCGCATCATCCTGCACGAAGCCACGTACACGCATGATACCATGCAACGCACCGGACGGCTCGTTACGGTGGCAAGAACCAAACTCGGCCAAACGCAGTGGCAATTCGCGGTAACTTTTTAAACCTTGATTGTACACCTGCACATGACAAGGACAGTTCATCGGTTTAATTGCATAATCACGTGACTCTGACTCAGTCACAAACATATTGTCGGCGTAGTTGCTCCAGTGCCCGGACTTCTCCCAAAGGATACGATCGACCACCTGTGGCGTTTTAATTTCTAAATAACCATTTTCACGCTGTACTTTGCGCATGTACTGCTCAAGTACTTGATAAATCGTCCAGCCATTAGGGTGCCAAAACACCATACCCGGCGCTTCTTCTTGCATATGAAACAAGTCTAAACGCTTACCGAGCTTACGGTGATCACGCTTTTCAGCTTCTTCAATACGCTTAATATAGGCCGCCAGTTGCTTCTTGTCTGCCCAAGCGGTGCCGTAAATACGCTGCAGCTGCTCATTTTTAGAGTCGCCACGCCAATAAGCACCGGAAAAACGCGTCAATTTGAAAGATTTTAAAAACCGCGTATTTGGCACGTGAGGACCACGGCACATATCAACATATTCTTGGTGAAAATACAGACCCATTTCGGTTTCATCGGGCATATCTTCAATTAAGCGTAATTTGTAATCTTCCCCACGCTCAGTGAAAAGCTTGATGACTTCAGCACGCGGCGTCAGCTTCTTAATCACATCGTAATCTTGATTGATCAGCTCGGTCATGCGCTTTTCAATCGCTTGCATATCATCCGGAGTAAAGGGGCGCGCAATGGCGATATCGTAATAAAAACCCTCATCAATCACTGGTCCGATGACCATTTTCGCATCAGGGAATAACTGTTTAACCGCATGACCCACCAAGTGCGCGCACGAGTGGCGGATGATCTCAACGCCTTCAGGATCTTTCGGGGTAATGATCGACAGCGTCGCATCACTGCTAATGACATCAGTGGCATCCATTAAGCGGCCATTGACGCGACCAGCAACAGTGGCTTTAGCCAGCCCTGCACCGATAGACTGGGCGACTTCAAGAATAGAAACAGGCTGTTCAAATGTACGCTGACTGCCGTCAGGGAGAGTAATTACGGGCATGGCGCCTCCTCTGCCTAGTGGTGACCCCTACAAAAGGCCACATGGGTTGGGATGAGCCAGTAAGAGCGATTGATTTCGAAGCATACCTGCCATACTACGGCAGAGGGTTGTACCCACCCCAAATCAATCGGATTCACTGGAAAAAAAGCAATCAAATAAAATGATTGCCATAAAAACAAAAAAGGCCGCTTAAGGCGACCTTTTGATTTGTTTGGTAGGCACAATTGGACTCGAACCAACGACCCCCACCATGTCAAGGTGGTGCTCTAACCAACTGAGCTATGTGCCTGCAATGGCCGCGTATCCTACACTTAAATTAAGCATTGTCAATCTTTTTACCAGAAAATTAGCCACATTAGGATTGACGCACCCTACTCAATCACCTTTAGCGATGGCTACCGGCTCAGTAATAGGCACTGGCATACCCACTTCGCCAGCGACAATTTCACGTACACGCTGCCAATCTAAAAGATGCGCATCTTGAATGTCATCGCGCTTAAGTAGCACATTGACCACAGCGGCATGTTTATCAACAACAGATGCCTCACCATCGTCACTCAACGGCGTGTGTGCCTCTAAATACAATCGGCCCTGAGAGAACCCAAACTTATAAGGTTCGTTAATAATACGAACCTTAGTGCCGACCGGCACCAAACTGGCTAACTCTAAGACATTATGATTAAGCATACGGAAACAGCCATGACTGACACGCATACCAATACCAAACTTCTTGTTTGAACCGTGAATCAAATAACCTGGCAACCCCAAGGTCAACTTATACGGTCCCAGCGGATTATCTGGCCCTGGCGGCACATAAGCGGGTAATGGATCACCGGCTTCCGCATGTTCACGTAAAATTGATTGCGGCGGCGTCCAGCCTGGATTCGGTGTTTTTACCGTAATGGATGTCTCGCTGATCGGTGATTCCCATCCTTCACGACCAATCCCTAACGGATAGGTGTAGACCACCGGTTTATCTTTTGGATAATAGTAAAGACGGTATTCAGCCAAGTTAATCACCACCCCTTCACGCGGCCCAGGCGGTAAAATGTAGCGGGTTGGCAAAATAATTTCAGTCCCCTCTCCCGGCAACCAAGCATCCACTCCTGGATTGGCAGCAACCATTTCCAGATAGCCTAAATCATGGATTTTCCCTAGATCAGCAAACGTATCTTCATAGCGCGCTTGAATGACTTGCACTTCACCTACCACATCTTCACCTGGCGCTGGCAAAGGCAACTCAAGTGCTGAAACAAAAGGCGCGAAACACAACGCTGCCAGTCCAGAAAATCGCCAAGACTTAAACGTGAGCTTGCTTAACAACATCGAAGTAACCCTACCAAAAAGAGTGAATGTGCCGTTCTATAGTACGGGATTTGTGCCGCTTTGACATACGCCTTTATATTCTGCGCCAGCCCGGTTGCGCCTGCTTGCGCTGAGCCTGAATAACCTCTCGGCACTGCGGACAAAAATAAGAGGTACGCAACTGCTGTCGCTCCAACGCTTGCCAGTGTGGCTGCGCGGGTAACAAACTGCCACAGAGTGTGCGATCGGCTTGACTGCCTAATTCTAATTGACGATTAACCGCATGCACGCGCTCTTTTTGACAGGCGAACAGATCCAGTTGCTCGTCCGGCAAAATAATCTGATAAGCATGTAAAGACCACACCAAGCGTGCCATGTAGAGCCCCTAAAATCGGGCGCTACATTAGCCGAAAGTCGCGCACTATAACAGTATGCCGCGAAAATATATTGCGCTTACTGCGCAGGAGTCAGTTGCAACAGTGGCGCCAAACGCTGCCAAGCATTTTCCAGTAGCCGCGGCTGCGCCATTTGTGTTGGATGCACGCCATCAGCCTGCATCATGCCCTCTTCGCCGCCGACGCCCGCTAAGAAAAAATCGACAATAGCAACATTTTCTCGCTCGGCAATCTGCTGATACACATTATAAAAAGCCTCGGTGTAACGCTGACCATAATTACCTGGCAAGCGCATTCCCAGTAACAATACAACTGCCCCCTGCTGTTTTGCCTGCTGCACCATACCAGTCAGGTTGCTACTCATTTGCGTCAGCGATAGCCCGCGCAAACCATCATTACCACCAAGCTCAATGATGACATAGTCAGGTTGATGTTGGCTCAGCAACTGCGGAAAACGAGCCAATCCACCGCCTGTGGTTTCACCACTGATCGAGGCATTGACGACTTTAAACTCCGGATTATGCTCAAGCAAACGCTCTTCTAATAATGTTACCCAGCCCTCTTGAGTTTCCAGACCGAAGGCCGCACTGATACTATCCCCTACCACTAAAACAGTTGCCGCTTGTGCTTCAGTGAACGAGCCCAGCACCAGCAAGCATATCGTTGCTATCCATTGACGCATTGGAAACCTCATGATTAAAACCATTCTTAGCGCCCAGCACCTTAGCAAAAAGGTTTCATCAACAGAAGACCAACTGTCCATTCTAGACAATGTTTCCTTTGAGCTTGCCCAGGGCGACTCACTGGCCATTATCGGGCGCTCAGGATCAGGCAAATCAACCTTATTAGGACTGCTGGCAGGTCTGGATTTACCCAGCAGTGGTGAAGTCATTTTGGCTGGGCACAACCTCAACACGCTCGATGAAGATCAGCGCGCCGCTATACGTGCCGAACATGTAGGTTTTGTCTTCCAAGCGTTTCTGCTACTCGACAGTTTAAATGCCTTAGAGAATGTGATGCTGCCACTAGAGCTGGCTGGCCATGCCAACCCACAGCAACGCGCCAGCGAACTATTGATTCGTGTTGGCCTTGAGAAGCGTTTACAGCATCCAGTTAATTTACTCTCCGGCGGCGAGCAACAACGTGTCGCTCTCGCCCGCGCCTTTGCCACCCAGCCCGACGTGCTATTTGCCGATGAGCCAACGGGCAACCTTGACAGCCAAACCGGCGAAAGCATCAGCGACCTATTATTTGAAATGAATAAAGAGTTAGGCACCACCCTGGTGTTGGTCACTCACGATGAAAAACTCGCCGCGCGCTGCCAGCGGCATTTACGTTTAGAAGCCGGACGCCAGGTGGATCACACATGCAACTGACATTACCTAGCCTATTGAAACTAGCCAGCAAACAGCTGCTGCGCGAACGTCGCACGCCCGAACTGCGTATTTTGTTTTTTGCTTTAGTCATTGCCGTTGCCAGCAGCAGCACCATTGGCTACTTTGCAGAACGCTTACAAGGCGCCATGCAATTGCGCGCGGGCGAGTTTCTCGCCGCTGACTTGATTTTATCGAGTAGCGAACCTGCGCAGGCCGAACAATTAGCCCTTGTGCAAAATGAGCGTTTAAGCAGCGCCCAAACCCTGCAGTTTGCCAGCATGCTGGCCAGCAAGGATGGTATTGAGCTTGCCAGCGTGAAGGCCGTTGACAACCAATACCCATTACGCGGTGAATTGCGCAGCAGTACACAACTTTACGGTGAAGAACTTAGAGGCGGTCGTCCTCAGCCAGGCGAAGTCTGGCTGGATGCGCAACTGCTGACCAGCTTAGCGTTACAACTGGGCGACAGCGTTGAAATTGGTGCAGCACACTTTAATGTCAGCCGTATTCTGACCTATGAGCCTGATCGCACTGGCAATCTACTGAGCTTTACTCCGTGCGCGATGATCAACCTCGCTGATTTGCCAGCGACCAATGTACTGCAGCCTGGCAGCCGCGTGAGCTATCGACAGCTGTGGAGCGGTGATGCCAAAGCCATAGACAACCTACGCAGCACCCTAGAAAAAAGCCTGCTGCCCCACCAACGCATTGAAGGTCTGGAAGACGGCAATCAACAAGTCAGCGGCGCCCTTGAACGCGCCGCCAGTTATTTAAATCTCGCCAGCTTAGCCGCGATTTTACTGGCCGCAGTGGCGGTTGCTTTATCCGCCAGTCGTTTCGCGCGGCAGCGTTTTGATCAGGCGGCTTTATTGCGCTGCTTTGGCTTATCGCGCCAACACACCCTCTGGTTGTTTTGCCTACAACTATTGCTACTGGCGTTATTGGCCAGCATCTTAGGCTCGCTGATTGGCTGGCTGGCACAATTGGCACTGTTTGAATTGCTGGCAGGATTATTACCTGAGGATATTCCCGCTGGCAGTTTAAAGCCTTTTGTCACTGGCATTGCCACCAGCATAGTGATGCTCGCAGGCTTTGCCTTGCCGCCTTTAATAGCCCTGGGACGGATTGCACCGCTGCGCGTGTTACGCCGTGATTTACTGCCTGTAGCGCCAGCCGTTTGGTTATTGTATGGCTGCGTCTTATTAGCACTGGCGGCTTTAATGTGGCAGTTGAATCTGGATATACGCTTGACCAGCGCCTTGCTGGTTGGCGGCGGCAGCGCGGCTGTGGTGCTCGGTGCGGGGCTGTTTTTCGGCTTGAAAAGCTTACGTTTCTGGTTGGCTAAACGCAGCCTAGCGTGGCGCTTAAGCCTTGGTCACTTGCTGCGTTATCCGCTCAACAGCGTCGGTCAGATTATGGCCTTTGCTTTAATTTTATTATCCATGGCCTTGATTGTTTTACTGCGCAGCGAATTGCTGGATAACTGGCAAGCGCAACTGCCGCAGCAGGCTCCCAATCACTTTGCAATTAATATCTTGCCGGCTCAGCAAGGTGATTTTAGCGCAACGTTAAATAGCATCAGCAGCAATACAGCACCGCTCTACCCGGTTATTTTAGGGCGTCTCACCAAGATTAACGAGCAAGTCGCAACCGATTTAATTGATCCAGAAGCGCGCGTGATGCGCACTCTGCAGCGCGACCTTAATCTGACTTGGACGGATCAACTCCCTAAAGACAATGAAGTCGTTGCAGGACAGTGGTGGCCAAGCAACGCTGTGGCTGCCGCAAGCGCTGCGCCCTATCAAGTATCGGTCGAAAACGACTTAGCCAAAGAGCTTGGTGTAACCGTTGGCGACCGTTTGACTTTCCATATCGGTGGCACCGATTACCCCGCACAGATTGTCAGCCTGCGCACGGTAGACTGGAACAGCATGCAGCCCAACTTCTTTGTGATTTTCAATCCAGAGCAGATGGGTAACGCTGCGCACACCTATATGACCAGTTTTTATCTCCCCGAGCACGCCGAGCAACAACGTATTGATTTAGCCAAAGCCTTTCCAAGCGTGAGCATTTTGCAAGTTGATGCAGTGCTGCGTCAGCTGCGCGATATTCTTGCGCAAGTGACGTTAGCGATTGAACTAATTCTGTTGTTTGTGTTGGCCGCCGGCATTACCGTGTTGATCGCAGGCTTACACAGCACCCTGACCGAGCGTGTGCAACAAGGTGCGCTGATTCGCGCGCTGGGTGGATCACGTCAATTACTACTAGGCTCACAGCGCAATGAGTTCGCTTTAATCGGTGCCTGCAGCGGCCTATTGGCATGGCTAGGCTGCGAAATCAGCAGTTTCATGCTCTACCGCTTTGCTTTTGATTTAGCTTGGCAGCCACACCCATGGTTGATTGTCCTGCCGATTCTGGGCGCGCTGTTGATTACTGCAGTTGGCATGCTCGGCACACGCCAAGTCTTACAGAGCAGCCCATTACAGATTTTACGCGGCAATTAATCCTCCGCAATAGCAATCTACGAACAGGCTTTTCACCGCAGTGATAAAGCCTGCTCACCGCTAACGCTGAGACAACGAATGGGATACAACGCCTTAGCATTGACGCTATGACAACAGCACTTCACCCATGCAGCAACTTCAGCCAACCGTTTTGTATCATTTTCGTTTAGCGATAAAATGCTTCAACTTTTCCTTTCAGCGTCACCAACAATGGCTGACCACGACGATCTTTGGCTTTCGGCGAAGGAATTTTAACCCAGCCTTCACTGATGCAATATTCCTCAACATCAGAACGCTCTTTACCGTTGAGTCGAATACCAATACTGTTTTCAAAGATAGCTGCCACATGGTATGGACTGCGAGGGTTACCTGACAGACGATCAGGTAAAGCGGGTAGCGTTGTAGTGTCGTTCATGTTTGACCTGCCATAAATAAAAGTGCGCCATTCTAGACGCTCTAGCGTCAGCGCTCAAGAAATGCACAGTTGTTTTCGAACTCAGTTCAGTTCAATTCAACACCGACCAATCATCGAGAAGACAAACCGCGCGCCAAGCAGGTCAATCCTTGAGCAGTAAAAATTTTTACAACAGCTTCAACAACCGCTAGAAACAAAAGTCTATGGCACAGCGTATGGCGCTAAAAAGCGCTTACAGTATTGCTCTTTAGATAAAAATGGCTGTCACAGGCTGTTTACGAGCAAAAAACCGTTCAATTCAACGCGATGATAGTGTGCTCTTCAAGCCTGCAACAGCCCTTAGTTTAAAAGAGCCCTAAAGGATTGATGTCATAACTGATCAGCAAATTTTTCGTTTGCTGATAATGCCCCAGAATCATTTTGTGGGTTTCACGCCCTACGCCTGATTTTTTATAACCGCCAAACGCGGCGTGTGCAGGGTACAGGTGGTAGCAGTTAGTCCAAACACGGCCTGCTTTAATGCCTCGACCCATGCGATAGGCTCGATTGATATCTCGCGTCCACACTCCAGCGCCTAAACCGTACTCGGTGTCATTGGCAATCTCTAACGCTTCCGCTTCGTCCTTAAACGTAGTGACAGCCACCACTGGACCAAAAATTTCTTCTTGGAAGACGCGCATTTTATTGTGGCCTTTTAGCAGCGTAGGCTGAATGTAATAGCCTTGTGCCAAATCACCTTCGAGCCTCTCAACTTTACCGCCAGCAAGCAGCTCGGCTCCTTCGGTCTTGGCAATATCCATATAGGACATGATCTTCTCAAACTGCTGAGCTGACGCTTGTGCTCCGACCATGGTTTCGGTATCCAGAGGATTACCACGGCGAATCTGTTTAATTTTCTTCATCACTTCAGCCATAAAAGGCTCGTAAATAGACTCTTGAATCAAGGCTCGCGACGGGCAAGTACAGACTTCGCCTTGGTTAAAGAACGCTAACACCAAGCCTTCTGCCGCTTTCTCGATGAACTTAGGCTCAGCCTCCATAATGTCAGCGAAGAAAATATTCGGTGATTTACCGCCAAGCTCGACAGTACTTGGAATAATATTTTCAGCCGCCGCATGCATAATCCGCGAACCCACTGGGGTTGAGCCAGTAAAGGCAATTTTGGCAATTCGCGTACTGGTTGCTAAGGCCTCGCCCGCTTCACGACCAAAGCCATGCACGATATTTAGCACGCCAGGTGGCAATAACTCACCAATCAACTCCATCAGCACAGTGATCGACAAAGGCGTTTGCTCAGCCGGTTTAAGCACCACACAGTTCCCAGCGGCGAGCGCAGGCGCCAACTTCCAAGCGGCCATTAGCAGTGGAAAATTCCAAGGGATAATCTGCCCGACCACACCCAAGGGTTCGTGGAAGTGATAAGCCGCAGTGTGCTCATCAATCTCTGCCGAAGTACCTTCTTGCGCGCGAATACAGCCAGCAAAATAACGGAAGTGATCGGCCGCTAAAGGCACATCAGCATTTAATGTTTCGCGAATGGCTTTACCGTTATCCCAAGTCTCAGCGACAGCTAATAATTCAAGGTTTTGCTCAATGCGATCTGCAATTTTCAAGAGCACCAAAGCGCGCTCTTGTGCAGAGGTTTTACCCCAAGCAGCAGCTGCCGCATGCGCCGCATCAAGCGCTAAGTTAATGTCATCAGCGTTAGAGCGCGGGAATTCGCCACAATCAGCACCGGTTCCCGGCGTGGTGTTTTTAAAGTACTCACCGTTTACCGGCGGCACAAACTGTCCGCCGACAAAGTTACCGTAGCGTGGCTTGATCGTTAGCAAAGAGTTTTGAGTACCAGGTTGTGCATAAATCATAAGGTCAGCCTCATTATCTTCAATGCCAGCGCCAACCGCAGGCAAAGGTATGCTTTGATAATAACGGCTATAACCTTTAACAAAAGCCCAAGAAGGCCAAAAACGACCTTACTTTAGTATTGGTATATCAAAAAGAATTATATGCAAACAAGGCGCAAAGGATTCAGGCACACCGGAAAGGGCTATGTTTTAAATATCAATAAGACATACCATGCAGTGCCAATCAGCCACCCCATTACCCAGCAGTGATCGTCTGCGGCAAGAGTGTTACCAGAGTAGTAAGCCAACCGCCTGCACCGTTGCGTGCTTGGGAACACAGTGTTTTAGTGCAGCCCAGATACACTACCGACAACAGCGGCCTAGCCAAGGGTCATAAAAGCTGAGCGCCAAGCCCTAGACAACGGCCTTGCTAAGGCGCTTTGCAAGGCCGCTGTGCCGCTTCAACCGCAACAGCACACTGCTGTTTAGCTATCCGGCGCACGCAGCGCTTCATTGAGTTGATCAACAACTAACGCCCATTCACCATCCGAACACAGCATCTCTTTTAACAATTGACGCTGTCCATCGCTCCAGAAATCAGCATCGAGCATATTAATTTCAGGTGCTAAGCGATGCTCGCTAATAAAACGTGCAACCCCTTCAGGCGTTGCATCCAAACCCAACTGCAAAAACAAATTGGTCATACGTACTGTAGTCGGCATAGACCTGTTCTCCTTATGCATTGTTTGCGTTATCAGCATAACCATAAAACTGCAGTTTTGACATCACTTCTGCTATTGAGCTGAAAGCGTAGCCACCCTTTAACTAACGTCAAATCATTAACCCAATAAAAAAACCAATTCATTGCGCGCACCCTTCATCGCTGAATGACTGATCAGGCACAACTAAAGTATTGATGAGTAGCCACTGCGACCTAGAAGAGACTCAGCGAGCAAGGGCTTAAACTGCAGACGAAAAAAAAGAGCCTTTCGGCTCTTTCTTTTTTAGCTTGACGCCAAATTTGGAGCGGGAAACGAGACTCGAACTCGCGACCCCGACCTTGGCAAGGTCGTGCTCTACCAACTGAGCTATTCCCGCAAAAATGGCGTCCCCTAGGGGACTCGAACCCCTGTTACCGCCGTGAAAGGGCGGTGTCCTAGGCCACTAGACGAAGGGGACGCATCCTTCAGCTTATTACAGCTTGCAACTTCTAAACTTGAGCGATTTGCTTAATTGCTTGAAGTGGCGCGCATATTACGGAGCATCTCACTAGCCGTCAAGCTTTTTTTAAAAATTCTTTATATTTCAGTGTTCTGGCGTCTTTTCCGGCATAAACATCAGTTGGATTTCGTGATTCCAATCAAAATCTTCGCCATTTTCTAAAGCCTGATAACGACGCTCTTCCAGCTCTTGGTATTTCTCGATTTCATCGTCTGGCATATAGTGCAAGCAGTCGCCGCCAAAGAACCATAACAAATCGCGCGGCACTAAGTGGGCAATTTGCGGATAACGCTGAAACACCTGACTGATGATGTCTTGCCCAACATAAAGATCATCACTACTCGCGCGCAAGCCTGCGACCATCTCATCAAAGCGCTCAAGAAATAATACATGATGATGTTCTGGCACTACTTCTGCTTCGGCTACCGCGACTAAAATCGTGCGCAGATGCGCTAACAGCTGTAGGTGTTGTTCGACATGCGGTGTGGTCATAGTGCAATCCCCTTAAAAACAAGCCGCACAGTATAGAGCCTGCACGGCATTAACCCAATACACGACAGCGCTCAAGGCTAGACAAAATAAGCTCGCTTACACCCTCTGCTCAAGCAAGCGCAAACCCACCCACTGTTTAGCAAATTGCGCCGCGCAACGACCATTGCGATTGCCCCGCGCTGTTGCCCAGCTGATCGCTTCTTTAGCCGTTTCTTCAGTAAACTGCCAAGTGAGATTGCTAGGCCGCGCATACTCAGCAATCCAGTGCCGCACAACAGCCAAGTAATGCTCTTGATTGAATGGATAAAATGACAGCCACAAGCCAAAACGATCAGACAAGGCGATCTTATCTTCTACAGCTTCACTCGGATGCAGCTCGCCACCATCACCCTGCTGCCAATGCTGATTGTCACTGTGCTGCTCAGGAAGCAAGTGGCGACGATTAGACGTGGCATATAACAGCACGTTATCCGGTGCTCGCTCTAAAGAGCCATCTAACACACTTTTCAAAATACGATAATCGCCCTCACCGGCCTCAAAAGACAAATCATCACAAAAGACAAGAAAGTGCTGCGGCAAACCTGCCAGGGATTCGACAATCAGCGGCAAATCAGCCAGCTCATTGCGATCAACTTCAATTAAGCGCAAACCTTGCTCGGCATACTCAGCCAACAAAGCACGCACAATAGAAGACTTTCCTGTACCTCGCGCGCCCCATAACAAAGCATGATTAGCTGGAAAGCCACGCATAAACTGCAGAGTATTGCGCAACAACTGCTCACGCTGCAGATCCACACCCAACAAATCTGCTACGCGAATATCGGCACCTAGCGCAATGGGGCGAAAAAAGCTGCTATTGCCTTTGCGCTGCCAGCTCGCCGCATAAACAGTATTCCAATCAACAGGCTCAATCACTTTTGGCAACAATGGCTCAATCTGTTGCAAGACTTGACTGGCACGCTGTAAAAATTCATTCATCAACTCAGACACACACTCTCTCCAACAGATTACTGTGCTGTTCTAGATCAGCAGATG
>JAAXZZ010000160.1 GCA_012719655.1 Gammaproteobacteria bacterium | reverse complement strand
TTCCGCGAGATTTAGATCCTTGGCTGTGATGACGCAAAGCTGTTGTATTAGGCTGTTGCAATGCTGTGCGGGTATTTTGATGGCGGCTCAGTCAGGGCTTTGCTGCATCAGGCAAATGGCTGTAGTTTTAAGAGGCTGAGTGCAGGTGTGCAGGTTATAAACAGCAAGTAACAGCTGCATGAGCGGCTGTTACTGAGTTTTTCGAGGGGTTATGTTGTCGAGCTGTAACGGCGTACGCCTGTCATCGGTAAACTGCTGTGCGCGGCAACCGTACCGGGTGTGGCAAAAGCCACAAGGTGGTCGGCGGCGACTTCAATGCCTACATTCTCGCCAAGAAAATGATCGATATGACTGGTGAAAATCGCTTCTAATTGGTTGCCGGTTTGCAGTTCTAAGCGATACAGAGTCGCCGCGCCTAAAAAGGTTTTGCCAATAATAATGGCCCTTAGCGGACTCTCTGGTGAGTCGATAATGTCATCCGGACGCAGCAAGACATCGACGGTGCTGCCGGCAGGCCAGTTGTAAGCACGGTTACCACGAATGACGCCAAGTTCAGTTTGTACGCTGTCATTGGTGAGCATTTGCCCACGAATAAAGTAGCCTTGACCAACAAAACTGGCAACAAAGGGCGTCAATGGCTCGTGGTAAAGATTAAAAGGTGAGTCCCATTGTTCGAGACGGCCTTTATTAAACACACCAATACTGTCACTCATGGCAAAGGCTTCTTCTTGGTCATGGGTGACTAAAATCGCACTGGTACCACGGTGCTTAAGGATGTCGCGAACTTCTTGGCTTAAACGGCGGCGCAGTTCGCCATCTAAGTTGGAAAAAGGTTCGTCGAGTAACAGCAAGCGCGGTTCAGGTGCTAAGGCGCGAGCTAAAGCCACGCGCTGCTGCTGACCGCCGGACAGTTCATGGGGATAGCGTTTGCCCAGACCGCCAAGCTTGACCAATTCCAACAGTTCTTGGGTAATACGCTCTGCATCAGGGTGCTTGCGAATGCCAAAAGCAATGTTCTTCTCAACACTCAGATGCGGAAACAATGCGTAATCTTGAAAGACCATACCAATGCGGCGTTTTTCTGGGGCTAAAGTAAATTTCGGTCGTGAAATGACTTCGCCCGCCAAAGTGATTGAGCCTTTTAAAATAGGTTCAAAGCCTGCAATCGCACGCAGCGTGGTGGTCTTACCGCAACCGGAAGGACCAAGTAAGCAGCCAATGTCACCGCTATTGAGGTGCAGATTTAATTGCTGCACTATCGGCTGATCAGCATAGCCGCAACTGAGATCAGTGAGACTTAATAACAACCCGTTCTTATCCATGTTGGTACAGCGCTGGGTTGATTAAAAACTCAAGTAGGGCCTTTTGCGCATGCAAACGGTTTTCAGCTTGTTGCCAAACCACTGCACGAGGATCATCGAGCACATCTAAACTGACTTCCTCGCCACGGTGCGCAGGCAAACAGTGCATCAGCAGTACCTCATCGGCAGCCAAGTCGAGCAGCGCTTTGTTGACTTGGAAAGGGCGAAACTCGGCCATGCGCGCTTGCGCTTGATCTTCTTGGCCCATGGATGCCCAGACATCGGTGCTGATTAAATGGGCGCCATGCGCGGCTTGCTGTGGATCATCAGTGATGCTGACCCGCGGGCCTGCCCAGGCCACTAATTGCCGGTCAGGCTCATAGCCTTTAGGGCAAGCAATACGTAAGTTAAAGTCAAACTGCACGGCCGCCTCAATGTAAGAGTTGCACATATTGTTGCCGTCACCAATCCAGACCACGGTTTTGTCTTGAATTGAACCGCGTAGTTCAGTAAATGTTTGGATATCTGCCAGCAACTGACAAGGGTGTAAATCATCGGATAAACCGTTGATCACTGGCACCGTTGCGTGCTTAGCAAATTCAGTCAAGGTGGCATGGGCGAACGTGCGGATCATTACTGCGTCAAGCATACTTGACATGACAATGGATGAGTCAGCCAGTGGCTCTCCACGACCCAGTTGGGTGTCACGCGGTGATAAGAAAATCGAATGGCCACCGAGGTGAAACATCCCCGCCTCAAAAGATAAGCGGGTACGCGTTGAGGCTTTTTCAAAAATCATGCCTAAGACGCGGCCTTTAAGTGTTTCCTGCGTCTGTCCGTTTTGGCGCTGACGCTTGAGTTCAATGGCGCGCTCAATGATCAATTGCAATTCTGTAGGGGAGCAATCCGTTAGTGACAAGAAGTGTCTAACGCTCATATTTTATAACCTTGATGAATGCTGAGGTATGCAAGTGCGGCATAAGTAAAGAGTAAAACCGCGACAGCTAAATAACATAAGGTCCGAATCTTATAAGGTAAAGGGGGCTGTGTGCAAACGCTAGCAAGCAGTGTTTGGAAAGTCTGTTGCATGGCTGTGCCAATAGTGTAATGGCACACAATTGACCTAGATAAAGATAATTGCTTGATTTGAGTTAATCTAAAGCAGAGCGCAACGCTAGGTTTTAGGCTAGAATACGCGCCAGGTGCTCAGCATTGAATGGGCGTAATGAGTTAAATATCTGTCGAGGTGGCTTGTGGATATCATTGAAACAATTAAAGAACAGATCGAAAACAATGCGATTTTGCTGTACATGAAAGGCTCGCCAAACGCGCCGCAGTGTGGTTTCTCGCAGCGTGCGACCCAGGCTTTGATGGCCTGTGGCGAAAAATTTGCTTATGTTGATATTCTGGCAAACCCAGACATCCGTGCCAACTTGCCAGCTTATGCAAACTGGCCGACTTTTCCACAATTATGGGTCGATGGTGAGCTGGTTGGTGGTTGCGATATCATCACTGAGATGCACGAAAGTGGTGAGTTACAAAAAATCATTAAAGCCGCAGCAGCAAAAGCACAGGCTTAAACAGTGTTGGGCCGTCTTAGGCGGCGTGCTGGCTGCAGCAAAAAGCCCTTACCCAGATAGCTGGGTAAGGGCTTTTTATTGTTTGTAAACTGAGCTTTAGCCGTTAAGCGCTGTTACGCATCGCTTCAGTATTGCTCGTGGCATTGGCGCTGGCACGATTGAGCGCGCTGAACAGCGCACGAATGCTGGCCGTGGTGATATTGCTATCAATACCGACACCAAACACTGGGCGTTGGCCGGGTAAACGCAGCTCAATATAGGCTGCAGCTTTAGCGTTGCTACCGCTGCCAATAGCGTGCTCGTTGTAATCCATGATCTCCACCGCAACAGGCAAGCTAGCAACCAAGGCTTCCAGTGGGCCATTGCCACAACCGCTCCAGCTTTTAACCACACCGTCAGCACAGACTTCAGTGGTTAATGTGCAAATGCCGTCTTCTTCTTGCAAACGATGCTTCTGCAGGGCGTATGGGCTTAAGGCCTGCAAATACTCACGGTCTAATAAGGTGTAAATTTGTGCTGCCGATACTTCTAAACCGGAGCGATCGGTTTCTGCTTTGATCACTTGGCTAAACTCAATCTGCATGCGGCGTGGCAATTGAATGCCGTATTCCTGCTCCAGCAAATAAGTGACACCCCCTTTACCCGATTGGCTGTTGACGCGGATCACGGCCTCATAGTCGCGGCCAATGTCAGCCGGATCAATAGGCAGATAAGGGACTTCCCAAATACCCTTGACGTCGCGTTGGGCAAAGCCTTTGCGAATGGCATCTTGGTGTGAGCCAGAAAATGCCGTGTGCACTAAATCGCCCGCATAGGGATGGCGCGGATGTACGGGCAATTGATTGCACTCTTCGACAACTTTGCGCACTGCATCAATATCAGAAAAATCCAGTTTTGGATCAACGCCTTGGGTGTACATATTTAAAGCTAAGGTGACTAAATCAACGTTACCAGTGCGCTCACCATTACCAAATAAGCAGCCTTCAACGCGGTCGGCACCGGCCAATAAGCCCAACTCGCTGGCAGCTACGCCAGTACCGCGGTCGTTATGGGTGTGTAGGCTAATGATCACGTGCTCGCGGTAATCGATGTTGCGCGCAAACCACTCAATTTGGTCGGCATACACATTGGGTGTGGCAACTTCGACTGTCGCCGGCAAATTCAAAATCACTTTGTTGTTAGCACTGGGTTGCCATACATCCAGCACCGCATTGCAGACTTCAACGGCAAATGGAGTTTCTGTGGCACTGAAGGTTTCTGGTGAGTATTCGAAAGTCCATTGGGTTTCTGGTTGCATGGCAGCGTATTTTTTAAACAATTGCGCGGCATGCACGGCGATGGCTTTCACGCCGGCTTTATCCTGGTTAAAGACAATGCGACGGAACGCAGGGGAGACTGCATTGTACATATGGACAATGGCTTTAGGTGCGCCTTTTAACGATTCAAAGGTGCGCGCAATCAAGTCTTCACGGGCTTGGGTCAACACTTGAATCGTGGTGTCTTCAGGAATGTGCCCGTCTTCGATCAGCAGGCGTACAAAGTCAAAATCAGTTTGTGACGCAGACGGGAAGGCCACTTCAATTTCTTTCACGCCAACCGCCACTAAGGTTTTAAAGAAGCGCAGTTTTTTTTCAGGGCTCATTGGCTCGATCAGCGACTGGTTACCATCACGTAAATCCGAACTGCACCAAATGGGCTCATGGGTGATGGTTTTGTTTGGCCAGGTACGATCCGGTAAATTCAATACAGGATAGGCGCGGTATTTAGTGGCTGGGTTACTCAACATGGGCATAAGTTGATCCTTAATCGAAGTCAATGAAATACAACATGGCTTTAGCGCATACTCTGTATGGTTATTTGCTCAATAGGGCGCGCGATACTGCATGTGGGCTGGAGTAAATCTATGTTTATAGGTTTTTTATTGCAAGTAACGTTTTCAAATTGGTAGAAGTCATCTTTTATGTGTTTTTAATTGGGTTTTTACGGCTTTATTTTTGTTTTTTTAGGTTTTTATTGCTTTGAGTTTTTCTGCGACAGACTGCCGCGCTAATTCTGCGCTGATTTATGTGATCATTTATCAGCGATAGTTTTTACTCGGATATGGATGAAAACAATGGAGTACTGGGATTGATTCAGCGGGAGCGTAATCACGGCATAGCGATTTGGCTTGGCTTATTTGCCATGCTGATGATCCATGTCGGCCCGCTTATTTCCGGTGCTCAAGCATTAATCGAGATGGATGCAGCAGTTGTCCATTCTGCATCTTCTCTGCA